>CAUPEV010000039.1:0-29862 GCA_963510335.1 uncultured Roseateles sp.
CTGTGGCACCGACTTGGTAGGCGTGGTTGATCGACGCGTCATCATCAAGCCCGGTCAGCATCAGCACCGGCGTTGATTCGAATCCGGGCTTTTCGCGCAGCAGCTTGCAGGTTTCAAAGCCATCGAGTTCCGGCATCATCGCGTCAAGCACGATCATGTCCGGTGACATCGCGGCCATCAAGGCCAAGGCCTCGGTGCCGCTGTGTGCTTCGGTGATCTCAAAGCCACGCCCGCGAAGGGCCACGGCGGTCAGCAGCAAGTTGACCTCGTCGTCGTCGACGAGCAGGACTTTGGGTTGCTCCAGCAAATCGCCGGAGAGGTGTGGCGGGGCGGCGTTCATGGAATATTGGGCAGCAGGCTCAGCAAGGCCAGCCTGACTTGGATAACTTCCAAGAGCATACCGTCTAGCAAGGCCTCTAAGCCGTCCGTTTGACCAATCCTTGCCATTGTTTCGATCTCGGCGCAGCGCTCGGCCAAATTGAGTGCGCCCAGGCTGGCCGAAGATGACTTCAAGGTATGGCTGACATGGCGCACCACGTTCAAATCCAAGTTCTCGCCGCGTGCATTCTCAAGCTCAGGCAGCAGCTTTTCGAGGGACTTCACATAGGCAGCGATCACCCGTTCAATCAGCTTGTTTGCACCGTTGGGGTCGAGTTCTTGCAAGCGCGCCAAACTTTGAGCGTCGAGGCAGGAGCTGACGGCGTGCTGGATGGCAGGATTCGGTGTTACGGGCATGGGGCTTCCATATGACAGGGGCACTTGACTTCTTCGCTGCGAGTTCACGCAAGGTGATTGTCGTTGTTTGGCGGATTCGACTTTTCCCTTCGCTCAGCATATCGGGCATGTTTGGAGTTGGGTTTTCTTGCAAGCCCTTGCGGGGCGCTGCTCGCACCGATCATTTCGAGTAAGGCAAAACAAAGCTTGCCCGTTAGCCAGGGGCTTGGTCTCAATCGGGTATCGGCGGCCCTTGGCTGAACTTGAGTTCTGCGGATTAAAGCGATTCAGCGCGCGACACCCGCGGTCGCAGAAAGCTCGAACCCCGTCTCTACAATGCGCTCTATGAATAGCCTTAGCGAAGCTCGCGTCAGTAGCCAGCGCATGCCCCGACGGGGTGTCGTGTTGTGGCTCGGATTGGGACTGGCAGTCGGGGTTTTTTGTTTGCTGTTCATGGCGCTGCTGGCGCGGCCAAGCGGCGAAGTCGGCTTGATCATGATGGTTCTGACTGCACTTTGTACGGCCTTGGTTTTGCTGGCCGTGGCGGGCGCAGCTTGGCATATCGGCGTGCGCCTGACGCGTCAGCAACTCGGCGAGGCCTTGCGTGAGTCACGCATGCAGGCGCAGATGCTGGCGCAAATGCAGCCGCACTGTCAGTGGGCGAGCGACGCGCAGCACCGTCTTCTGCGGTGGCAGGCCCCACAAGCGCTGCTCACTTCCTTATGGGCGGGTGCCGCTGCACCTCAAACGATGTGGGAGCGTTTCGAGTTGATTGACGGAGGCGTGGAAGGTTTGCGCAAGCAGTTTGAAAGTGGCGCCCTCAACTTTGATGTCAATGTTTCGGCGCGAGAGGGCGGTGCCCGGTGGCGCTTGCGTGGCATGGCTTGCTCGGACGGGCAGGGGCGCTTCAGCGGGTATTACGGCACGGCCCAAGCGCTGCAGGAGGATGTGCCCAGTGTTACGCGCCCTGTGCCGGGCGAACTTGGCGAGTTGCGCTGGATGGAGGCGCTGCCCGGGCCGGCCTGGCTGCTGAGTGGGGACATGGGTCGCGGCGATGCGAGTGAGGGGAATGAGGCGAGTGAGGCGAAGGGGGCGAGTGAGGCGACCGTGCTCGCCTTGAATAGCCAAGCTGTAGCCTTGGCATGCGACGAAGTGCAAGTTGGTAAAACCTGGTCCAGTTGTTTGACGCGCATGCCCGCGCCGGTGGCGCAAGCATTGGCGGCGCAAGCGGTACGCAGCTTTGTGGGCGAAGGCGTTTGCGAGGGTAGCCGTCGTGGCTTGGTGGGTTTGTGGCCGCAGGCAGGCGCAAGCTCCACAGCCAGCATTGCCGCCAGGACGGATGAGTCCGGCCCTTCGGCGCAGACGCGGCAAATGGCACTCGAGCATGAGTCCTTCAGCTACACGGTGTCGCATGATTTGCGGGCACCGCTGCGGGTGGTGGAAGGCTTCACCCGGATATTGAAGGAGGACTACGGCCGACTGCTGGACCGTATCGGCAACGATCATTTGGACCGCGTCATGGGCGCAGCGGCGCGCATGAACAGCATGATCGACTCCTTGCTCTCACTGGCGCAGCTGTCGGCTCAGCCTTTGGCGCGCCAACCGGTCAATCTGTCGCAACTGGCCGGATTTGTGATTGAAGAGTTGGCCAGAGCCGCGCCCGAGCACAAGGTCCAGCTGCATATTCAGCCGCATATGCTGGTGCAGGGCGACCCCACGCTCCTGCGCATGGTGTTGGAAAACCTGTTGGGCAACGCCTGGAAGTACAGCAGCAAATGTTTGCAGCCCTTGATTCGCTTTGACGCGCAGCAAGAGGGCGGCCAATGGGTGTATTGCGTCAGTGACAACGGCGCGGGCTTTGATATGCGCTTTGCCGATCGACTGTTTGGCGTATTCCAGCGCCTGCACAGCGCCAGTGAGTTCCAGGGCACCGGCGTGGGCTTGGCGTCGGTGCGCCGCATTGTGCGCCGACACGGCGGCGAGATTTGGGCCGAGGCCGAAGTTGGCGCAGGCGCTCGCTTTTATTTCACATTGGCCGGTTGAGCCAACATCTCCAGCGCTTCGACCAGCATGCTGGCCTGCATTTCCAAATCGCGATTCTCTGCCGTCGCCAGTTTTTGCAGTCGGGCCAGCGCATCTTGGCGTGACAGCGAATAGCGGTGCATCAATATTCCCACAGCAACCGGCAGCAAATCGGCCAAAGCTGGTTTGGGCGTTTCAGGCAACTGCGGCGCAGCGGTTTGGGCCGGCTTGCGATTGGCAAAGGCAGCCTCGACCGCCGGCACAATCTGGTGAATGTCCAGCGGTTTGACCAAGTAGGCCACGGCTCCCAACTCCTTGACCTTGGCGACGGTTTCTTCGTCGGCAAAGGCAGACAGGAACATGAAGGGTATGTGCAGGTACTCGCGCAAATAGGCGGCGACATCAAAGCCGCTCAAGCCCTCCATGCGTATATCCAGCAGCGCCAACTCGGGTCGGTGTTCGCGTGCCAGCAGGATGGCGTCGTCGCCGTTGTCGGCGTCGATGACCTCGAAACCCGCTTGTGCCAAACCATAGGTCAACGTCGCCAGAACCAACCGGTCGTCGTCTACTACGAGAATCTTGCCCTTCTTGCTCACCGTTGGAGGCCCCCCGCTGTGCTGTGTCTTGGCAGGCTATGAACCCACCTTGTTTGGCTTATTGTCACTCAAACTCTGAAATGCACAGATATGAGCAAGCTTGGCTTGTTCAGGCACTCGCCAAAAGACTGACACTCGGGGCCAGCAACTCGACGCGGCAGACGACAAAGTCCTCGCGCTGATCAAGCGTCAAAATTGCGCTGCGGCGCGGCAGCAAGGCTCGCACGAGCCCCAGGCCCGAGACCCCGCCGGGCACTTGAGTCAGATTGAAGCCGGGCGGCAAATGGCCCGGATTGATGATTTCAACCGCGACGCTTTTGGCATTGCAAATCAGGGTGCATGACACCACGCAGTCTTGGCTGTGCTTGATCGCGTTGGTCAGCAATTCGTTGAGGGTCAGTGCGACAGGGATGGACTCCGCCTCGGGCAGGGCCCATTGATTGACTTGGTCTGCGGTCTCGCCTTCGATCTGTGTGGCGATGGTGCGCCCCGACATGCGCCGCACCGAGCCAATGATGGCGTCCATCACTTGACGTATCCGCAAGGGGCCAGAGCCACCCACTTGCAGGCCGTAGACCTGCGCGATGGCGTGGACCTGACCGACCGCTTCATTGATCACGCTGGCGACCTCGGGTCGGCGCGCGGCGATCTGTTGCAAGAGGCCCGCCACCCCTTGCAGATTGTTTTTGATCCGGTGATGTACCTCGCGCACCAGCAGCTCGCGCTGTGAGATCGCGGCTTGCAGGCGCGCTTCTTCGGCGGCGCGGTGCTCGGTCACATCGCTGGCGACCAGCAAGAGCTGCTCGGGTTCGCCTATTTCTGATGATTCCGAGCCTTCGGAGGTGCCTGCCAGATGCAAGAAGCGTGCATCCCAAACTCGCATCTGCTCGCCGCTGCCCAGTTTGTATTCCCGCTGGGTCACCGCACTGGCCTGTAGCGCTTCCAGCATATCGCGGCGAATCAACTCGCCCTGTTCGCGGCCGAACAGATCTTCCGGGCTGGCGCCCATTAACTCTGCTTCGCTGCGCCCGGCCAGTGTGGCGGCGGCTTGGTTGATCTGCTCAACCCGCAAGGTCTTGGCGTCATGCAAGCTGATGGCCAGTGGCGCGGCTTCAATGATGCGGCTCAGGCTGGCCTGCGCTTGCTGGGTTTGCGCTTCGGCTTGGCGGCGCCGGTCGATGTCCAGCAAGGCATAGGTCAGCTGCCTGCCGGTGGCGCGTGCGCCGGTCACGACGGCATTGCCGACAACCCAGAACTCGCGCCCGTCGCAAGCTTTCAGCCGGCATTCGAACGCCTCGGTCTGACCCTCGGTCAGCTCGTCCAGATAGTGACTTTGCCTGAAGGGGTGGTCGGAAGCCGGCGTGGCGACAACGCTCATCGGCTGGCCGGCGAACTCGCTCAGGTCGCCGCCGAACATACGCCGCGCCGAGCGGTTCATCCATTCAATACCGCCGCGCCCCACCGTCACGATGCCGACCAGCACCGAGTCAAGCACCGCGCGCTCGCGCTCGGTCTGCAGCATCAAGGATTGCTGGGCACGCCAGCGGTCATCGACATTGACATAGGTGGCGATCAGCCCCTCGTCGGGCGCGCCCGGGCGCATCACCCGCTTGCTGATCTGCATCCACAGGAAGCTGCCGTCTTGGCGGCGCACGCGCCGCTCGCCGCGCCATAGCCCCTGCGTGCGCAAGGCGGTTTCGACGGCCTCGCTCTGATTGTCAAAGTCCATCGAGTTGTCGAACAACTCTTGATGGTCCAGGCCGCTCAGCTCGTGGATGCGGTAGCCAGTCAAGTGGGCCAGCGCATCGTTCGCCCGAGTGACGCGACCATTGCGCAAGATCGCAATGCCCACGTCGGAGAGGCTGAACATCATCTCCCGGTCCTGCACCAAGGCTTCCAACTCGGCCTGCTGCGTTTTCAAACGGCTGATGTCGCTGATGACGGCAATGCTTTCCTTGACCTGCTCGGGGGCATCGAGTTCGCCGGGGTCACCTGGCCTTGTGACGCGGCGCAAGCTCAACGACAGCCAGCGCGGCTGACTTTCTTCGCTGCCGACCTGCAAAAACTCCGCCTCAAAGGTTTGCTGTGCGGCCAAGTTGGGCAAGGCGGCAAGGACTTGCAGGCCCAGCTCCGGCAAGGCCGCAAACAAAGTACTGACTGCCGTGCCGGCAGCTTGTGGATCTGCCAATCCAAGCATCTGCTCGAAGCCGCGATTGCAGCGCAACAATTGATCGCCGCGCAAATAGGCCAGCCCCAAGCTGGCGCTGTCCATGATAGTGGTGAGCTCAAGCAGCAACTGCTCGCTGCGGTCTTCGGCCTGAGCTTGCGCCGTGACATCCAGGGTGACGACCGAAGTGGTGCGTTGGCCCGACTTCAGCTGCCCCGGCTCAACCCGCGTGAGCAACCAGCGACGGCCCAAATCGGGGTGACGCACCGCATATCGGACCTCGATGCGATCGCCTTTTTTCAAGGCTTTTTGCAGGCGTTCAAATTCGGGTAGGGATGCAGCCTCGACGATGTCACGCCCAATGCCTTGCAGGCTGGCCAGCGGATTGCGGGCCGCATTGCCCGTGGTGGCCGTGGATCGGGATGCGCGTGGCCGCAGCCAGCCAGCGTCTTGTTGAAAGGTGGCGAGGCCGACGCCGGCGGTGTCCATCAAGGCATCGAGCTGTTGGTGCGCAAGGTCGCGCTCTTGCTCGAAGGTGCGGTCTTCCAGCACGGCAAGAAAGCGCCGCGGCAAGCCACTTTGAGCAGGACTCTTGCCATTGTTGAAGGCCTGCAATCGGCCCTGCATCCAATGCGTGCGGCCATTCGGCCCGAGCAGGCTGGCCTGCGTCAGCAACGAGCTGTCTGCTCCCGTCAGCGCCAACAACTCTTCGCTCAGCTTGCCACTGTCCCACGCCAGCAATTGCTGCATATCGGGGTCGGCTTCGTGCAAGGTGGCCGGCAATTGCAGACACAAGGAGGCGAACGCCGCATTGTTTTTCAGCAGCAGGCCTTGGGTATCAAACAAGACCATGGGCAGCGGGCAGAGCTTGAACCATTGGGTCAGCTCGGCATGTTCGCGTGCGTTCACTTCCATGCTGCATTCTTGCTGCAGCGCTTGCGCTGTTGATTCCGCAGCCGGTGACTTGCTGCGGGGCTTCACTTCGACGCCCGCGTGCAGCAACCAGCGCGCCGGATCGGCCTCGTCTTTCGGGGTCAGGGCCACCAAAGTGAGCGGCGCACGTTGACCACCGCTGAGTTTGATGCTGGGGGCCGGAGGGCCGCGCCGCTCTTCGCTGATGGCTCGGCTGGCTAGACGCAGCCAATCACCCAGGCGCCCACCGTGGCTGGTTTGCAGGCCGTGCAGCCCTTTGCTTTGGTGGGGCGTTTGCTCCAGCAGGGCCAACGCGCTCGCATTGGCCTCCAGCAATTCCAAGGATTCCCCAAGCAACATCAAGGGGTTGCTGATCAAACCGAACAGGCCGCGCAGGGCGGCCAGGTCTTGGGGTAGGAGGGAGAGCTGTTCTGACATTGGCCCCGAGTTTACGGGCCAGCCAAGCTTGGGCTTGTTCACTCCAGTTGCGCGGCCTTGCTGAGTGCGCGCAGCACGCACATATTGATCTCTTCCGCCCCAAGCATCAGCTGTTCGGCCGCGCTGCGGTAGTCATACACCGAGGAGTTCTCGATCGCGCGAACCAGCTCCAAAAAGGGCTGATAGGGCCCTGTTTCATCAACCAAGGCTTGACGCACCCGCTCGGGCATAGGGATGGACTGCAAGAGCTTGCTGAAGGGCTGCTTCAACATATGGTCAAGCAAGGAGAAGAGGCCGCAGATGAACATTTCGTCGCGCAACTCGGCGTCACTTGTGTCTTTGGCCAACTCTTCCATCAGCAGGCCTCGACGCAAGGCCGCAAACATGATCGGGCGCATGCTGTGATCCTTGCTGGCCGTCGTCAGCAGCAAAGCCAGCCAGCGCTTCATGCGGGCATAGCCCAGCAACATGATGGCATGCCGAAATGAGGCCACTTCAACCGGCAAACCAAAGGCGGCCGAGTTCAGGTAACGCAGCAGTTTGAAAGCCAGGCTGGGGTCGCGTTTGAGCGTTTGCTCCAGCCGTTCGACGTCTTCACCCTGGTCGATACGCGACATCAATTCAACAATCACTTGCAGATCGGCCTGAACCTCGGGCTTGCCGGCGACGGCCGGGGCTTCGTAGCCGCCTTGCATGGGCCAGCCGATTACGCCGGTGACGCCACGCTTGAAGGCCGCATCGATGTCCTCTGCGCTGCGCAGGCCAGACTGCAGCTTTGGCAGCCCGGTGTCGGTGCCGCCGCGGCTTTCATCATCCAAGTCAAGCACCACGTACTTGAAGCAGGGTTTGATGTCGGCGGCCAAAGCGGCGCTCGGAAAGCCTTTCAAGAGCAAGGGAATGGCCCGTTTCTTGAGTGCCAGCAAGAGTTCGCCATGGGCGGCGTCGGTGGCCATAAAGGCCGGCACCTCTATCATCAAATTGGCCGAGGGCTCGGTTCGCAGCAGGCTCTCCAGCAAGTCTTCATTCAGAACATTGAGGATGACTGCGCCTGCGCCGGCCGGCCACACTTCGGCCACTGCAGCCAGCAACTCGCTGGCCTCCAGTTTGGCGTCGGGGCGCAGCGGTATAACTGTCAAGCGCGTGGCAGTGACCATCCGCTGCTGGTCGATCAAAGGGGTATAGCCCAGCGCAACAGCGCCCAGAATTTGATGATTCATTGAATATGGCGGGTCGATTGGCTCGAAGGGAAAGACCAGTCTATGGGTCAGGAGTTGATGTATTGGAACAGTGACATACGCTGCACCATGGCGTAGGTCTTCAACGCTGTGTCGTAGCCGGTTTGCTGATTCTGGAAGTCTGAAATGCCCTGCACCATATCGAGATCCTCGGCGGCCGAGCGTTCGGCTTGGTTGTACTGCTTCAGGGCGGCCATCCGCCCTTCGGTGCCGTCCAGATTATTCAGCCGTTCGCCCAACTGGCTGCGAACATTTTGTAAATTGACCATCACCGCATCAATATCGCGCACCCGGCCAGAATTGGATTGGGTGATTTCGGCGCCGGCCCGCAAGGGCATGCGCAGCTCCGCAACCGTGCGGTCCAGCACATCGAAGAGTTTGAGCGAATTGGTGGACGGTGCGAGGTCGAACTGGTCACCGTCGGCCAAGGCGCCGGTAATCGTCACCGACATGCCGTCGAAGGTGATGGCTTTGCCGGTGGCGTACAGGCCGGACTGAACCGACGCACCCGTGTCGACATCCAGCACGTCATAGGTCGTGCCAGGTGCGGTCCCGCTGATATTGATCTGGTAGCTGTGGCCGGTCAGCAGCGACGGGTCGGCCACCCGGCCCGCATCGATCCAACCCTTGGGAGGAAGCCCGGTCAGCGTATTGGATTTGGGGATGGTCTCAAAATTGCCGTTGCCACTGCGCGCCTGCTCGAAGGCCATGCGGCCGTCGACGGTCAGTGGGAAGTTGTCGATATTGCCGGTTTGAATGCTGCCGGACATGCCGTTGAAGCGCACGCCACCGGCTTGGTCGAGGAAGGGTGGGTCACTTGAGCCTTGGCCGGAGAACAGGAAGCCGCCGGCGCCATCGCCCCGGTTGGCAATCGCCAGCAACTGGTCGCGCAGGCCGGCAATCTTGTTGGCCAGACCCACCCGCTCGGCGTCGCTATAGCTGGCATTGCCGGCGGACACCATGGTTTCGCGCATCTGCTGCAGCAGTTCATTGGCATCGCCCAAGGCGGCCTCGCTCAGGGTGGTGCCATTGCGGCTGGCTTCCAGGGCGCGTTGATTGGCATCGACGCGGCTGATGGTGGCCATCGCTCGTTCGGCGCGCGCAGCGCCCGTCGGGTCGTCGCTGGCATTGGCGATCTTCTTGCCTGAGGTCAGCTGAGTTTGCGACTCTTGCATTTGCTGCTGGCGACGCTGCAGCGTGGCAATACTGGCGTCGAAAATATTGGCGGTGGACAAGCGCATGATTAAAACTCCTTGGCTTACCTGGCGGCGATGCGCAACAGTTCGTCAAAAATGGACTGAGCCGCTTGCAGCACTTTGGCGGCCGCTTGATAGCCCTGTTGGTACTGCATCAGCCGCGAGGCTTCTTCGTCGATATTGACGCCGGCCTGGCCGGCGCGGCTGGCTTCGGCCTCGGCCGCCACACTGACCGACACGCCGGACAGGTAGGTGGCACCTTGCACGCGCGAGCCGATTTCACTCATCGAGGAGGCATAGGCTTCGTTGATGGTGGAGCCGACCGCCAAGCTGCCGTCGGGCTGCAGCCGCTGCCCGATGAACTTCTCGGTTTGGATATTCAAGAAGGCTTTGGCGTTGCCATTGTTGGTGGCCGGGTACTTGGTCACTTCGATGGAAATCGTGTCGTCTTTGCGCGGCACACCGTTCAGGCTCAGCTCAAACCCCAAATCAATCGGCGGCACGGCGTTGGGCTCGTTGCCGATGCGTTGGCCGGCCGACCAGGTGCCATTCAGCACCGAGCCATCGGCCAGCGTCAAGGTGTATTGCAGCTTGGCCGCGTCGGCGGGGTCGGGGTCTCCGAATGCCAGTGTCATCGGCGCGAGGGTCTTGTCCAGCTTGTCGTTGACCGCGTACATGGAGTTGACGGTGGTTGAGCCCTTGTTGTCGATATTGGTCGCGGCACTCAGCGGGGATGCGGCCGCAATGCCCGAAGTTTGATCCAGCACGCGGCGCATTTCGAGTGCGGCTTGCCCGACTGGCTCCAGGATGAAGGTGTCGCCATTGCCGGGCGCACCGGCCGTGAAGTCGATCTTGAATCCATCCACCGAATCGCCATCCACGACCTTGCTTTGAACACCGTCGCTCAAGCGTGTCAGCAAGTAGCTTCCGGGGGCACCGGTGGGGTCGGCCTGCAGCTTGTAGGCGCTGGCTTGCAACTGGCTGGAATTGGTGATGGTGAGCTTCACGTCGGTGAGGAAGCGGCCCGTGCCGTCGCGGCCATTGGTGGCCGAGGGCAGGCTGCGCGGCGCGCCGACGGCGAACAGCGGCACACCCTTGCCGGGAGGCACGGACAGATCCATGCCCAGGGCCTGCTGATCATTGACTCGGCTTGACAGGGCCGCAGCCATTTGGCCGAGCAGATTGCGGGCGTCTTGCAGGTCCTTGTTCTGAAACCTCAGCAAGGCAGTCAATGACCCGCCGGTCAGGACACTTTCATCCAACTCGCGGCTGCCACTGGCGTCGCCGATGCTCAAGTTGCCGCGTTTGACGTCATAGGGGTCAACGCTGACGGATAGCCGTTGTGATTGGCCGCCCAGGACCAGGCTTTGCCCGCCGCCGATGAAGACGCCGACCGAGCCGTCGCTGGCTGACAGCGTTGTGACCTGGATGTACTCGCTCAAGTTGGAAATCAGCCGGTCGCGCTTGTCGAGCAAGTCATTGGGGGTGTGGCCGGTGCCGACCGCCGCGGAGATCTCGCGGTTCGCAAAGGCGATTTGCTCGGCCAGTTGGTTGGCCACATCCACATTGGTGCGCATATCGCTGATCACGCCGGCTTGCAGTTCGCCCAGCTGCTGGCCGGCGCTGGAGAAGCGCGAGGCCAATTCGGTGGCGCGCCCCATCACAACTTGGCGGGCCGATGGATCCGAGGGGCGACTGGTCACGTCCACCATCGCACTGAGGAATTGCCCGGCTGCGGCGCCCAGGCCGGTTTCGCCGGGCGGAAAGACTTTTTCCAGCTGGGACAGCTTGTCCATGGCGGTGGAATCCATATGCGCGATCGCTTTGGAGTTCACGGCCCGACTGGTTAGGAATTCGTTGTGAGACCGCTCCACGGTCAGTACATTGACGCCGCGGCCAAAAAAGCCACCCCCTGTGAATTGACCGTTAGGCGTCGTCAAGATCACCGATTGGCGTGAATAGCCCGGCGTATTGGCATTGGCAATGTTCTGGCCGACGGATTGAATCGCCGCCTGATTGGCCATCATGGCGCGAATGCCGATCGAAAGCAGGGATCCCATGCTCAGTGCTCCTTAGCGCAGCGAATCAAGCCAGGGCACGTTGCACACGCACCGTGGTGTTGATGACGCGGGCCAGCTTTTGGGCATATTCAGGGTCGGTCGCATAGCCGGCTTTTTGCAGCCCGCGCGCGAAGCCCTCGGCGCCACCGCTTTGCGCTTGCGCCACGACCTTGCTGTAGCGCTCATTGGTGCCGATCAGCTTGGCATAGTCCTTGAAGCCCTCTTCGTAGCTGGCATAGGCGCGGAACTTGGCCATGACTTTTTGCGGCTTGCCATCGATGAACTCGGTGGTTTGCACTTCGGTCACGCGGCCCGTCCAGCTTGAGGTGGCCTTGATGCCAAAGACGTTGAAGGAGGGGCTGCCGTCGGCGCCGTTGATCTCGCGCTTGCCCCAGCCCGATTCATGCGCGGCTTGCGCCAGCATGAAGCTGGCCGGAATACCGGTCTGTGCCTCGGCTGCCTTGGCCGCACCGTCATGCTTTTGAATAAAGCTCTGCACATGCGGCGCGATGCCTTTTTTGGCCAGTGCTGGCAGGGGCTGCAGGCCAGTCTTGTCAATGGCCTTGTCGCCGTCTTTGCCACTCAGGCCCATCTGGCGCTGCAAATGGCGCTCGATCGCGCCCGACAGGCCGCCGGGCAGGCCGGTCATCTTGCCGGCGAACTGGGTGTCCAGCATCTCGGTGCCCAGCTTGGTGGCCGAGTTCTCCATCATTTCGCTGGACATGGTGGCGGCGCGCATGCTCTTCATCACTTCTTGCATGAAGAGTGACTCGAACTGCTTGGCGGTTTCACGGATGCTGGACTTGGGGTCACGCACCGCTGCTCCGCGCAGTGATTCGATCGAGCGGAAATCATTGCCGCCCGCATTCAGTGAGGTGGGAGACAGGGCCATTTCAAATTACCTCCAGCTCGGCGTTCAAGGCGCCCGAGCTCTTCATCGCTTGCAGGATGGCCAGCAGGTCTTGCGGCGTGGCACCCAGCGAGTTGAGTGCCTTCACCACATCGGCCAACTTGGCGCCGGCCGGCAGTTGGATCAAGTTGCCGGGTTCTTGTTTGATGGCGATGTCGGTTTTTTCGCTGACCACGGTTTGGCCGCCGGACAAGGCATTGGGTTGGCTGATCACCGGTGTCGAGCTGATCGTCACCGACAAGCTGCCATGCGCAACCGCGCAGGCCGCCAAAGTCACGGCCTGGTTGATCACCACCGAGCCGGTACGCGCATTGATGATGATGCGGGCGGCGGGTTCGGACAGCTCGAAGGTCAGGTTTTCCATATCGGCCATGAAGTTGACGCGCTCATCGGCGTCCATCGGTGCGCGCACGCGCACCACCCGGCCGTCCACGGCTTGAGCCACGCCGGCCCCTTTGGCCTTGTTGATGGCGCGGGCCACCGCGCGGGCCGTGGTGAAGTCAATCGAGTTCAAATCAAGCTGGATGAAGTCGCTGTTTTGCAGCGGCGTGGCCACACTGCGTTCGACCAGGGCACCCGATGGGATGCGGCCGGCGCTGAGATGATTGACGGTGACCTTGGAGCCGCCCGCCGAGGCGCCGGCGCCAGCGATGATCAGATTGCCCTGCGCCATTGCATAGACCTGACCGTCGGCGCCACGCAGCGGTGTGGAGATCAGGGTGCCGCCACGCAAACTCTTGGAGTTGCCGATCGAGGCTACGGTGATGTCGATTTGCTGGCCAGGCTGGGCAAAGGCTGGCAGCTGCGCGGTCACCATCACGGCGGCCACGTTCTTGGGCTGAATCGTCACGCCCGGCGGCAAGGTCACGCCAAACTGTTGCAGCATGGCGGACAGGCTCTGGCCGGTGTAGGGAGACTGGGTGGTCTGGTCACCGGTGCCGTCCAGGCCCACCACCAAACCATAGCCGGTCAAGGCATTGTTGCGAACCCCTTGGACGGAGGCGACTTCCTTGATGCGGGCCGCCTCGGCTGCATGGGGCCACCAGAGCAGGGCGCTGAGCAGCAGCAGGGCCTGGAGGAGCGGGCCAAAGGTGCTGAAAGAGGTGGGTTTTGAGGAGGTTTGCATGATGGTCGTGAAGGGGGACTTCTACGACCGATTCTGCGCAAACTTAAATCGGCGAAAGGTTCAAAAAGAAGCGAGAGAACCAGCCTATTCCATGTATGTCGGCGGTCGCTCCGCGGCCCTTTTGTTCGATCCGAACATTGGCCACCGAGGCTGAGGCGATGATATTGCCCTGCGTGATCATATGCGGGTCAACCTGGCCCGAGAAGCGTAGAACATCGACGTTATGGTTGACGCCAATTTGCTTCTCGCCGCTGATCAAAAGATGGCCATTGGGCAGCACGGCCGTCACCACTGCCGTGATGCTGCCCGAGAAATTGTTGGAGTTTTCGTTGCTGCCCTTGCCGGCCGCCACTGTGGCCGAGGTGCCGGCGGTTGAAGCGCGCGCGAAGGCCTTGGGGCTCACAAAGGGGATCGCAGTGACCTCGCCGCTGACCGTGCCGCTCTTGTTCAGGGCGCTGGTCGAGCTTTGGCTGGCGCTGATTTTCTCGACGATTTGTACGATCAAGGTGTCGCCGGCAATGCGGGCGCGGTGATCCTCGAACAGCGGCCGGTAGCTGGCGGCCTGGTAGATCGAACCATTGCCGGGGGCGTGCTGGGGCAAGGACGGCAGCGTCACGACAGGGCCGGGTTGCAAGTCGACCTGCGGCACCGGGTAGAGCGTGCCGCAAGCCGAGAGGAGCAAGGCACAGGCCAGCGAGCCGGGCAGCGCGAGCCGCCGCATGAAAGAGTGCTTTTTAGTCATGATGAGCCTCAAATCTGTGCGAGTTTTTGCAACATCTGGTCCGAGGTCTGGATTGCCTTGGAGTTCATCTCATAGGCGCGCTGGGTTTGAATCATCGCCACCAGTTCCTCCACCACATTGACGTTGGAGGTTTCGACATAACCTTGCTGCAGCACGCCCAGGCCGTCCGAGCTTGGTGCGCCGTTCGTCGGGGTTCCCGAGGAAGCCGTTTCGGTGAAGAGGTTTTGGCCTTTGGGGTCCAGACCGGCCGGATTGATGAAGTTGGCCAATTGGATTTGCCCCACTGTTTGCGGCGTCGGGTTGCCGGGCACGGTGATGCTGACCGTGCCGTCGTTGCCGACCGTCACGCTCTGCGCATTGTTCGGGATGGTGATGCCGGGCAGCAAGGTAAGGCCGTTGTTATTGACGATCTGTCCGGCTGCGCTGAGCTGGAAGGAGCCATCGCGCGTATAGGCGGTCGTGCCGTCCGGCTGCTGGATCTGGAAGAAACCATTGCCCTTGATGGCAATGTCCAGATTGTTGCTGGTCTGCTGCAGATTGCCTTGGCTGTAGATGCGTGCTGTGGCCACCGGGCGCACGCCCAGGCCGATCTGCAGGCCAGTCGGCAACTGGGTTTGCTCGGTCGTGTTGGCTCCACTTTGGCGCAGGTTCTGGTACATCAGGTCTTCGAAGATGGCGTGCGAACGCTTATAGCCATTGGTCGAGACATTGGCCAAGTTCTGCGAGATGGTGTCCAGCTGAGTTTGCTGGGCTTCCATGCCGGTCTTGGCGATATAGAGGGAGCGAATCATGATGCCTATCCTTTGCGAAGGGCTTTAGGTGGAACCAAGCAATTTGGAGGATTGCTGGCCCTGCGTCTGGGCAATCTGCAGCAGCTTCATCTGCTGTTCGAACTGGCGGGCGGCGGCAATCATGCCGACCATGGTCTCGACCGGGCTGACGTTGGAGCCTTCCAGTGCGCCGTCCTGCACGCGCGCGTCGGCGTTGGCTGGCAAATCACCGTCGGTGGCCCTGAACAGGCCATCGGGCCCGCGAGTCAGCGGTGCCTCGGGTGTGACCAATTTGAGCTTGGCGACCGTGCTGGTTTTGCCCTGGCTGTCTTTGGCGCTGATGGTGCCGTCGGCGCCTATGGCCAGCTCGGTGTTTTGCGGCACCGTGATCGGTCCACCATCGCCAATCACTTGCAGGCCATTGCGGGTCACCAGCAAGCCGTCAGCATTGACGTCCAGCGAACCGGCGCGGGTGTAGGCCTCGGTGCCGTCCAGCCCCTGCACGGCCAACCAGGCGTTGTCCTTCATGGCCACGTCCAGATTGCGGCCGGTGGCTTGCACCGGGCCGCCGTTGGGGTTGTAGCCTGTGGTGGTTTCGAGCGCATAGGCGCGCGTGCTGGCGCCATCGCCATTCACCGGCACGGCCCGAAATGCCTGCAACTCGGCCCGAAATCCGTTGGTCGAGACATTGGCCAGATTGTTGGCCAGCACATCCTGGCGCTGCATCGAGGCCTTGGCGCCGGCCATAGAGAGGTAAATCATGCGGTCCATATAGGGCCTCCAGTTTGGCCAAGCGGCGCATGGGCGGCGCACCTGCGGCCTGATCGCGCTGAGCCCTTGGAACCGGCTTTGCCGGGCCAGCGGGCTGCGCCCCCTTGAGGGACTGGCGCGATGCGACTGCGGGGACGGGCCATGATCTTTAGCGCAGGTTGACGATGGTCTGCAGCACCTGGTCCTGCGTCTTGATCGTCTGCGCGCTCGCCTGGTAGGCGCGCTGCGCCGTCACCATATTGACCAACTCGGCGGTCAGGTCGATATTGGATTCCTCCAAAGCGCCCGACTGAATGCGGCCCAGATTGCCGTCGCCGGCCACACCCACCACCGCCTCCCCCGAGGTCAAGGTGCGCGCCCAGCGGTTGCCGCCCAAGGGTTGCAGACCTTGCGGGTTGATGAAGTTGGCCAGTTCAACTTGCCCGGCTGCCTTGGATTGTCCGTTCGAATAGCGCGCCGTCACGACGCCCGAGCCCTCGATCACGATGCCCGCCAACTGCGCAGGTGCATAGCCGTTTTGAGTCAGGTTCGTCACGCCAAAGCTGGAGCCGTTTTCGCTGGCGCCCAAGACGTTCAAAGATGCGCCAATGATTTCAAGCGTCGATCCTTGGGCGGTCGAAGTGGCCGGGATCTGCAGCGCCAACTCGGTCGTCGGCGAGATCGGCTTGCCACCCTTGGGGTCGAACTCAAGCGTGGTGTAGGGCGAGATCATTCTCGCGACGGTCGGGGGAATGGTCGTGGGATCGGCCGGCGTCGTGATGATGGGGTTGCCGTCCGCGCCTTTGGTGAAGAACTCACCATTGGCCGTGGCGAACACATTCCATTTGGTGGTTTCGAGCGGATCTACTGGGTCGGTCGGCGGGTCGGCCAAAGGACCGGTGACCGGCTGAACTTTCTGGAAGTAGAAAGTGACTGCGACGCTCTGCCCCTTGGCGTCATAGGCGGTCATCGAGGTTGCGTTGTTATAGGTCTTCGCATCCTTCAGGTTGATGCCCGGGTCTGCGGTCTTGCCGGAAAAAGTGGCTCTAGAGTCAAGATTGAATTCCATCTTGACTTCGGTGGTCGGCTGCGGGGCAATGCCGGCCGTTGGCAGGCGCAGGGTTTGAGCCAGGCCGGGTTGAATCACGCCGGTGCCGTCGGCCGGATAACCGAGCAGCTTGAATCCTTCGCCGTTGACGATAAATCCCTCCTGGCTGACCTTGAACTGGCCATTGCGCGAATAGGAAACAGGGTTCTTGCCGTCACCAACTTGGAAGAATCCGCCGCCGTTGATGGCGAGGTCCATCGGGTTGTCGGTGGAAGTGATATTGCCCTGCGTGAATTGCTGCGCGACGGTGTTCAGCGTCACGCCAATGCCGATGGGGCTGCCGCCGCTGCCGCTGAGTGCGCCGGCATAGACTTCCTTGAATTCGGCCCGCGAGGACTTTGCCCCGTAGGTACCGGCATTGGCGATGTTGTTGCCAATGACGTCCAGATTTTTGGCGGCGGCGTTGAGACCGGATAGACCTTGTTGGAAACTCATGATGGTTCCTTGTTCTTTGCTGCGTTGGGAGTGAAATCAGTCGATCGTCTTGATGCTGCCGTAGTCAACCAGTCCGGCGTTTTGCAGTTGCAGTTGCAGCTTGGAGCCGCTGGTGTTCACCGCGATCACCTTGTCCAGGCTGTAGGGCAAGCTGGAGACCGCATTGGTGCCACTGCTGGCGGTGATGCGGAAGTTGTATTTGGCCGTGGGATCGTTCTGGTCGGCTTGCCAAGTGAAGTTGTGGCGACCAGAACCTTGCGCGCCGAGCTGAACCGTGTCGATCACATTGCCGCCCGGGCTGAGGACTTCCAGCTTGACGGCATCGGCCGGCCCACCGAGCTCGAACACGCCTTCGCCGACACCCGCTTCCATTTGGAGGCGGTTGCCTTCGACGCTGACATCACGTCCGACCAGTGAAACACTTTGCAGCGCCTGCATCTGGACAAACTGCGAGGACAAGGACTTGATGCTGGTGTCCAAGGTGCTGACGCCGGTGACCGTCTGGATCTGCGCCATTTGGCTGGTGACCTGCGCGTTGTCCATGGGGTTCATCGGATCCTGATTCTTCATTTGAGCAATCAAGAGTTTCATGAACCGATCCTGCGTTTCGGCCGCGTTCTTGCTGCTTTGCGTCAGCAGCGAATCCGTGGCTGCTTTGGTGGTTGTGGTGTTGCTGACAGCGCTTGTAGCCATGATGTGCTTTCCAATTCAGCCCTTAGGACTGACCGAGTTGCAGGGTTTTGAGCAGCAGGCTTTTGGCTGTGCTCATCACTTCGATATTGTTTTGATAGGAGCGCGAGGCCGAAATCATGTTGACCATCTCTTCGACCGTGTTGACATTGCTATAGGTCACATAGCCCTCGGCATCCGCTTTGGGATGCTTGGGGTCATGGACACGTCGCCCCGGTGTCTGGTCTTCGCTGATGGTGCTGACGCGCACGCCGGCACTCGCCGGATCGTTGCCGGCGCCCACCAAGGCGGTCTGAAACACCACTTGGCGCGCTTTGTAGGCCTGGCCGTCGGGGCCGGCGACGGTTTCTGCATTGGCCAAATTGCTGGCCACGACATTGAGCCGCTGGCTTTGGGCGCTGACTGCGCTGCCCGCCACATTGAAGATCTGAAACATTGACATGGGGTACTGCTCCTGTGCTCAAGCCGAGGCAAGCTGGTTGCGGCCGACTTAAGCCGAGTTGTGCGACTTCATCGCATCGAGCGCGGTGCGTACCGAGCCGCTGATGAAACGCAGCGTTGCTTCGTACTTGACCGAGTTGTCGGCGAAGTTGGCGCGCTCGCGGTCCATGTCCACCGTATTGCTGTCCAAATTGGTTTGGGCTGCCGTGGAGTAGAGCTTTTGCGACTCGCTGCGCGCGCCGGCCGGCGGTGCGATATGACCGCTTTGCGTTGTCTTGAGTGCGCCGGCTTGGGCGTTCTCGGAGCTCGCCTCACGCAAGGCGCGGGCGAAGTCCATGTCTTTGGCTTGGAATCCTGGTGTGTCTGCGTTGGCGATATTGCTGGCCAGCAAGCGCTGCCGCTCCGACCGCAGGGTCAGCGCCTGGGTCTGGAAGTTCAAGGCATCGGTGAGTCGGTTCAGCATGATCAGTACCTCTTGGTCGCAGCCGGCTTGGGAGTGAAGCTTGGGCGGACTATTCTTTGTTCCAGACGAAGGCAGGATGGGGGAATAGGCGATGTGAACGGATTGTGTTGGCCCGCTTCTGAAAACATTAGCGGGATAAGCAAGGGCTTTGCTGCGCATTTCGCGGCAAGCCGACCGGTCTGCCAGGTCTACAGTCCGTCCATGTTTCAGATTCGCCCATCTACCCCCCAGAACGCCTGGCCGCTGGCCTGCTTTCTAGGGCTGGCGTTGACCTTGTTTTCCGGTGCAGTCCGAGCGCAAGAGCTGGGTAGCTTGAATGCAGAGTTGACGCTGCAGGTGCAAAAGGTCGCTCAAGCCGGCGCCAGGATCGGGCTGCCGGAGCAGGCTCGAATTGATGTGCAAATAGGTCGGCTTGACCCCAGGCTCAAGTTGGCGCCCTGCAATCAAGTGCAACCTTATCTGCCACCCGGCCTACAAATGTGGGGTCGCACACGCATTGGCTTGCGCTGCTTGGAGGGGCCAGTGCGCTGGAATGTCAGTTTGCCGGTGACGGTCAAGGTCTATGCGCGTGCGCTGGTCGCGGTCGATGCACTGCCGGCTGGGGCCTTGCTCACTCAAGCTCTGCTCAGTTCAGCCGAAATAGATATAGCAGCCGAGGCTGGCGCGGTATTTTCGGATGCCAGCAGCCTGGTTGGACGCACGCTCAGTCGCCCTTTGGCGGCCGGGGAAGCCGTGCGGAGCAGCAGTTTGAAGGTGCGGCAATGGTTCGCCGCTGGCGATACCGTGATGGTGCGAGCCGTGGGCTCGGGCTATGCGGTGGCCAGGGAAGGCCAGGCATTGACGGCGGGACTGGAAGGACAAAGCGTCAAAGTTCGTTTTGAAAATGGCCGGATTATTTCCGGTCGGGTGGTCGGCGAGCGGGCAGTGGAGATGTTGCTATGAATGCAGATCTCTGTATGCTCTGGCCGGCACACAGGCAGTCTCGTCGCCGTGGCTCGGTCGCCATGACGCTGGGGTGGTTTTTTGTCGAAAGTTCTAAAGTTTTCTGTTCCCGTGTCGATACACCGAAAAAGCCGCTTGGTTTCGATAGGAAGCAAGGCTGGTTTGAGCAAAACCTGGAAAGATTTGGGCCCTGCCCAAGTCTATGGAGAACACCATGAAGATCGGTAATAGCCCAGATGTCACGTCGACCCCGGTGGGGGTAGACAAGCCCGCTGCGGGTCAAACGGGGCGGGCATCAGCCAATGGCGGCAGCACTCAGGTCGGGAGCAAAAAAGCTCCTGAAGCCAGTGCCAAGCTCGAGTTGTCCACCAATGCGACCCAACTTCTGCAAGGCGTGCCCGAAGACGGCAGCTTTGACGCGGCCAAGGTCGGACGAATTTCTCAGGCGATCACCGAAGGCAAGTTCACCGTCAATGCCAATGTGATTGCCGAAAAACTGATTGCCAATGCTCAAGAAATGCTCGGTCGAATGACGCCACATTGAGGCGTGTTCATGGCTGCGGCCATGAACTTATCGATTGACTCGGTTTTCTCTTGGACCCGAACGCCTATACAGCGCGTTCTCAACGCCTTATGGCGGGGATTGTCATGCAAGCTTTGCCCTCCTCAGATCCAAATGCCGCGGCGGTCAGCCAGCAGCTTGAGCAGCCTTTGTTGGAGGTGGAGAGTTGCTTGAATTTGCTCGGCGACGCTTTGCTGCGCCGTGATACCGGCGCGATTGAGCAATATGCAGGCAAGCTGCACCAGGCCTTGGCTCAAGCGATCACGCGCTTCAGCGACGCTGCACGCAGCGGATCAGTCCCCCCCAATTTGCGTCACCGTTTGGCGCTGGCCGGCGGGCGAGTAGCTGCGCAGCGCGAGTCTTTGGCGCGCGCCACCGCCGCCTTGGACCGGGCCATTGATGTGTTGATGCCGGGTGAGAACACGGGCCTTTACTCGGCCACGGGCAAAAACGAACGCAAGGCTTTGGGCGGCTCTATCCAGGCCTGAGCCAGTCCGCCGCACCAGAAAAGCCACGCTAGCGACGCGTGGCTTTTTTGCTTACGCAGTCCAGATACTGATGGCCATCGGGCGGCAGACCACTGCGCTGTGAGGCCCAGATCATTTCACCCAGGCAGTCCATAGCGGCATGGTGTGCTTCGTGCAGTGAGTTGCGCTTGGCAGCCAGCAATTCGATGGCTTGGCGTATGCCGTGCGGCTGATCGATGGATTGCTGCTCGCTGATGGTCAAGTGCATCGAAAGGTGCAAAAACGGATTGGTCTGCCCCTCCTCAACGCTGTAGACAGCCGCCAAAGCGGCCGCTTCGTCGCCCAGCACCGCGTGGTACTCGGGATGCAAATCAATCCATTCGGCGGCAATCACCTCCATGGGGATCAGGGGCGCTTTGTCACGCAGCTTGCGATAGGTGGCGCAGAAAAAACGCCGGACGTCGAGTTGGGATGGGGCGAACATGGGCGGATTGTCGCAGCGCCGACGCTCACTTTGCAGATTGAGCCGCCTGCAGCTTCTTCGGGCGGCTAACATTGCCGGCCGAATCGAAGCGAGGAGTTGTTGTCATGCCTGTGATCCTGATCGCGAACCCCAAAGGTGGGGTGGGGAAAAGCACGGTCGCTACCAATACCGCGGGCTACTTGGCGCGGCGCGGCCATGCGGTGATGCTAGGCGATGTGGATAAACAGCAGTCGGCGCGTCGTTGGCTGGCGCTGCGCTCAGCCGAGTTGCCGAAGATTCAGGGCTGGGACTTTGACGGCGAGCAGACCGTCAAGCCGCCCAAAGGGGTCAGTCATGTGGTGATGGACAGTCCGGCGGGCTTGAGTGGGAAGAAGTTGCGTTCCCTGTA
The DNA here is from genome assembly GCA_963510335.1 of uncultured Roseateles sp. Classification (GTDB taxonomy): domain Bacteria; phylum Pseudomonadota; class Gammaproteobacteria; order Burkholderiales; family Burkholderiaceae_C; genus Paucibacter_A. The sequence goes on from CAUPEV010000039.1 coordinate 21,619, forward strand.
CAAATTGGCGGACAAGATCTTGATCCCGCTGCAGCCCAGCCTGTTCGATATCCAGGCAACCTATGATTTTGTTCAAAAGCTGCAAGAACTGAGGTCCGAATGCGCCAGCAGCGACAAGCAGCCGCAGTTGGCCATTGTCGGCATGCGTGCCAAAGAGGGCACTTTGTCGGTGCAGCAGTTGCAAGATTTTCTGCCGGAGTTGGCGGTGCCGGTTTTGGGCTTGCTGCGCGATACGCAGAACTATGTACAGCTCGCGGCGCGCGGCTTGACGATCTGGGATGTGGCGCCCAGCCGGGTCGAGCGGGATTTGGCTCAGTGGCAGCCTGTGACCGAATGGCTTGACGCCGCCCATGCGTGAGTTTGAGCGCCTGCTGGACCTGGCGGACATGATCGGCCAGGAGATTGGTGTCAGTGATTGGATCCTGGTCGATCAGGCCCGTATTCAGCGCTTTGCTGATGCCAGTGATGACCAGCAGTGGATTCATACCGACCCTCTGCGGGCGGCAACCGGACCTTTTGGTGGCTGCATCGCACATGGCTTTCTGACCTTGAGTCTGATCCCCCGGTTTCTTGAAACCGCCTTCAGGGTGAAAGAAAGTCGCATGGGACTGAACTACGGGCTCAATCGCGTGCGCTTTCCGGCTCCGGTACCAGTGGACAGTCGCTTGCGCGCTCGCTTCAAACTCTTGGGTTGTGAGCCGATCGAAGGCGGCGTGCAGTTGCGTATGGAGGTCAGTGTTGAGCGTAACGGCTCGGATAGGCCGGTGTGCGTTGCCGAGGCACTGATCAGGCAATACCGATAAGTCTTGGTCGACTTAAATATGACGCACCCAAGTCGCCGTTGACCACGCCTCATATCGCCCAAGAGGGCGAGTCCCAAGTCTTGCGCTCTGACCTATCATTTGGACCCATATGAAGAAGACACAGGCATTTTGCAAAAAGGGGCGAGCATGAAGGTCTTGCTCATCGACGACCATCCGCTGATTCTGTCGGCGCTGAAGACGGTCATTGAAGGCTTGGACGAAAGCGTCGAAGTCATTGGGGCCGACAGCGCGGCAGCGGCCCGCCTGGAGTTGGGCAAGCACAGTGACTTTGATCTTGTGCTGCTCGACTTGCAGCTGGGTGATGCCAGTGGCTTTGATGTCCTGGACGAGTTCCGGGATGCTTATCCGGCCTTGCCGGTGGTCGTGATTTCGGCCTCTGATCGCGCCAGCGATGTGATCCGCGCCATCGATCAGGGTGCGATGGGCTTTGTGCCCAAGCGAGCGGGCACCGAGTTGCTGTCGCAAGCCTTGAAGCTGGTGATGGCCGGCGGCATCTATGTGCCGCCGATGAATTTGGGCGCGCCAGACACCCCCAGTTTGACTGGCAAAGCGTCGACAAAGCAGGCCAAGCTGGTGCAGATTCAGCAGCAGGCCATGTCCTCGAACTACCAAGTTTCTACCGGGCTGGAGAGTCTGGCGCTGACCCCTCGGCAAACCGATGTCTTGGCCTTGCTCTTGCAGGGCAAACCCAACAAGATCATTGCACGCGAGCTTGGCATTACCGTAGAGACAGTCAAGGACCATGTGGCCGCCGTCTTGAAGGCGCTGGGCGTGGGCTCCCGCACTCAGGCGGTGTTGGCGGTTGGGCAGATGGTGCAACACCAGCCGGAAACGCTTTTTTCAACCTGGCGCGGCGCGACCACGCCTTGAACCGCTGAGGTTTTCAGCTCGGGCTGTAGGCCAAGCGCACATAGATGGGCGCAAACGCCTCGGCCTGCGTGATCTCAAGCAGTCTTTCGCGCGCCAACTCCAGCATGGCAATAAAGGTCACCACCAGCACAGCTTGGCCGCGACTGATGTCGAACAGGTGTTCGAACTCCAAGAACTTCTGACCCTGCAAGCGCCGCAAGACGATGCTCATATGCTCACGCACCGACAATTGCTCTCGCGTGATTTTGTGGTGCTGATTGAGCTTGGCGCGGCGCAGGATGTCTAGCCAGGCATCACGCAAGTCGTTCGCATCAACGTCTGGAAAACGCGGCTGCAGCGACTGTTCGATGTGCACTTGCGCCAACTGGAAGTCTCGGCCCGCGACCGGCAAGGCACCCAAGCGGGCAGCGGCCAGCTTGATCTGTTCATACTCCAGCAAGCGCCTGACCAACTCGGCGCGCGGATCCTCGGGTTCCGAGCCGTCCTCGGTCTTCTTGGGCGGCAAGAGCATGCGAGATTTGATCTCGATCAGCATCGCCGCCATCAGCAAATACTCGCTCGCCAACTCGAGGTTGTGCCTGCGCAGCTGGTCGACATAGCTCAGGTATTGCCGCGTCACGTCAGCGAGCGGTATGTCCAGAATATTGAAATTCTGGCGCCGGATCAGGTAAATCAGCAGGTCCAGCGGGCCTTGAAATGCTTCCAGAAAGACTTCCAGCGCGTCCGGCGGGATGTACAAATCCAGCGGCATCTGAAACAGAGGCTCGCCGTACAAGCGCGCCACAGCAACGCTGTCTACCGTCTCGGGCAGCCCCGGCACAGCCGGCGCCAAGGGGTCGAGCGCAGGCAGAACCAGCGCTGCCGGCACGACGCTGTCAGACATGGCGCTCATTCAGCCAGGAGCCCTCTTGGCGATCTGTTTGGCGACCTATTTGGCGCTGGTCTGATAGACGTAGGGCTGCTGAGCCACGCGGGCGGCGCGGAAGTCGGCTTGCGCGGCGCGGTCCACAGGCTTTTCCCACAGCAGCGCACGACCGGCGCGTTGTTCTTGCTCCAGCGTCGGCTTTTTGGCCTTCAGCTCATCGATGAAGCTGCTGACTTCGGACTTGTAAGGCTTCCAGAACAATGGCATGGCGTAGGGTCAAAAGCGTTAAAGCGAGGAGTTTACCGTTGAGTAGGGCTGGTCGAGGCCAACCAGGACTGTAAATCGGCATGAATACCGTCTTCGCCCAAGGCCTCAGCCAAACCGCCCCGACGAACCAGGCTGGCGACTTGCTCTTGCATCCCGCACAGCAGCAAGCGGCGTTGCTGGCGCGCGAGGCTGCGCTGCAATTGCATCAAGGCGTCCAGCCCCGAGGTATCGATCGAAATCAGCAAATGCATATCCAGCATCAGGCTGCGGCATTCTGTGGGCAATTGTTCGGCGAGATCTTCGACCTTGCCGACGGCGCCGAAAAACAGCGAGCCATACAGCTTCATCACCTGCGTGTCGGACGCCTGCTGTAGCAGCGGCACCGACTCGACCCTGAAAAGCTGGCTCATTCGGTAGATGAAAAACACGCAAGCCAGCATCAGCCCGACCTCGACCGCCACCGTCAGATCAAACACGACGGTCAGAATGAAAGTGCCGAGCAAAATCGTCCGGTAGGGCAGGCTGAACTGCCGCAGCCGGGCGAATTCATGCCATTCGCCCATATTCCAGGCGACCACAAGCAAAATGCCGGCCAGCGCCGCCAAGGGAATGTGTGCGGCCAAGGGTGCGGCCAGCAAGATGATGACCAGCAGGCTCAATGCATGCACCATGCCGGCGACAGGGCTGGTCGCGCCGGCGCGAACATTGGTGACGGTGCGGGCGATGGTGCCGGTGGCCGGGATGCCGCCGAAGAAGGGCGTCACGATATTGGCGATGCCTTGGGCCATCAGTTCTTGATTCGGGTCATGGCGAGGCTGCTCGCTGAGGTTGTCTGCCACGCGCGCGCAGAGCAAGGATTCGATCGCGCCAAGCATGGCGATCGTCAGCGTCGGGATCAGCAGCAACTTGACAGTTGACCAACTGAAGTCGGGCAGTGCGAAAACAGGCAAGGCTTGCGGGATGCCGCCAAAGCGACTGCCAATGGTCTCGATCGGCAGAGAAAACCAGTAGGTGGCTGCAGTGGCACCCCCCAGTGCAACCACGGTGCCTGGCAGCTGAGACATCCATCGCTGTATGCGCGCGCGCAATGACGGGTCGTCGCGCTGCATCTCGTAGGTCTTGGGCCACAGCACGACGACGCCAATGCAGGCGGCGCCAAGCAGTGGCGCCCAGACTTCGGTCTCACGCCAATGTGCGCTGAGCACGGCAATTTGACTGAAAAAGTCGGCCGGCATCTGGGCGATCTTGAGGCCGAAAAAGTCCTTCAGCTGCGACAGACCAATCAAGACCGCGATGCCATTGGTAAAGCCGATCACGATGCTGACAGGGATATAGCGCACCAGCACGCCGAGCCGCAAAGCGCCCATCAACACCAAGAGTGCGCCAGACAAGATCGTCGCAATCAGCAGGTTGGCCAGGCCGTAGCGCTGCACGATGCCGTAGATGATGACGATGAAAGCACCGGCCGGCCCGCCGATTTGCACGCTGGAGCCACCCAGGGCGGAGATCAAAAAGCCGGCGATGATGGCGGTGAAGATGCCTTGCTCGGGCTTGACGCCGGAGGCGATCGCAAATGCAATTGCCAAGGGCAGGGCAACGATGCCGACCGTCAAGCCGGCGCCGATATCGGCGATCAATCTTTGCTTGGAATAGCCTTCCCGCAAGGCAAAGGATCGCGGCCTGAATCTATGTAAGCGGCCTGGGCTGGAGGACTGCATCGTTGTTTAGCCCTGCGCCGCTAGCCGCTTGTTGGCCGTTTTCGTGTCGCTTGACAGTCGACCTTGAGTCGCTTCAGCGCACCCGCATGCCGGGCTGCGCACCTGGGAAAGGTTCCAGCACAAAGATGCCGGGGTTGGCCTTCTCGTCGGCATGCGAGGCCGCCAGCACCATGCCTTCGCTGATGCCGAACTTCATCTTGCGCGGCGCCAGATTGGCCACCAGCACGGTCAGCTTGCCTTCCAACTGCTCCGGCTTGTAGGCACTCTTGATGCCGCTGAAGACGTTCCGCATGCGGCCCTCGCCGGCGTCCAGGGTCAGGCGCAAGAGCTTGTCCGAGCCTTCCACATGTTCCGCCTTGACGATCTTGGCAATGCGCAGATCGACCTTGCTGAAATCATCAATCTTGATCTCGGGCGCCAATTCTTCGCCGCCGGGGATCACCTTGGGGGCTTCGGGTGCTTCAAACAAGGCATCCAGCAGCTTGGCGTCGACGCGCTGCATCAAATGCTGATAGCTGCCGATCTGGTGCGGGCCCATCGCACGCGCGGCGTCGGCGAATTGCAAAGGCTCGATGCGCAAGAACGCCTCGACCTTGGCTGCCAGCTCGGGCAAGACCGGCTTCAGGTAAATCGTCAGCAAGCGGAAGGCTTCGATGCAGACGCTGCAAACATCGTGCAGCACCGCGTCCATACCTTCTTTCTTGGCCAAGTCCCAGGGCTTGTTCTGGTCCACATATTCATTGACCCGGTCGGCCAGCAGCATGATCTCGCGCAGCGCCTTGCCGAACTCGCGTTCCTCGTACAGCTCGGCAATTTGATCGGCATGAGCGCGCAAGCCGTCCAGCAGCGTGCGGCCCTCGACGCCCAAGTCGCCCGACAAATGACCGTCAAAACGCTTGGCCAGGAAACCGGCCGCGCGCGAGGCGATATTGATGTATTTGCCGACCAGATCGCTATTGATGCGGGCGCAGAAATCTTCCGGATTGAAGTCGATGTCCTCGACCTTGGCGTTCAGCTTGGCCGCGATGTAGTAGCGCAGCCATTCGGCGTTCAGGCCCAAGCCCAGATACTTCAGCGGGTCGAGGCCGGTGCCGCGGCTCTTGCTCATCTTCTCGCCGTTGTTGACGGTCATGAAGCCATGCACATAGACGTGATTCGGCGTCTTGCGGCCGCTGAAATGCAGCATCGCCGGCCAGAACAGCGTGTGGAAATAGGTGATGTCCTTGCCGATGAAGTGGATCTGCTCCACCGTCTCGTCGGCCATATAGGCATCGAAATCGCCACCGGTCTTGGCGAAATAGTTTTTCAGCGAGGCCAAGTAGCCGATCGGCGCGTCCAGCCAGACATAGAAATACTTGCCCGGCGCGTCCGGGATCTCGATGCCGAAGTAGGGCGCGTCGCGGCTGATGTCCCAGTCACCCAGGCCTCCCTTGCCGTCTTCGTCCTTGGTGAACCATTCCTTGATCTTGTTGAAGACCTCCGGCTGCAAACGCCCAGGGGTCTGCGTCCATTCTTCAAGGAAGGCGACGCAGCGTGGGTCGCTGAGTTTGAAGAAGTAATGCTCGGAACTCTTCATCACCGGCGTCGCACCGGACAGCACCGAGAACGGATTCTTCACCTCGGTCGGCGTGTAGACCGCGCCGCAGACCTCGCAGGAGTCACCGTACTGATCCTTGGCGCCGCATTTAGGGCATTCGCCCTTGATGAAGCGGTCGGGCAGAAACATCTGCTTTTCGGGGTCGAAGAACTGATCGATAGTCTTTACATCGATCAACTCATTGCGACGCAGCGCGCGGTAAACATCGCGGCTCAGCTCGTGGTTCTCGGGCCCGTCGGTCGAGTGCCAGTTGTCGAAGCTGATGTGAAAGCCGTCGATATAGGTCTTGCGGCCGGCGGCGATATTGGCGACGAAGGCCTGCGGCGTGATGCCGGCTTTTTCGGCCGCAATCATGATGGGGGCACCATGGGCATCGTCCGCGCAAACAAAGTTCACTTGCTGGCCGCGCATGCGCTGGAAGCGAACCCAGATATCGGCCTGGGTCCATTCCATGATGTGGCCAATATGGCAGTTGCCGTTGGCGTAGGGCAGGGCGGTCGTGACGAAGAGCTTACGGGTCATGGTGTTTTTGCGGGCCTTGCAGCTGTGCCGGGCGGCAGTGCCGGGCAAGCGCGCATTTTAGGGCCTGCGCAAGCACCACTTTTGGGCTCCCGCGCTAAAACACCGGGTCGGCTCAGCGAGGACCGCGCGTCCTGGGGCGTGCGTAGCGCCCGAGGACCGATCTTCAGGGGGCGATCGGAGGTGTGTCCGGGCTGCTGGCAGGTTCGGTCGCAGCGTCGCCTTCAGGACTTTCGCCGCCTTCGATGGCTTGGCCGTCGCCGTCAACTTTGCCGCCTATCTTGCGCTGACGCTTTTCTTCGACCTTGCGCTTCTTGGCCAATTCACGTTGGCGTTTTTCGTATGAGTAGTTGGGTGTGGCCAATGCCGTGCTCCTGCAAGAGTCCGCGAGGCGCGGATTTGCCTTCACTGTAACCGCTGCGTGGTCTTAGGGCTTGGGCCGATGTGTGTCGGCCACGACTTATGTTGCTTGACTACTTAGCTGCGAATCCTCCATTTGAGTTGAGGCATGGCCCTTAAGTCTATGATTTTTAAGGGCTTGGAAGGCTATCCACCTTTGCTGTGGATAACTTTGTGGACAAGCCCCTCCGGGCAGCGCTAAACCCTTGAAATGCGGCGCTTGGGCTTAGCCTGCCTCATTTCGAAGCACTGTTGTGATTTTTATATAAATCAATGACTTAGCACGCTTGCCCCTGGGTTCGCTTGCCAGTTACAAAATTCAAGCCATGGCGCTTGACCTCGATGCGAAATGGGGATAAGTCAAGCTTGCAGTGGCAAATGTCACGAAAAAAAGTGACAAATGGGTCTTCTCTGCGCGTACTTTTTTCCACTGCGGCTGTGGATATCCATGTGGGCTGCGCTGGCAAAGCGCAGCTAAGTGCTTGATTGCGCGAGTGCTTTCTTGGTTTGCCTGAATTTGTTGCAGTTTGATTGCAGGCCTTGGGGGCAATGCCTAGGGCTGTGGTCTTGCGCCACGGCTAAAATCGCGCCCTTTGCACAACAGCAGCTCTCGATGTCTCAGGCACAGCAAGGTAAGACGGCGTCAAAAATAGCCGATGTATTCGAGTTGAAGAGCGCCTCTTTGAGCCTGCTCTCCTTGGTCTTGAAATCGGCCGATTTGTCTGTGCTGGCCGCTGCCTTGCATGAGCGCTTGGGCGACACGCCAGACGTCTTCAACAATGAGCCCTTGTTGATCGATTTGACCCATCTTGCGCGCAATGCGGTGGTGGGCGATGGCGAGAGGACGGAGCCCGCACAAATGAGCTTGGATGACGCGGCCGAGCCGGCCTTGGATCTCGCGCTCTTGCTGCCAATGTTGCGACAGTACAACATGCGGCCGGTGGCTGTGCTCGGGGCCAATCCGTTCGAGCTGGCGCAAGCATTGAGTTTGGGCCTGGCTGAATCGCCGGAGCCGGAGTCGTCTCATGGCAGCCGCCAGCAAGCTGGGGCCTCGGCCTCAGCCCCGGTGCAGGTGCGCGAAGTCATCAAAGAGGTCCGGGTGGATGTGGTTCGTGAAGTGATTCGCGAGGTGGCTGTGCCCGCCGAAGCCGCCAAGACCATGATCATCGACAAGCCCTTGCGCTC
>CAUPEV010000040.1:0-29105 GCA_963510335.1 uncultured Roseateles sp.
GCTCGGCGACCGCACGCTGCACATGCGCTTCAAAGGCTTCGCGCGGCACTTCCGCCGCACCCAGCGAGGCCAGATGGCCAGTATTTTGCTGGCAGTCTATCCACGTGATGCCGTGCTTGCGGCATAGGCAAACCAGGGCGGCAAGCGCGATCTTGGAGGCGTCGCTGCGGCGCATGAACATCGATTCGCCGAAGAACATGCGGCCGATATTGACGCCGTAAAGCCCGCCGACCAGCTCGCCGTCCATCCAGGTTTCGATGCTGTGGACGGCGCCGGATTGTGCCGCCCAGGCCAGATAAGCGGCTTGCATCTCGGGCAAGATCCAGGTGCCTGCCTGGCCCTCGCGCGGCGCGCCGGCGCAGGCATTCAGCACCTCGGGCAAGGCGCTGTCAACGCGGATTTCGCAGTTGGCCGAGCGCCTGAAATGGGCGATGGTCTTGCGCAGCGAGCGCGCGAGCTTGAAGTTCTGCGTTTGCAGCACCATGCGCGGGTCGGGCGCCCACCACAGCGGCGGCTGGCCGGCGCCGTACCAGGGGAAGATGCCGCGTGAGTAGGCGGCGTGCAGGCGTGCCGGGGTCAGATCTCCGCCCGCCGCCAGCAGGCCCGGAGCGTCCGCGTCCGCCCCCAGGGCCTGTGAGCTGGGCGGGAAGTCCAAAGCAATATCGTCAAGCCAATCAATCATGCTCGCCATGGTAGCGTGCGCTTCTCGTTCAACATCCTTTTCGCTTTCAACTCATGATCAAGGTCTTCGGAATTCCAAACTGCGACACTGTGAAGCGCGCCCGGCTCTGGCTGACCGAGCAAGGCTTGGCCTACGAATTTCATGACTTCAAAAAAGCCGGTGTGCCGCCCGAGGCCTTGGCCGCTTGGTGCGAGCAGCTCGGTTGGGAGCGGGTCTTGAACCGTGCCGGTACGACTTGGCGCAAGCTTGATGAGGCGACCCGCGCTGCAGTGCTGGACAGTGCCTCAGCACAAGCGCTGCTGCTGGCCCAACCCAGCGCCATCAAGCGCCCGGTGCTGCAATGGCCCGATGGCCGCTTGAGCATAGGTTTTTCGGCCGAGTTGTTCGCCTCGCATCGCTGAAAGCTGCAGCCACCTTGGTCCGAACTGCTAAGCTGCTCGCCTGTCAAATCAGCGCTGTATTTTCTACATGTTCACAGGCATTGTTCAAGCGGTCGCCAGCGTGGCGGCTATCACCGATAAGCCCGGCCTGCGCAGCTTTACGCTGCAGTTTCCGACTGGTTTTTGCGCCGGGCTGGAAATTGGCGCCAGTGTTGCATGTGACGGGGTTTGCCTGACCGTCACGGCGATTGGGGTTCATGACAGCGCTGACTTCGACGTGATGCAGCAAAGCCTGAGCCTGACCACGCTGGCTGACTTGCAGCTCGGTAGTTTGATCAATGTGGAGCGCGCCGCGCGCGACGGCGCCGAGATCGGCGGGCATCCACTGTCCGGCCATATCGACTTCATGGCGCGGGTCGCTGCGATACGCCGCCCCGAGAACAATCTCTGTGTTCGCATTGCCGTGCCGCCGCAATGGATGCGTTATATCTTCGCCAAAGGCTATATCGCCATCAACGGCGCCAGCCTGACCGTCGCTGAGGTCGATCGCCAGGCAGCCTGTTTCGAGGTCTGGCTGATCCCCGAAACCTTGCGCATGACGACGTTTGGCGCCAAGGGTGAGGGCGCTGTGCTCAATATCGAAATCGAGCGTCAAACGCAGGTGTTTGTCGATACCGTGAGAGCTGCCATCGACGAGCGGCTTGGCCCCCTTTTGCCCGCCTTGGAAAAGCTGCTGGCCGCGCAGGGGCAGAGCCTGGACAGCTTGAGCGAGCCGCTGGCTCGCTGAACTTGAGAATTCTCAAGCAGCCGAACTTGGCCTTGATGAGCTGAGTCAAGGCTGAGCTAGAAAATCCCGTAATTTTTCTCGGACAACGGTTTTATCAGGGTTCTCCCTCCTACACTGCCAGCCACTTGATCGGCTTGTGCCGGTTTGAAGGGGAAGCCATGGAACCGTCAGTGACGCCGATGCCGACACCAACTCAGGCGCTGCGGGCTTGGTTGGCTGCTCAGGCTGAGGGTGCAGCGCTTGACGGAATCCCGGTGCGGGTATTGCTTGAGCATTTTTTGCAGGCGCAGGCCAGCGGTTTGCCCGGCGCCGAACATGAGTTGAAGGTGCTTGAGGTGCTGGTCGCCCATTGGCTCAAAGGCCTGGAGTTCGATATCGGCAGCTTCCCCCGCTCGGCTTTGCCCGTTCTGCAGCAGCAAAAGAAAGCGCTTTTGAGCATGCACCTGGCACTGACGGAGTTGCAGCTCTGTTTGCACGGGCTGCACCCGCTTTCACTCAAAGCGCCCAAGCTGCGGGCCGTCGCCGTTGGGCGACCTAAGTCATGGCAGCGCACTCAAGCCATGTTGCAGGCGAGGGTGCCGAGGTTTTGAGTCTGGCTTGAAACGGTGCGCATCAAGGCTTGTCATGCAGTTTGGCATGCACGCGGCGGGTCGCCCGCCAGACAGCCCACAGCACCAGCGGTATCAGTGCGCCGACTGTCAGCTCAGGATTGAGGCCCAGGCCGGCCGACTTCAAGGCCTTGGCGCCATAGAGCAAGAGGCTCACCACATAGTAGGAAATGGCCGCGATGGAAAGTCCCTCCACCGTGGTTTGCAGATTGAGCTGCAAATCTTGCCCGCGTGTGAGCTTGGCCAAGAGTTGGTGGTTTTGCTGTTCGGTGGCGATATCAACCCGGGTGCGCAAGAGCGCGCTAACGCGCTCGATCCGCTGCGACAGCGAGGCCAGCCGCCCCGCCGTAGAGGCCACGGTTGCAATGGCCGGAGAAAGCCGGCGTTGCATGAAAACGCCGATTGTCTGGGTGCCGGGAATCGGCTTTTCGCGCAGCTCGGCAATGCGTTGGCGCACCAAAGTTTCGTAGGCTTGTGTCGCGGCGAAGCGGTAGGCGTGCTGCGCGGTTGCCCGCTCGACCCGCGCCGCCACATGGATCAAGGTGTCGAGCAACTCGGACTCGGATGCCAGTTTCCCTTCGAGTTTGAGCGTCACGTCGGCCAGGCCGGCTTCGGCTTGCGCCAGCACCGGCGCGATGTCTTTGGCCACCGGCAGGCCGCGCAAAGCCATCAAGCGGTAGACCTCTAGCTCCAGCAGCCGCTGCGAAATGCGGCCAACGCGGGTTGGGCTGGTGCCGGGCGGGGCGATCACCAAGATGCGCTCGAAGCCGCTGGGCAATAGGCGGAAATTCGTCACCGCCATCGAATGCCCGCCGTACTCGGCATTGCCCATCATGGAGGCGACGACCGTGCGCCCACCGAACCATTGCTGGCCCAGCGCAAGTGCCGCTTCGGGGTGGTCGATGTCATGTTCCAGCATCACCAGCTTGACGGCGGCCACCGTGCGCCCCGGCAGATGACGCAACCAGTCTGGGTCAACCAACATGGCAGACAGCAATTCCGGTTCGGTGGCGCCCAAAAAGGCTCTTTCAGGCAATGCCTGGACGAAGGCATAACGGGTGAATTCGCTGTGCCGCTCCCATTTGACCGTATGGCCGGGGCAGCGCAGGCGCAAAAAATTCCCCAGCATGGCATCGACCTGCAAGCCCTCATGTCCGGGCAGCCGGCGCAGATGCTCGCACTCGGCCTCGCGGCTGACGCCTTCGTTGAGCATCGCCACCGTGACGACCAAAGCCGGCAAGTGGATGCGCGCTGACGGGCGGGCATGAACCTCGTTGTGCAGCACATAACGCAAGGCGTCGTCGGGCGGCAAGTTCGAGTTGGCGGTATCTTGGTTTGAGTTCGGCATGGCTTGGGGCAAGAAGTAGCAGCGGGGCAGGCAGCGCGGCGGCGCAAAGAATTTGCATCGCCTTGGCGCAAACATGAGCGCGCCGGCTGGATAAGCCGGCGCGCGAATGCATGTGTCGTGCTCCGCCCCCTGTCTTGCAGAGAGCCGAACTGAGTGGTAGCTTAGCCTAAGAACCCGTCCTTAAATAGGCAGCGGAACCCAACTATTTGCAGGCAGGTTCTAAATTGATCAAGCTAAATTGCGCAGTTCCCGCAAGGCGACCGAGAGCATGGCCAGATCCACGCCCTTGACCTCACTCAACTCGCCAAGCAGCTTGTGGGCGCGTTCCAGTGCGTCGTGATTGCGCTCACTCCAACTGGCGAGTAGCTCATCGGAGGCCAGTCGGGCACCACCCTGGCCAAGCACATCCAGGGCGATGGAGCGCTGCAGACCGGACAAGTCATCGCCCAGCGCGGCCTTGGCCTGCGTCTGCCAGTAGCTGTCGGCAGCCAAGGCGTCGATCTGCTGACGCAGCCGCTCCAAGCCTAAACGCTGACCGAGCTTGGCATGAACCTCGCAGACCACCTCCAGCGGATGCTGGGTTGCGTCGGCAATCTCGGCAATGTCGAGCGCGGCAAACAACTCTTCTGCATGGCTGACATCGCGTGCGATATCGATGGGCACGCCCGCGGCGACCCGGCCCGCAGCCCGCGCCGAGAGATCATTTTGCTGAATCAGGGTAGCCCGCAAGGTCTCGACCGCCGGCACGAAGCGTTTGATCACCTGCTCCATAGGCTCGGCCAAGCGGCGCGAGCGCAGGAACCAGTTGGTAGCATGCGCGCCCAGGCGGCCCAACTCGTCGATCATGTCGGCCTGCACCTCGTCTGGCACAAGATTGTCCAGCGCCTCGATCTTCAGCCACAGCGGCACATAACCGAAGACTTCGCGGGTAGCCAGATAGGCTCGCACGATCTGCGCCGGCTTGGCGCCGCTGGATTCACTCAAACGGTGCACAAAGGTGGCGCCGACCCGGTTCAACATGCTGTTGAGCACATGGGTGACGATGATCTCGCGCTTGAGCGGATGGCGCGGGATGTAGGACGCAAACTTCTCGCGCAGCAGGGCCGGGAAGTAACGCTCTACCGCCGTGCCAATCCAGCCGTCCTCGGGCAGATCAGAGGCCATCAATTCATCCGACAGCCACATCTTGCTATAGGCCAGCAAAACCGCCATTTCCGGCGTCGTCAGACCCACACCACGAGCCTTGCGCTCCTTGATCTGGTCATCGGTGGGGAAGAATTCGATCGCCCGGTTCAAGCGTCCGGCGCGTTCCAGGAAGCGGATGAAGCGCGCTTGCTGGTCGATCAGCGCTGCACCTTGGCGGCTGGCAATCGACAGCGCCTGAGTCTGGAAATAGTTGTCACGCAAGACCAGCGAGGCGACCTCGTCGGTCATCTGCGGCAGCAAGATATTGCGTTGCTTCAGCGTCATCTCGCCGTCGCCCATGGCCAGGCCCAAGAGGATCTTGATATTGACTTCGTGGTCGGAGGTATCGACGCCGGCCGAGTTGTCGATCGCGTCGGTGTAGATGCGCACGCCGCTGAGCGCGGCCTCGACCCGCCCGCGCTGGGTGCAACCGAGGTTGCCGCCTTCGCCGACGACCTTGCAGCGCAGCTCGGACCCATTGATGCGCAAGGCGTCGTTGGCGCGGTCGCCGACATCCGCATGCACTTCGCCGCTGGATTTGATGTAAGTGCCGATGCCACCGTTATAGAGCAGATCCACGGGCGCCTTCAGGATGGCACTGAGCAGCTCGTTAGGGGGCAGCCGGTCGGCTGTGATGCCAAGCACGGCCTGTGCTTGCGGCGAGATCGGGATCGACTTCTCCGAGCGGGCCCAGACGCCGCCGCCGGCCGAAATCAAGCTGGCCTCATAGTCGGCCCAGCTTGAGCGCGGCAGCTTGAACAGTCGCTCGCGCTCGGCAAACGAGGCCGCCGCATCGGGGCTAGGGTCGATGAAGACATGGCGATGGTCAAACGCAGCCACCAAGCGGATATGCGGTGAGAGCAACATGCCGTTGCCGAACACATCGCCCGACATATCGCCGACGCCGACGACGCTGAACTCTTCGCTCTGCGTGTTGACGCCGATCTCGCGGAAATGCCGCTTGACCGATTCCCAGGCGCCGCGCGCAGTGATGCCCATGGCCTTGTGGTCATAGCCCACGCTGCCGCCCGAGGCGAAAGCGTCGCCCAGCCAATGGCCATATTCCAGGCTGACCGCGTTGGCGTAGTCGGAGAAGGTGGCGGTGCCCTTGTCGGCTGCGACCACCAGATAAGGGTCATCCTCATCCAAACGCACGACTTGTGGCGGCGGCACGACTTGCGCGCCGGCGTAGTTGTCGGTCAGGTCCAGCAGCGCACGCAGATAGTCCTGGTAGCAGCTGATGCCTTCTTTCATGAAGGCTTCGCGGTCCGACTGGGGAGGCGCCTTCTTCAAGACGAAGCCGCCCTTGCTGCCTACCGGCACGATGACGGTGTTCTTGACCATCTGCGCCTTCACCAGGCCCAAGACTTCGGTGCGGAAGTCTTCCGGCCGGTCTGACCAACGCAGGCCGCCACGCGCGACCTTGCCGCCGCGCAAGTGGATGCCCTCAAAGCGCGGCGAGTAGACCGAGATTTCATACAGCGGCCGCGGCTCGGGCAGACCTGGGATCTTGGCCGAATCGAGTTTGAAGCTCAGGAAGCTGCGGCGCGGGCCGGCCGCACCCGTGTGGCCGATGCCGGTGCGCCAGAAATTGGTACGCAGCGTGGCTTGCATCAAGGCCAGCAATTGGCGCAAGACGCGGTCTTCCTGCAGGTTGCTGACCTTCTCCAGCGCTTTTTCGATGCCATTGACCTGCGCGTTAGCACCGAGTTCATCATGAGCAGCCGGATCAAAGCGCAGCTTGAACAGCGACACCAGCATGCGGGCGATGCGCGGATGCGCGGCCAGTGTGGCTTCGATGGTGGCCTGCGAGAGCGCAAAGCCGATCTGGCGCAGATACTTGGCGTAGGCGCGCAGGACGACGATCTCGTCATTGGCAAGACCGGCGCGCAGCACCAGGCGGTTGAAGTCGTCGTTCTCGACCTCGCCGCGGAAGACGCGGGCGAAGGTGTCCTCGAACAAACGTGCCAAGGCTTCAGGCTCGATATCGTCGGACACGGCTGCCTGCAGCTCAAAGTCGTGCAGCGAGACGCTGCTGTCTGGCCCGGCAGCATCAAGAATGCGGTGGTTATGTTCGCCCAGCACGCGCACGCCCATGTGTTCAAGCATGGGCAGGCTGTCGGACAGCACCACCGCTTGACCCAGGCGGTAGACCTTGAAGCCCAGCGTGCCCGGCTCAGCGCCGAACGGGCGGTACAAGGCCAGCGCGAGCGGAGATTCGGGCGACAGACTGGCCAGCTTGACGACATCAGGCACCGCCGCGCGGGCGCTGATGCGCTCGCGGTAGCCGGCAGGGAAGCCCGCCGCCCAGCGCTTGAATAATTCCAGGCCGCGCGCCTCGCCTTCGGCGTCAACCAGTGCGTCGCGCAAATCGTCGTCCCAGCGGCGCGCGGCTGCCGTCAGCCGTGCTTCGACTTCCTTGCGATCGAACACAGGTACCTGGCCCGGCGTGGTGCGCACGGTGAAGTGGATGCGCGCCAGCACCGCGTCGCTGAGCTGCACATCAAATTCGGCACTGCTGCCGCTGAAGACCTGCATCAGGATGGCCTGGAACTTGATCCGCATATCGGTCGAGTAGGCCTCGCGCGGTACATAGATCAGGCAAGACAGGAAGCGGTCAAAGGGGTCGCGGCAGACAAACAAGCGCAGTCGTTGACGCTCGCCCAGGGCCAGGATGCCCAGTGCGGTTTCGAACAACTCATCGTTGGAGATCTGATAGAGATCGTCGCGCGGATAAGTCTCCAGAATATGTTGCAAGGCCTTGGCCAAGTGGCCGCCCGGGGGCAGGCCGGCACGCTGGGTGATGGCGTCGACACGGCCGCGCAGCAGCGGGGTTTCGGACACGCGCGCGCTGTAAGCCGTGGAGGTGAACAGGCCGATGAAGCGGTGTTCGCCCGTCACTTCGCCGGCCGCGTTATAGCGCTTGATGCCGACGTAGTCGGTATAGCCGGCGCGGTGCACGGTGGAGCGGGTGTTGGCCTTGGTGATCACCAACAGTGGCGAGGGCGCGCGCGCCAAGGCGCGGGCATTGGCCGGCAGCATGGAGAAGCTGCTGGAGAGTTTTTCTTGCGAGCTTTCGCGCAAAAGGCCCAGGCCACTGCCGGACACCAGCCGCAAGGCGTCTGCACCGGCTTCGGTGACCAGCTCATGGCAGCGGTAGCCCAAGAGTGTCATATGGTCGTCGGCCAGCCATTGCAAAAAGGCCAGGCTCTCTTGCACCTCGGCCTTGTCCAAAGCAGCCGGCGCTTGTTCTAGCTCGGTGATGGCGGCACGCAGCTGCCCCACCATCGGCTGCCAGTCTTGCACGGCGGCACGCACGTCACCGAGCACACGCTCAATGCCGGCCAGCAACTCTTGGCGCTGCCCGGCGTCGATGATGCGGTCCACTTCGATATGCATCCACGACTCGCGCTTGAGCGCGGGAGAGTCGCCCGTTTCACTGCGTGGACGTATGGACAGCAAGTGGCCGTCGCCGTCGCGCTCGACGCCATAAATCGGGTGCACGATCAGGTGCAGGGTCAGGCCTTGGCGATTGATCTCAATCGTGGTGGTGTCGACCAGAAAGGGCATGTCGTCATTGATGATGTCGATCACCGAATGCCGCGAAGCCCAGCCGTTATCGGCCACGCTGGGGCTCAAGACCCGCGCCAAGGTTTGGCCGGGCTGGCGCTTGGCACCAAATTGCAGGTGCGAGAGCAGGGCGCCGAGCAGGTCTTCTGGCGAGCGCGCCAGCAGGTCTTCGGCGTCGACGCGGCGGAAATACTCGCGCCCAAAACTTTCAATCATGGCCCGCTGTTCGGGCGCTTGTTGACGGGTGGCAGCCAGGGCCAATACCGCGTCGATCCGTTCGCGCTGTAGCGCGTTGAGAGGGTCAGTCATTGCTTGTCTCCTATGAATCATGAACGCCAGCCGGCTTGATGCCCCGCTGCGCATTTGCCCAGCAGTGTGCCTCAGCCAGATGTGGGCAATTGCCCTGGCTGTCGGAAAAACCCGTCTATATGCATTTTCTGCATCGCCTCTGTACTTTGCTTGAGGCGCTCAGCGATCCAGCCGTCGACTTTGCTGTCGAGCAGGTCCAGGGGCAGCGCGCCGCCGTCCAGCAGCATGTCGTGATAGGCCCTGATATCAAAGCGCTCGGCCAATGCAGCCTCGGCGCGCTCGCGCATCGCCAGCACGCGGATCTGGCCAATCTTGTAGGACAGCGCTTGGCCCGGCCAGCCGATGTAACGGTCTACTTCGTTGACGATATCAAGTTCGGTCTTGGCCGCGTTGGCGCGGAAGTAGTCAAGCGCTTGATCGCGTGTCCAGCGCTTGGCATGCAGGCCGGTGTCCACCACCAGGCGCACCGCCCGCCACATGTCATAGGTCAGCTGGCCAAAGTGCGAATAGGGGTCACGGTAGAGGCCCAGCTCGAAGCCGAGCTTTTCGGCATACAGCGCCCAGCCTTCCAGGTAGGCGTTGTAGCCGGCGAAGCGGCGGAATTTCGGCAGGTCTTGCTGCTCTTGCGCCAAGGCAATCTGCAGATGGTGGCCGGGCACGGCTTCATGGGCAGTCAAGACTTCGATCTCGTAGATCGGCCGCATCTCGGGTCGGTAGAGATTGACGTAATAGAAACCGGCACGCTTGCCGTCATCGGACGGGCCGCTGTAATAGGCGGCCGTGGTGTTGGGTGCGCTGCTCATCGGAATGGCGCGCACACCATAGGGCGTGCGTGGCAACTTGCCGAACAGCTTGGGCAGCTCGGGCTCGATCTTCTTGGCTGCCAGCACATAGGCGGCGAACAGCTCTTGCTCGTTCTTGCAATAGAACTTGGGCTCAGTGCGCAAATGCTCGAAGAACTCGGCCTTGCTGCCGCTGAATTTGAGCTGATCCATCACCGCTTGCATCTCGCGGTGAATGCGCGCCACCTCATCCAGGCCGATCTGGTGAATCTGCTCGGCGTCCAGCGTGGTGGTGGTGTGAAAGGCGATACGGTTGGCGTAATAGTCCGCGCCGTCAGGTCTGTCCGAGATGCCTACCGTCTCTCGGCAAGCGGGCAGATACTGCTCGCTGAAGAAGCGGCGAAATTTCCGGTAGGCCGGCAGCACTTGCTCGCGGATGACTTGGCATGCGCTCGCGCGCAGCCGCGCAGCTTCAGCGCCCCCAATGCGGGGAGGCAGCTGCCGAAACGCACTGAAGAAGGGGCTTTGCTCGGGCTCGTCCACCACTTGCAGATCCAGTTGCGGCACGATGCGAGCCATCAGCAGGCGCGGCTGAGTGCGGCCAGCCAGGGCTGCGTCGTGCAGCAAGGTCTCGTATTGCAAGAGGTAGTGAGGCAGGCCGCGCAAGCGTTGCAGCCAGACCTCAAAATCCTGCACCGTCTCCAGTGGCATGAACTCGGCCAATTCGTTGAGTGACTGTGGCCCCTCGCGCGCCGTGATCGCCCAGGCCAAGGGCTGAAACGGTGCCAGGCTTAAACGGGCCAGCAACTCATGTCTGAAGAGCTGTGCGTTCAAGTGCTCGCTGGCCGGCAAGCCCGCTTGCAGCAAGCCCTCCAATTCAGTCAGAGCGGCTTGGTTGGCCTGCAGGCTGCGCGCCTGGGCGGCCGGGTGCAGATCGGGCCACAAGGCGTTGAAGCGCGGGTCGCCGATATAGCTTGCATTGAGCGGGTTCTCGGCCAGTTCGCGCTCCCAACAAGCGTCAAACAGAGCGTGCAAGCGCTGCACCAAGGGGGCGGAGGGCTGGGGCATGTTGGGCGGACCTTTGCTGCGTAACCGTGGTTTATTGGCCAGGCATTCTTGCCGAATTTCAGGGCTTTATTTCTGACCGCATTGGGAAAACCCTGGGTCAGACGAGCACTGGCGCGCGTGACCCTTGATCTAGACTCGATGCATGTATGAAGCTCTTGCCCCTGGGATCTTGAATCGCCGAGCCGCCCTGACCGTTGCCGCCGCTGCGCTTTGCCTGAAGCCCTCGCAGCCTGTCTGGGCGGCCAGCAAAGGCAAAGTGCTAACGGTCAAGCATGATATGCAGCCCTTGCAGGGCGAGACCGAATCATTGGGCTTGCTGGTGTTGCGCTTGCTGATGGACAAGACTGTGGTCAGCCACGGTCCCTATCAATTTGAAGCGTTGCCGCCGCGTGACAGCATCACTCAAAGCCGCTCATTGCTGGAGTTACGCACGGGTGGTCTGGATGTGATGGCCAGCATGAATTCTCTGGCGCGAGAGGCCGACGGCATCCAGGTGCGGGGCTGCCTGCGTCGGGGCTTGAACGGACTGCGCTTGCCGGTCTGCCTGGCCAGCAGACAAGCCGAACTCGAAGGCATCAAAGACGTGGTGCAGGCCAGAAAACTGGCGGTTGCGCAGGTTTCGCATTGGCCGGACGCCACAGTGCTGGAACGCAATGCCTGGCCGGTGCAGCGGATTCAGCGTCTGGGTGTCTTTGATGCGATGCTGGCTTTGGGGCGCTTTGATATTTTCTTGCTGGCCTCGGATGAAGCTTTTGGCATCGTGCAGGCCTTGCCTAAATTGGTGGTGCTCAAACAATGGCTGGTGGCCTACCCGTCGACCTATGCGTTCATGGTCAACCATGCCAAGCCCGAGTTGGCCGAACGCCTGCGTCACGGCTGGAAGTTAACTCAGGCCGACGGCAGCTTTGAGGCCTTGCATGACAAGGCGGTGGGCTGGCAGGTCAGGCAAGCGAAATTGTCCGAGCGGCGCTGGCTTGTTTTGAACAACCCAGACTTGCCACGGCCGGCGCTGCAGCAGGATGCCAGGTTATGGCATCCGCTGGTGCGGCAGCGCTTGATCGAGCCCTTGTTGAAAGCCTAAGCAAGGGCGGGCTGCATCGGTTTTAGAGCAGGTCCAGGACGGCGCCGGAGCTTGCGCTCGACGCATTCTTCGCGAACTTGGCCATCACACCGCGCTTGTAGCGCGGCGCAGGCGCCACCCAGGCCGCGCGGCGGCGAGCGAGTTCTTCGTCGCTGACGTGCAATTCCAGCAGCAGCTTGTGAGCGTCTATGGTGATGCGGTCGCCTTCTTGCACCAGCGCGATCACGCCGCCCGCATAGGCTTCAGGCGCCACATGGCCGACCACCATGCCCCAGGTGCCGCCGGAGAAACGCCCGTCGGTGATCAACCCGACGCTTTCGCCCAGGCCCTGGCCGATCAGCGCGCCGGTTGGCGCCAGCATTTCTGGCATGCCGGGGCCGCCCTTGGGGCCCAAATAGCGCAAGACCATCACATCACCGGCGACGATTTTCTCGGCCATGATCGCTGCCAGTGCCGATTGCTCGTCTTCGAACACCCGTGCCGGGCCGCTCATCACCGGGTTTTTCAGGCCGGTGATTTTGGCGACGCAGCCTTCGGGAGACAGATTACCCTTCAGGATGGCCAGATGGCCTTCGGCGTAGATCGGGTTGGTGACCGGGCGGATCACGGTCTGGTCGGCGCGCAAATCGGGCACCTCGGCGAGGTTCTCGGCCACGGTCTTGCCGGTGATGGTCATCGCGTCACCATGCAGCAGGCCGTGCTTGAGCAGCTCTTTCATCACTGCCGGAATGCCGCCGGCATGGTGCAGATCGATAGCGAGGAACTGGCCGCTGGGCTTCAAGTCACACAGCACCGGCGTCTTGCGGCGCATGCGCTCGAAGTCGTCGATGCTCCACTCGACCTCGGCCGCATGGGCTATGGCCAAGAAGTGCAAGACCGCATTGGTCGAGCCACCGGTCGCCATGATCACCGCCACGGCGTTTTCGATCGCCTTCTTGGTCACGATATCGCGTGGTTTCAAATCCTTTTTGACCGCCTCAACCAAGACGGCAGCCGCCTTTTTGACGTTTTCGGTCACCTCGTCTTCGACGTTAGCCATGGTTGATGAGTAAGGCAGGCTCATGCCCAGCGCTTCAAATGACGAGCTCATGGTGTTGGCCGTGTACATGCCGCCGCAGGAGCCGCTGCCGGGGATGGCGCGCTTTTCGATTTGAACGAAGTCTTCTTCGCTCATCTTGCCGGCCGAGAACTGGCCAACCGCCTCAAACACCGAGACGATATTGAGATCCTGGCCCTTGTACTTGCCCGGCAAAATCGTGCCGCCGTAGACATACAGGGCCGGCACATTGGCGCGCAACATGCCCATCATGCCGCCCGGCATATTCTTGTCGCAGCCCCCGATCACCATCACGCCGTCCATCCATTGGCCGCCGACGCAGGTCTCCACGCAGTCCGAAATCACTTCGCGTGAGACCAAGCTGTACTTCATGCCCTCCGTACCCATGGCCATGCCGTCCGAGATCGTCGGCGTGCCGAACACTTGCGGATTCGCGCCGGCTTCTTTCAGCCCAATAACCGCCGCATCGGCGAGCTTTTGCAGGCCGGAGTTGCAAGGCGTGATGGTCGAGTGGCCGTTGGCCACGCCGATCATCGGCTTGCCGAAATCGCTCTCCTGATAGCCCATGCCGTAGTACATGGAGCGATTCGGCGCGCGGGCGACGCCTTCGGTGATGTTTTTGGAACGGCGGTTGGCTGCGGTCATGAGTGGGGTCTCCGGTGCTTGATAGGCGGGTGTTGCGGGTGTAGCGTCAGTATGCGGCGGCCTTGCCTCTTGTTCAAATATATTATTCGCTTTCGATTAATACATTCTGCATATCAATGATTGAATTGCGAACGCTGCGCCAGTTTCTTGCGGTGGCCGAGGAACTGCATTTTGGCCGTGCGGCCGAGCGCCTGCACATGACGCAGCCTCCCTTGACGCAGGCGATACAGAAGCTGGAGGCCAGCCTGGGCGCGGCGCTGTTCGAGCGCAGCAGCCGCTCGGTGGCGCTCAGCGCGGCCGGCTTGGCCTTGCTGCCGCAAGCGCGTGCTTTGCTGGCGCAGGCCGATGCGCTGCCAGGCTTGGCGCAGGCGGCGGCTAGAGGCAGTCGCGGCCGGCTGCGCCTGGGCTTTGTGTCGACCGTCGGCTACGGCGACTTGCCGCGCTGGCTGCGGCACTTTCGTGAAGCCTTTGCCGACATCGAGTTGACGCTGCGCGAGGCGACCTTGGATGTGCAGTTGCGTGAGTTTGAGCAGAGCGATTTGGATGCCGGCTTCATCATCCATGCGCCCGGCGCCCATCCTGCCGGTTTTGAGCGCCTGAAGATCTCCAGCGAGGCGATGGTGCTGGCGCTCAGCGCCGATGATGAATTGGCGGCGAATGCCAGTCTGGATACGCAGGCGGTGTTGCGCCGGCCCGTGGTGATTTTCCCGCGTGAAATTGCGCCGTCCTTGTTCGATGCGCTGCTGGGTTTTTACCGCCAGCACGGCTTGGCTCCGAATATCGTGCAGCAAGCAATCCAGATGCAGACCATCGTCAATCTGGTCTCGGCCGGCATAGGCTTGGCCTGGGTGCCGGCCAGCGTAATGGCATTCCAGCGCGCCGGCGTGATCTACAAGCCCTTGACCGACTTGGCGCCGCTGTGTGAAACCAGCCTGATCTGGCGCGCCGATGCCGCGCCGACGGTCTTGCGCTTCGTTGAACATATTGAGAACGCGCTCAGGGGCTGATTTGCGGTTTGACTGATGGCTTGACTGACGGCTTGACTGTGACGGCTTGACACTAGGCCGCTGCGGCCGCTATGGTTCGCTCCGTCTGAATCAGTGCTTAGCCCACCCATGAGCATCCGTCCTCACGCCTTTGTTGTCATGCCCTTTGGCAGCAAGCCCGGCCCGGACGGGCAGTTGATTGACTTCAATCTTGTCTATACCGACTACATCGCCCCGGCCATCGCAGCCGCCGGCTTGAGCGCATTTCGGGCCGATCAGGAGCAACGTGCCGGCGACATCCGCGCCGATATGTTTCAAGAGCTCTTGCTTGCCGATCTGGTGATAGCCGATCTCAGCATTGACAATCCCAATGTCTGGTACGAACTGGGCGTTCGCCACGCGCTGCGCTCGCGCGGCGTGGTCTTGGTGATGGGCGGCAAGACGACAGCTGCGTTTGATCTCTATACCGACCGTAAATTGCGTTATGGTTTGAAAGACGGCAGGCCCGACCCGGCAACGCTGGCGCAGGACATCGCCAAACTCAGCGCCATGATCAAGTCGACCATGCAGTCCTGGCAGGGGCGCAAGATCAGCCCGGTCTATGCCTTGCTGCCCTATCTTCAGGAGCCGGATTGGAAGTCGATGCAGGTCGCTTGTGCCCAGGAATTCTGGACCCAGCACGAAGAATGGGAGGCTCGCATCGAGTTGGCCCGCAGGCAAGGTTTGATCGGCGATTTGCTGGTGCTGGCCGACGAGGCGCCAGTGGCGGCTTTTCGTGCTGAAGCCTGGATCAAGGCCGGCATCGCGCTGCGCAAGGCTGAACGTTTTCGTTTCGCACTGGAGCAGCTGGAACTCGGCTTGGCGATAGACGCGAAGAATTTGCCGGGCTTGCGCGAGAAGGGCATCTGCTTGCAGCGCTTGGCGCAGAGTCAGCAAGAGGGCTATTCGCTGGCGCGGGCGAGGCAGCACTACCAAGCGGTGCTCAAAGAGTTTGCTGGCGACGCCGAGACCCTGGCGCTGCTTGGCCGCGTCGACAAAGACGCCTGGACCGCCTGCTGGCAGCGCGCCGACTTGTCGCCCGCGGAAAAGCGCGAGGAAGCCTGCGAGCAAGAGGCCTTGCTGCGCGCAGCAATTGACAGTTATGCCCAAGCTTATCGTCGGCATCCGGGGCATTACTTTTCTGGCATCAATGCCTTGACCCTGATGCATTTGCATGAGCATCTGATTGCCGATGGCCGCTACTCGGCGCTGCTGCCCGTGATGGCGGGCGCTGTGCAGTTCGCCGCACAGAACGAGCCCGACGCGGCCCAGGCTTTCTGGGCGCTGGTGACTCTGGCCGATCTGGCATTGTTGAGTGCCAGCCCGGAGCGCGTGCGCATCAGCTACCGTGAGGCGGTGGCCAAGAACGACAGCGACTGGTTCTCGCTCAAGTCCAGCCGGGCGCAGCTGCAATTGCTGGCCGACTTGGACTTCAGGCCCGAGCAGGTCGCAGCGGGCTTGGCCGTGTTCGACAAAGCAATCGCCAGGCTGCAAACCCCTGTTGGCCCTTGGCAGCCGCGCAAGGTGATTCTGTTCAGCGGCCATATGGTGGATGAGCCGGGCCGCAAGGCGCCTCGCTTCCCGAACGAGCAGCAAGCGCTGGCGGCGCAGGCGATCGCATCGGCGCTCGATGAGCTGGGCGCCGGGCCTGAAGATCTGGCGCTGTGCCAGGCCTCGGCCGGCGGCGACTTGTTGTTTTTGCAGGCGGCCCAGGCGCGCGGCTTGCGCTGTCAGATCCTCTTGCCTTTCGCCGAGGCCGAGTTCATTCGCAATTCGATCGATGGGCGTGCCGATGCAGTGGGTGCCAAGTCCTGGCGCGAGCGTTACTACAGCGTCGTGCAGAGCCTTGGCGCCGAAAAGTCGCTGCGCCTGATGCCTGAGGCACTGGGGCCCTTGCCTGAAGGCGTCAATGCCTACGAGCGCTGTAATCTGTGGCTGCTCTACACGGCGATGGCTTGGGGATTGGCCAAGCTGAACCTGGTCACGCTGTGGGACGAGGGTGGTGGCGACGGGCCAGGCGGCACCGCCCATATGGTGCGCGAGGTCAGGCGGCACACCGGGCGGGTCAGCTGGATCGATACCCGCAAACTGTGGTGAGTTGAGCTTTTCTTAAGAACTTGTTTGTTTGTCTTCCGGGAGAGTCGCCGCATGAATAGCTTTGTCATTGACCGTATTCAGTCCAAAGGGCCGAAGAAGATTCTCAGTTGTGATGGCGGCGGCATTCTGGGCTTGATGAGCGTGGAAATTCTGGCCAAGCTGGAAACCGATCTGCGCCAACAGCTGGGCAAGCCGGGCTTGGTCTTGGCCGATTATTTCGATTTTGTCTGCGGCACCAGCACCGGCGCCATCATCGCCGCCTGCATTGCCGCCGGCATGGACACCGCCACCTTGCGCCAGTTCTATGTCGGCAGCGGTCAGCAAATGTTCGACAAGGCCTCGCTGCTCAAGCGCTTGCGCTACAGCTATAACGATGAACCATTGGCCAAGCTGCTGCGTAGCCAACTCAATCAGGCGCTCGGCCATGAGCCCGAGTCCGAACCGGCCACTTTGGGTGATAGCAATCTGCGCTGCTTGCTGATGATGGTGATGCGCAACCACACGAGCGATTCGCCTTGGCCGGTCAGCAACAATCCTTTTGCCAAGTACAACCAACTCGCTCGCCTCGACTGCAATCTCAAGCTGCCGCTGTGGCAGTTGGTTCGGGCCAGCACGGCGGCGCCGACCTTCTTCCCACCCGAAGTGGTGACTTTTGCGCCGGACACGCCGAACGAATATCAGTTCGTCTTTGTTGATGGCGGTGTCACCACTTACAACAACGCTGCTTTTTTGGCTTTTCAGATGGCCACAGCCGCACCGTACAAAGTGGGTTGGCAAACCGGGGTGGATCAGATGCTGATTGTGTCGGTCGGCACCGGCCAGGTGGCCCAGGTGCGGCCCGATTTGCAGGCGGATGACTTATGGCTGCTGGACCATGCCAAGAACATTCCCGGCGCCTTGATGAATGCGGCCGCTGCCGGCTGGGACATGGCTTGCCGCACGCTGGGCGAATGCCGGCACGGGGGCGCAATCGACCGTGAATTGGGCGATATGGTGCAGGCCACAGGGGATGATGCGGGCGCCAGCAATTGGACCGGCAACAAGTTGTTTGCCTATGTGCGCTATGACCCCGATGTGTCGCAGGCCGGGCTGAACGGCCTGGGCTTGGACGACATCAAGGCGCAGGATGTGCAGCTGATGGACTCGGTACAGCATATCGCCGAGATTCAGCGGGTAGGGGCCGCCTATGCGCCGCAACATGTGAATTTGCTGGCGCACTTCAGGGGATTTGTGGCGGGCATGCCTTCCTAAATGCTGCGGTCCTTGTGGCGTGGTGCTCAGCATCGGCTGCGCACTGCACGGCCTGTTCTAGCGCTTGAGGCGCCTGCCGAGGCGTTTCGTCGCAGAAGGCTGGCTCGCGACGCTGGCCCTGCAGACAATCGATACTCCTGCACTCGCGCCTTCAAATTCTCTGCCCATGCACAACAGTCGTTTTTTGTTTCGCAGCCTGGTGTCTGCTGTCAGCCTGACGATCCTGCTTGGCGTCAGCCCCGCTGCGCAAGCCGCGCTTTTCAAGGATGCAAGTTTGCAAAGTCTGCTTGACGCCGGGCGCTTTGATGAACTGGCGCGTGCCGCCAAGGCCCGTTTGGCGCTCAAGCCCGATGATGCTCAGGCCGTGGCGGCGGCGGCCTTGGCAGGGAGCGACGCTTATGACGGGCCGCGGCTGGACGCTGCTGCCAAGCTGGCGCAGACCTGCCGCGAGCGCAGCCCGCAGGACGCTATTTGCTACTACGCCGCCGCCGAGGTGATGGGCCACCAGGTGCAGATGATCAGCCCTTTGAAGGCGGTAGCGATGGTGGGGCGCCTCAAGGACGCTTTGCACAAGGCGCTGGAGTTGGACCCAGCGCTGTACGCCGCGCGTAGCAAATTGGTACAGCTCTATCTGTTCACACCGCAGGTCTTGGGCGGCAGCGCAAGCAAAGCCAAGGCCTTGGAGGCAGAGATCCGCGCCAGCCAGCCCGAACATGCGCGGCTGCTGCGCTCTTTGGTGGCGGCTGCGGCCGACAAATGGCCCGAGGCGGAGCGCGAGTTGCTGGCGGTACGCCCCGGCAGCGACGGCGCGCTGCTGGCCGATGTGCGTGAGGCCACTTCGCAGCTGGGCCGGCATTGGATGAGGGAGCAGCAGTTCGACAAGGCGCGGGCCTTGTTCGAGCAATTGCAGCGCGATCAGCCCAGTCATGCCATGGCGCACTATTGCCTGGCCCGCCTGGCCCTGGATCAAGGGCAAAACGAGGCCGCAGTGCGCCATCTGGAGCGTGCCAAGAGTTTGGCCGGCGCGCCGCAATTGCCCATCGATCATCGCCTCGGCGAGGCTTGGCTGGCTCTGGATGACAAGGCCGCTGCCAAGGCCGCTTTCACGCGCGCCGCCGCCGACAAATACATCCGGCCCAATTACGCCAAGGATGCGCGCAAGAGCTTGGCCGCGCTTGGTTGAGTGCCGCCGAGCAGGCATTCCTCGGCAGCAAACTATGATGCGCGGCTGATTTCTCAAGGACGATGCGATGTGGGTGCACCCCCAATTTGACCCAATAGCCATCAAGCTTGGCCCCCTGGCCGTGCATTGGTATGGCTTGACCTACCTGGCCGCTTTTGGTCTGTTCCTGTTTTTGGCGAATCGCCGGGTTGCGCAGCCGCAGTTTGCGCAGACCGGCTGGAGCCGCCGCGATGTCGACGATCTTTTGTTCTTCGGCGTGTTGGGCGTGGTGCTAGGCGGGCGGCTGGGATTTGTGTTGTTCTACAAGCCTGACTACTATCTGCACAACCTGGGCGAAGTGCTGGCGGTCTGGAAGGGCGGCATGGCGTTTCACGGCGGCTTGCTCGGCGTGATTGCTTCGATGGCCTTGTTCGCCAAGCTGCGCGGGCGCAAGTTCTTTGAAGTCACCGATCTGATCGCACCCTGCGTGCCTACGGGTCTGGCGATGGGCCGACTCGGCAACTTCATCAATGGCGAGTTGTGGGGGCGGGCGGCCGACCCGAGCTTGCCTTGGGCGATGGTGTTCCCGCAGTCGGGCTCAAGCCTGGCGCGCCACCCCTCGCAGCTCTATCAGTTCTTGGGTGAAGGCTTGCTCTTGTTCGTGTTGCTGTGGCTGTATGCGCGCAAGCCGCGCCAGACGGGTCAGGTCTCGGGCATGTTTTTGATCGGCTACGGGTTGTTCCGTTTCATGGCTGAGTATTTCCGCGAGCCCGACGACTATCTGGGCCTGCGCGCGCTCAATCTGAGCCAAGGGCAATGGTTGTGTGTGCCCATGGTCGCAACTGGCTTGCTGATCTGGGTTTTGTCCAGCCGTCGCAAAGCCTGAGCCCGTATTCTTTTTCTGAGTTCCCATGCGTCAAATTTTCTTCGACACCGAAACCACCGGCCTGGCCGCCGAGGGCGGCGACCGCATCATCGAAATCGGCTGTGTCGAGATGGTCAACCGCCAGCTGACCGGCAATAACTTGCACTTGTATGTCAACCCGCAGCGCGCCAGCCACGAGGATGCGCTGCGCGTGCACGGCTTGACCGAAGCGTTTTTGTCCGACAAGCCGCTGTTCGCGCAGATCGCCGATCAATTGCTGGAGTTTTTGGCCGGCGCCGAGTTGGTGATCCACAACGCACCCTTCGACATCGGTTTTGTCAACGCCGAGATGAAGCGCTTGGGCCGCCCGCCTATCACCGACACCGTCGGCAGCGTGCGCGACACCTTGCTGATGGCGCGCGATTTGTTCCCCGGCAAAGCGAATTCGCTGGATGCGCTGTGCCGCAGGCTGGAGGTGGACAACTCGAACCGCAAGTTGCACGGCGCTTTGCTCGATGCGGAGTTGCTGGCCGAGGTCTTTATCCGCTTGACGCGCGGGCAGGACTCTTTGGTGATGGATGACTCGGGTGATAGCGCTCAGTCGGCCGAGTTCAAGTTGGCAGCGATTGATCTGAGCAGCTTCGCTTTGCCAGTTTTACAGGCCAGCGAAGAGGAGTTGCAGGCACATGAGCGCGTACTTGGCGAGTTGGACAAAGCCAGCGGCGGAAAAAGAATTTGGCAGGCTGCTTGAGCCGGTGAAAAAAATCATGGCATAATTGTGGGCTTCGCAGTTAGCGAAGAACTGAAGATAAGTCGGGCGGTTAGCTCAGGGGTAGAGCACCACATTCACACTGTGGGGGTCGCAGGTTCGAAACCTGCACCGCCCACCAGATTTCTCGATCGGCGCTCGCGGCGTAAAACGCAAGCTGTGCGACGGGGCAAACTGGTGGACTTGACTAGAAATTCAGGGCGGTTAGCTCAGGGGTAGAGCACCACATTCACACTGTGGGGGTCGCAGGTTCGAAACCTGCACCGCCCACCAGATCAACCTCGCCAAGTCTGACGACTTCGCGAGGTTTTTTCTTGCCCGCTCGCTTTGTGCCCTTGGCGCCATACAGACTGTGCGATGCTGCGGGTTTTTGTCGAGTGGCAGCTTTGACGCGAGCGCCGACACTCAAGCCTATCCGTTGAAGCAAGGAGTCACCAAGCATGACCCGTCATAGCCCCGCCTGGTTCGATCAGCAGTACAACAACCGCGCCCGGGTTGCCGACAGCGCCGATATTTTGAGTCGCTGGGCGAGGGCGTCGCAGTTGGTGCGCGACAAAGCGCGCTGCTTGCTTGATGTGGCTTATGGTCAGACGGCGACGGAGCGCTTGGATGTCTTCCCATCGGACGTGCCGAATGCCCCGGTGCTGGTGTTCTTGCATGGCGGCTATTGGCGCTCGCTCGACAAGTCGGACTGCTCTTTTGTGGCCAGCTCCTTCACCGACGAGGGCGCAATGGTCGTGATCCCGAACTATTCGCTCTGCCCTGAGGTCACCATGGAGCGCATCCCGCTGCAACTGGTGCAGGCGCTGGCTTGGGTCTGGCGCCATGCGGCAGCGCATGGGGGAGATCCTTCGCGGGTGGTGCTGGTCGGCCATTCGGCTGGCGGGCATTTGGCCAGCATGCTCAATTGCTGTGATTGGAAGTCGGTGGCGCCCGACCTGCCGCATCACTTGGTCAAAGGCGTGCTGTCGATCTCGGGCGTGTACGATCTCGCCCCGCTCCGGCAGGCGCCATTTTTGCAGGCTGACTTGAAGTTGGATGCCGACGCGGTACGCCGGCTCAGCCCGGCGCATTTCCCTGCGCCCGAGGCGCCGGTCTACGCCATCGTGGGCTCAGAGGAGAGCGAAGAGTTCAAACGACAAAACCGTTTGATTCGCCAAGCCTGGGGTCGCCGTGTGGTGCCGATTTGCGAAGAAATCAAAGGCTGCAATCACTTCGATATCTTGCATGACCTGGCCGACCCGCAAAGCCGTAGCCATCAATTGGCGCGCCGCTTGCTGGAGCTGCGCTGGTATAGCGCGCTGTTGTGAGCCTCTCGCCCAAGACATACTTGGTCGCCCTCCGAGAGGCAAAGTGCTTCTTGGAGCCTGGGCCGGACACAAACGAGCTGGCCTTGTTCGTAGCTCGCTAAGGCTACGGGCCACCGGTCTTTGGCGGCCCGGCGAATGACATGAATGCGGTCCTCAGTAAATCGGCAGTGCCATGAACAGCTTGATGATCAGCGCGTTGGCGATGTCGATGAAGAAGGCCCCCACCATGGGCACGACGATGAAGGCCAGATGCGAGGGGCCGAAGCGATGCGTGACGGCCTGCATATTGGCGATCGCGGTCGGCGTTGCACCCAGGCCAAAGCCGCAATGGCCAGCGGCCAGCACCACGGCGTCATAGTTGCGCCCCATCACGCGGAAGGTCACAAAGATCGCGTAGGCGGCTATCGCCAGGGTCTGCACGGCCAAGATCAGCAACATAGGCAGGGCCAAACTGGCCAGCTCCCACAAACGCAAGCTCATCAAGGCCATGGCTAAAAACAGAGCCAAGCTGACGTTGCCGAGCACCGAGACTTCGCGGTCAAACACTTGGTGCAGGCCCAAGCCGCCCAGCACATTGCGCAGCAAAACGCCGGTGAAAAGCACGCAAACAAAGGTCGGTAGCTCGAAGGCCGTGCCGGCAATGGCGCCGGTCAACATTTCGCCGCCGGCCAGACTCAGCGCGATCAGGGCCAAGGACTCGATGAAGGAATTGACCGTGATCAGCCGCGTGGCTGTAGGTTCTTCAAAGTTGCTCGGCGCTTGATCTTGATCCTGCTGGAGTGCCGAGCCTTGGGGCTTTATCTGGCGAATCAGGATTTTCGCCACCGGCCCGCCAATCACGCCGCCCAACACCAGGCCGAAAGTCGCGCAGGCCATCGCCAACTCGGTGGCACCCTGGATACCGAATTGTTCGGTAAAGACCTTGCTCCAGGCCGCACCGGTGCCATGCCCGCCTGACAAGGTGATAGAGCCGGCCAACAAGCCGAGATGGCGGTCCAGGCCCAGCAGCGTGGCCATGCCGACGCCGATCAGGTTTTGCATCAGCAAGAGGCCCAGCACGACTGCCAAAAACCTGAGCATGATGTTGCCGCCGGCCTTCAGGCTGGCGAGATTGGCCGACAAACCAATGGTGGCGAAAAATGCCAACATCAGCGGCGTTTGCAAGCTGGTATCAAACATGACGGTGAAGCCGGTCAGCTGCTGAGTCAGCAACATCAGCAGCGCCACCACCAATCCTCCGGCGACCGGCTCAGGAATCGTCAAGGCCTTCAGGATCGCGACTCGCTCAAGCAGCATGCGGCCAAACAGCAAGACAAGCGAAGCGGCGACCAGGCTGCCATATGAGCCAATAGCAGCTGGTGCGTCGATACCACTGGCATTCATAGTTCTGCGTCCTAGCAGTTGAGGAGTTAGCTAGCTTACAGGACTTGGATGAAACTCTACACCGCCATATAGCGCCCCGGGCGGTGATTGATGGCCAGTGCCGCGTTGATGGCCAGCATGCCCACAATTGACAGGCCTATGCGACCCGGTGGCACAAAAGCCAGACCACAAAGCAGTATCACCAGGTCCAGGCCGGCCTGCACATAGCCGGCCCGCCAGCCATATTTGTCTTGCAGATACAGCACCACCACATTGAGCCCGCCAAGTGAAGCACGGTGGCGGAACAGAATCAACATGCCGGCGCCTATCAGCAAGCCGCCGGCGACCGCCGCAAACCAGGGGTTCAGCTCGGCAAATTTGAGCCAGCGTGGCAGCAGTTCGGCTAACACCGCCATCAAGCTGACCGCCGAGATCGTCTTGAGCGTGAAGGGCAGGCCCATGCGCTTGTAGGCGAGCCAGTAAAAAGGCAGGTTGATGCAAAAGAACAAGGCGCCAAAAGACAGGCCGCTGGCGTAATGCAGCAAAAAGGCGATGCCGACCGTGCCGCCGGTCAGCATGCCGACCTGCTTGAACAGCGCCACACCCAAGGCCACAAACAAGGTACCGGTGAACAGAGCTTGCGCGTCTTCGAAGTTTGAATGCTTGAAGGAGCGGGTGATGGTGTCGCGCAGACTCATCGCTGCTAGCCTCCCCCAACACCGGTCATGAACCACTTGATGGCGCCCTTGGCCAAGTAGCCCACCATGCCAAAGCCTAAACCCAAGAGCAGCACAAAAGTGCCGAAACGGCCGGCCTTGGACTCTCGCGCCAGCTGCAAGATGATGAACACCATATAGGCCATGAAGAGGCCGACGCCCCAGCTCAGGCCGAACTGGGCGATTTGTTGCTCGCTGTATCCGAACATTGTTTTTACTGCCTGCGAATCAGTCGTTGCTTGAAACCAGATCGCGGTAGGCATGCCAACTGGCATGGCCCAGCCAAGGCAAGACCACGATGAAACCCAGCATCAGGCTGGCCATGCCCAGCAAGGTCAGCAACATGATCAAGGCGGCCCACAAAGCCACCGCCGCGGGGTAGGCCATCACCACACGCCAACTGGTGAATACGGCGCCAAGTACGCCAATGTCGCTGCGGTCCAGCAGCAGCGGCACCGCGATCACGGTGGAAGCAAACATGGGTGCAGCCAAGACCGCGCCCATGGCAAGCCAGATCTCAAACAGGTGAGAGTCCTCATTCAGCACGACATGGCGCAAAAAGTCGGCCGGCTCGCGAATCGGTGCGCCGGCAAAGCCGGTGATCAGCGAGGCCGAGGTCATCACCCAGCCGGTGCCGGCAAAAGCCAGCAGCACGCCAAACACCACCATGCGGCCGTCACGAGGCCGCCAAACTTTCAAGATGGAGGCAAAGCTCGGGGTCCGCCCAAACGCGAGGTCGCGGCTGATCACATACAGGCCGGTGGCCAGGATAGGTGCTACCAACAAAAATCCACTGAAGGCGCCGGCGAGCAGCCAAAATTGATGACGTGCCAGCACAAAGATCAATGCCCCTAGCGCGGCCAACACCAGTCCATGGGCGAGCGAAGGTCCTGGGCAGCGAATGAGGTCTTGCCAGCCGCGGGCCAGCCAACCCAAGGGGCGCAGCACGGGCACCGGCTTGACGCCAAATTGACGCGATTGGCGCAGTGCCTTGTCGGTTTCTAAAAATTGCATCTGGCCTCGCTGTGAAGATTGGATAGTGCCACGCTGGGCTGGCTTAGCTCTTGATTGACATCAAATCGCGTGCCAAGGCTTGCAGGCTTTGTGCGCCACCGTCTGCCAAGCTGATTCGCTTGGCGCGTTCAAGCTGAGGGTAATGCCCGGCCAGGGAGCGCTCGTAGCCGGGGTCGTAATGATCGCGCATCAACTCAGCAAATACCTCGCTCCATTCACCTGCGAGCGCTTGGCTTTGCCAGCGCTGCACGCGTTCGCGGCCGCGCATGCTGACCAGCGCATCAAGCTTGGCGCAAAACAAGGCCGGTGTTTGGAAAAAATGGGCGTAGTCCTGCAGCAGCAACTCGACCCGCGCTTCATTGGGCATCTCCAGCCAGTAGATATGGTCACTGGCCCGCATCGCCTCGTACATCGACTCAGGCATCCGTACCTGGCCAATCTTGCGGCTTTCGCTTTCAACAAAAACCGGCCGGCTCGCGTCCAGCCCGCAGAGCTTTTGCCATAGCTGGGTGTCAAAGCCCTTTTGACTCGGTTGTGGCTGATCCGGCAGAGCGCCCAGGATCGAGCCTCGGTGGGCGGCCAGACCTTCCAGGTCCAGCACCTGCGCGCCTAGATTGGCCAGCGTTTGCAGCAAGCGGGTTTTGCCACTGCCGGTGCGACCGCACAGCACATGGAAATCGAAACCGGCCGGCTGCGTCTGCAAAACCTGGCGCACCTGCGCGCGGTAGGCCTTGTAGCCCCCCTGCAACTGGCGCGATTTGAAACCGATCTGGCCCAGAAACCAGGTCATCGCACCGGAGCGTTGGCCGCCCCGCCAGCAATAGACCAGCGGCCGCCAATTGCGATTCAGCGGCTCGGCGTGGGCCTCGATATGGCGGGCAATATTGCGTGCCACCAGCGCCGCGCCGATCTTGCGGGCCTCAAACGGCGAAGTCTTGTAGAGCAGACCAACCCGGTGACGCTCTTCGTTATCCAGGACCGGCCAATTGAGCGCGCCGGGCAGGTGGTCTTCGGCAAACTCGGCCGGTGAGCGCACGTCAATGATGGCGTCAAAGGCACTCAGTGCAGCCACCGCTTCCTCGGCCGCGATCAGCGGCGATGGGGGCGCTTGCTTGGCGGCCTGCGGTGCTTGAGCCGGCTGAGGCGTCTCAGGTGCGTGTTGGCTTGCGGTGTCAGAGTTCATTTTTGCAGCGCCACTGCATCGAGCAGCTCGCTCTCGATTTGAAGTTGAGCCTTGTTGTGCTGAAGTGCGGCACCGTCGACCAAGAATGTATCTTCTACCCGCTCGCCCAGGGTTGAAATTTTGGCCAATTGCAGATTGATGCCGTGGCGCGCCAGCACGCGCGCAATCGCGTAGAGCAGGCCGGCGCGGTCACTGGTGCTGATGGTCAGCAACCAGGCCTGCGCGCGTTCGTCCGGGCGCAAAGCGATACGTGGTGTGTAGGGGAAGGACTTGACCCGGCGGGACAAGCGTCCGCGCCTGGGCTCCGGCAAGGGGCCGGCTGCTTGCAGTGCCAGCGTCAGCTTGGTCTCGACCAGTGACACCAGATCGCGGTGATGCAGTTCCAGGTCCGGGCTTTGCACCTGGAAGGTGTCAAGCGCATAGCCGGTGCGCGTGGTGTGCACCTTGGCATCCAGAATATTGAAGCTCGCACCGTCAAAATAACCGCATATGCGCGCGAACAAATCCTGCGCGTCGGGCGAATAGACCAAGACCTGCAGGCCTTCACCGACCGGTGAGGGCCTCGCTTGCACGACCGGCACCGGGCTTTGCACATGGCGCCACAGCGAGCGCGCATGCCAGGCCAAGTCTCCCGCCTCGTGGCGCGCAAAATAGCTGATCTCCAGCGTTTGCCAGAGCGGCACTTCGGTGCCCGGCAGCATCGAATGCAGGGCCAGCGCCTGCCTGGCCTCTTGCTTGCGGGCCTCGATGTCTGCTTCCAGATTGGGTTTGGCGCCACCCAAAGCGCGCAGGCTGACGCGGTACAAGTCCTCCAGCAACTTGCCCTTCCAGGCATTCCAGACCTTGGGGCTGGTGCCGCGAATGTCGGCCACCGTCAGCAAATACAGGCCGGTCAGGTGGCGCACATCGATCATCTTGTGCGTGAAGCGGTTGATCACCTCCGGGTCAGACAAGTCTTCTTTCTGCGCCACCCGCGAGAGGGTCAGGTGTTGCTGCACCAGGAACACGACCAGCTCGGTGTCGGTTTTGTCCAAACCATGGTCGCGGCAGAAACGCCTGGCTTCCGAGGCGCCCAAATCCGAATGATCGCCGCCGCGACCCTTGGCCACATCATGGAATAGTGCGGCGATATAGAGCAGCTCGGGCTTGGCCCATTGCGAGGCCAGTTGCGAGCAAAAGCTGTACTCATGCGCATGCTCGGGGATGAAGAAGCGCCGCACATTGCGCAGCACCATCAGGATGTGCTGATCGACCGTGTAGACATGGAACAAGTCATGCTGCATCTGCCCCACGATGGCGCGGAATACCCACAAGTAACGCCCTAGCACCGAGGTCTGGTTCATCAGGCGCATCGCGTGGGTTTGCCCCTCGGACTGGCGCAGAATCTGGATGAAGGTGGCGCGATTGACGGGGTCGCGCCGGAACGCGCCGTTCATCAATTGCCGGGCGTTGTAGAGCGCACGCAGTGTGCGGGCCGACAAGCCCTTGATGCCGCGGGTCTGCTGGTAGACCAAGAAGGTGCGCAAAATGGCGTGCGGCTCGCGCTGATAGAGATCGTCGCTGACGACCTCCAGCATGCCGGCTCGGTCAAGAAAATGCGTGTCTATGGGCCGCATCAATTCTTGCTGCGAGCCGTTGACCTGCTCTTCCAGATTCAACAACAGGATCTGGTTCAGCTGCGTGACTGCTTTGGCGGCCCAGTAATAGCGCCGCATCAGCACTTCTGATGCGCGCTGGCCGGCACTGCTTTGGTAGCCAAAACTCTCGGCCACGGCGGTCTGCTGGTCGAACACCAAACGGTCTTCACGCCGACCGGCGACGCAGTGCAGGCGCGCTCGAATAAGCTTGAGCAGGCCTTCGTTGTGCTGCAGTTGGCGGCTCTCAAAAGCGGTGATCAAGCCGCGCTCGGCCAAGCCTTTCCAGGTCTGGCCCAGGCCGGCGGCGCGCGCAATCCAGATCAAGACCTGCAGATCACGCAGGCCGCCCGGGCTTTCCTTGCAGTTGGGCTCCAAGGAATAGGGCGTGTCGTCGTACTTGGTGTGACGCTGGCTCATCTCCAGCGTCTTGGCGCGCAGGAAGGCGCTTGCGTCCATGGCCGCCGTGAGCAGCTGCTCCAACTGAGCCACCAGGCCTTTGTCACCGGCGATCCAGCGTGCTTCCAGCAGCGCCGTCTGAATGGTCACGTCGCCGGCGGCCTCTTGCCTGCATTCGTCCAAGGTGCGAACCGAGGAGCCGATCTCCAGGCCGATGTCCCAGCAGGCCGTGATGAAGGACTCGATCGAGGTCTTGATTGCGCCGTTCTGATGAATCTCGACGCCGTCCGGCAGCAAGAGCAGCACATCGACGTCAGAAAACGGGAACAGCTCGCCGCGCCCATAGCCGCCTACCGCCAGCAGGCTGGCGCCAACTGGCATATAGCCGCGCTCCCACAGCAGCTGCAGGCTCTGGTCTACATGTTTGGCCAAGGCGCGCAAGAGGCCAGCCGCAGCGGCGACGGTAGGCCGGCCGGTACGGAAGCGGTCGATCAGCGCTTGCTTGCCGGTCTTGAATTGCTGACGCAGCTCGGCCAAGCTCGGCTGCTGCTGCTGTTGTGGCTGTTGTTGCAGCTGTGGCGGCGCTCCGCGCAAGAGTTGGCCCACCCGCTCAGCCCGTGATGAAGGCGGGCGGGGGCGGGCTGCCCGCCGACAGCGTGAAAACCTCGTAGCCGGTTTCGGTCACGATCAGCGTGTGCTCCCATTGCGCCGACAAGGATCTGTCCTTGGTCTTGATGGTCCAGCCGTCATTGCCTTCCTTGATCTCGCGCCGACCGGCGTTGATCATCGGCTCGATCGTGAACACCATGCCCTCGA
>CAUPEV010000041.1:0-29063 GCA_963510335.1 uncultured Roseateles sp.
GGCGAGATCCACCCAGCCTATCGCGCAGATCCCGAGGCTTTTGCAAGCTTCGCAGGTGCCGAGGTATTGCGCGTTCCGCTGCGGCCGCGGGGTCAAGGCAGCTTGCGCCTGGTGCTCAACTACTGGAGCTTTGTGTTCTGGGGTTGCGTCATGGGGCCCTGGCTGCTGCGCGGTCGTAGCTTTGACGCCATCTTCGTCTTCGAAACCTCGCCGATCACCTCAGCCCTGCCAGCGATTCTGCTCAAGCGAATCAAACGTGCGCCGATGTTGATGTGGGTGCTGGATCTCTGGCCGGACACGCTCAAGGCGGTTGGCATGATTCAGTCAGAGCGCGCACTGAACGCAGTGGGCGTGCTCTGTAGTTTCATATACCAACGCTGCGATCTTATCCTTGGCCAATCGCGCGCCTTCGTCGAACCGCTCCGACGATGGTCGGGCTCTGTTGAAAAATTTCGCTACTTCCCAGCATGGTCAGAGGAAGTCTTCGATAACTTAAATAACGAGACCGATTCGGCGCTTGAACTGGCACCGCACGCGGAGCATTTCAAAATAATATTCGCCGGTAACCTCGGCGAAGCGCAGGACTTCCCTACCATGCTCAAAGCGGCAGCGCTGATTCGACACCGGCAAGACATCCACTGGCTAATTGTCGGAGACGGGAGAGCAGCGCCGCTGGTTAGAGCGGAAATTCAACGATTGGGTCTGGCAGATACCGTTTTTATGTTGGGACGACATCCGGCGAATCGCATGCCCAGTTTTTTTGCGGGAGCGGACGCACTTTTGGTCTCATTAAAAGATGAACCGATATTCGCAATGACAATTCCTGGAAAAGTGCAGAGCTATTTGGCGGCAGGCAAACCAATTCTTGGAATGCTAAATGGAGAGGGCGCCAGAATCATTGAAGAATCTCAGGCAGGAATTGTTTGCCCGGCAGGTTGTTATAAAAATTTAGCCAAAATCGCAGAAGAACTAGCAGACCTAGATTTGGACGCCCGCAATAAAATGGGAAAACGGGGCAAAAAATACTGTTCCATACACTTCAATCGTACCATTTTGATTAATCAGCTAGAAAAGTGGCTAGGTTATAAAAATAAATAACGACCCACTATACTTTGCACAGACCCGACAAACCTGAAACCCGAATAGCTATTGGGAAAGCCAATCTCTCCTTCAATTTACAGTGTCGCGCTGCATTACAGCTGAAAAAGCTTCCACGAACTTCAGGAAATTAGCTTGAACCCAAAAAATCTCGCATTTTTTGCTGCTGGACCAATACTCACAGCCGCTCTCAGCCTCATCACGGTACCGATATTAGCTTGGTACATGCCAGCGGAAGGTTTGGCACACATCAATATCATGCAGGTAGCCTTGTCTTTCATCCTGCTCTTCTCAATCGCAGGACTGGATCAATCCTATGCCCGCGAATTTCACAGCTCATCAAACCGAAAAACCCTGTTGATTCACTGCGGGACACCTGGAACTATCATTACAATAGCTTTAGGACTCTGCGCGCTAACAAACTACGAATTCGTCTCCAGAAAAATAATAAAAATAGAACCGAGCTTCACAATTATCCTTATTTTAGCAGCGATCTCGCTTCTTAATCACATTAATACATTTGCCATGCTTACCTTGCGAATGCAGGAAAAGGGCAAATCATACACTCTCGCCAACACAATCCCTAAACTATTACAGGTTATTTTATTCTTATTGCTACCAATAATAGCACTTGATAATCGTTTTGATGCTTACGTCGCCATCTACTTGTTTTGCCTAGTTTGCAGCCTTTTGTACGCCTTCTCGCAAGGAATCACGGAGGTCGTACAAAGCAAGTCAAATATACACTGGGACTGGCCGTTTCTCAAAGAGCGCCTCGCCTACAGCCTTCCAATGATGGGATCGTCACTCGCTTACTGGGCACTGACATCAATCGGCACCATATTCATTCAGCATTATTCAACTCTTGCTGAACTTGGAAAGTTCGCCCTTATTTCCAGCGTCGCCGGAATTGCTGCCGTTATTCAAAGCATGGTTACCGTGGCTTGGACCCCAATAGCTTACAAGTGGCATGCGGAAGGCAAATCCATCGACTATTACGAAAAAGCTACTTCCGCAGTTACCTTTATCCTTGCCCTAACATTTCTCGTCGCATCCGCACTTTCACCAATGGTCGCTTTGCTGCTGCCTTCCAAGTATTCAGACGTATCTCACTTGCTTCCGGCGGCCCTTTTGCCTGCGCTGCTTTATACACTATCAGAGGTCAGTGCAATTGGAATCGCGCTATCACGGAGGACGTTATTTAATATGCTCTCAACAATAGCCGCCCTTGCAACCAACATCACACTCTCTCTATTTCTTGTAAAAATTTTTGGCATGAAGGGCGCAATCATAAGTAACGCCATAAGCTATTACATATTTTTTGTTCTGAGAACTATTTTTTCCAACTCAGTATCAACTCCGCAGCCGCTGAACCGAATGCTAACCGTCACACTTCTAGGCGTAGTTACTGCAGTTGCTTCCGCCCTACAGCTAATCCCAAGCAACATACTTAATATCGGCCACTTCATTTTTGCACTTACTCTATTTGCGATATACAAAAATGAGTTACTGTTTATCTGCAGACAGGTACTCCAACCTTCACACCAAGCCAAGTCCAAGAGGCCATGAAACACTTAGTTGCGGCAGCATTCGATCGAATCAGAGAGCACGGACTGCGCTGGGCTGCGCAATTCTACCTATATAGAACTTTTCGAAAAAACGAAAAAATTTTACTAGGTCTCTTTAAAATCGGTTTTTTCAAGGAAACCATGCAACTTCCGCAGGGGCTGCAACCAATCAATATAAAGACTTACTTCGGCATCACCCAAACAGTTCACCCAAGCATTATAAAATACAAAGAAAATTGGATTCTAGCTTTAACACCATATCCTTTCAGCGATTGCTACCATGAGAATCCTTGCATTTACGCGAGCAACAATGGACTGGACTTTAATCCAATTCTCTCCGCGTTTCCTATCGATCGGCGCGCGGGCGCTTTTCAAAACTATCTTTCCGACCCCAACCTTTCCATATCAATATCCAATGAATTGATAATTAGATACAGGGAAACCCTAAATTCACCAAAATCAACACCAAATACGTTCATTTGGGAATCAAGGACAAGCGATCTAAAAAACTGGACACCACCTCGTCAAATACTTAATGATGTTACGGCCAGTGTAATAAGTCCAGCGTCAAGGCGTTTCAAGGGTGTCGTATGGTTATACTTTGTCAGTCTACAAAATGATGTCGGGGCTGTTTATCGGAGTTTGGGCGATCGCCTAGACCCGCAGTCTGCAGATTCAGTGAGCATCTTAGGTATCCCATACAACTGTCATCCATGGCATCTTGACTTCATTGAGCATGACGGCCATCATCTGATGCTACTCACTACGGCACAAGACGGAGCAGGCTCTGGGACCCGTCTATTCTTGTGCAAACAGGTCGACTTCGACGGACTGAATTACTCATTGCTGGATGAGATATACCCAGACCTACCTAGAAGATCGAGCCCAATCTATATATATAAGGCTGCAGCAATTTCGCAGGATACCGGACACATTGGGATCTATTTATCGCTCATCCATCCAAACAAGAAGTCAATAACCTACTATCATTCCCTTCCCTTTAGATACAATAAAGAAGAATCATGACAGAGATGACTTTTAAAATCCTCAGCGCAGATAGTACCGAAAAACAACTGTCGCTATTCAATACTGTCTTCAGCAAAAATTTCAATCATTCAGATTGGAACAAAAAACATTTTGAATCACCAAGGGGGCACACCATATTTATCGGTGCTTTTGATGGGGATCGCTTAGCAGGATTCAATGGATTCATGCCTGCGGAGTATATTTCAAACGGATCAGTTTATTCTGCGGCTCAAAGTTGCGAAAGTGCAGTTCATCCCGACTACCGAGGACGTGGAATATTCAGTAAACTCATACTTAAGGGGCATGAAGTGTTGCGAGATCGCGGCTTTGATTTAATTTTTGGCTATCCAAACAAGAACTCGCTACCCGGTTTTTTGAAACTAAAATGGATCGAAGTCGGAAGTTTGACTTGCCAATTGATTCCTCTAAAAACTTCGGACTATATTGCCGAGCGATTTGGCATCTTAGCTAAACCACTTGGAATTATATTTGATCGATATAGTTCTTTGAAGCTGCATTTCGCATTGCAGTCAAATCGAGCCGTTCCAGCATTGGATCGAACAACAAGCTTTGATGGCTTCAACTTAACAAGCGATGACAGAGACTGGCGATTTAAGACCTCCAACGCAAAGATGATCGACGTTGAGGATTCGAGAGGAGGCAGGGTCACCTACTTCGCGGTAAAGCAAACCCGAAATGGTGGCGCACTTGTGTGGGACAAATTTTCAAATCAATCAAATCAAACTGATCCATCTGCTGCAATTCGGGCTCTGATTCAGTTGCAACGATCCGGATGGAGATTTGCGAATTTATGGAGCAGCAATCAGGACTCCTTAGAGATTCAGGAGGTCGGAATCAAAGTCGGGGATTCAAAGATTTCGTTATTAGCGTTCCCTCTCACAGAAAAGTCCGAAAATTTGCTGAAAACCTGCATGTTACGACCGGATTTTTTCGATGTTGATACTTTTTTAGTCAGCGAGTCTTGATTCATTGATCCGTATTCCACTCGGACTCAAGAATTTCTACTTCCCGGGAAGAAATAAGAACTACGATGTATAGCCATATGTCCAACGCATATTGGTTTGAACTCGGTTTCCGCCCTCCACTTTCATCCGGCTTCGGTCTTGAGTCGAAAGCGCGTAAGCTCACCTGTCAAGTAGACAGTCGATTACTGGAATCTGCGGCGGTGGTTAACCTGGGCAAGAACTGCTTGGGTGACCTGCCCCCTTTAGCCGTACCAATGATTCGGCAGGGGTCCTGGGTTGAAGGTTAATGGATTTCTGTGGGGATCAGATGTCGCGCAGCGTCTCCAGTACTTCGGCGATGCAGCTCAGCAAACTGAGCTGGAGGCACTCGCCCTATGCTGCTGTGCGGTCTGACCTCGTTGTAGTCACGCCGCCAAGCGGCAATCTCCGCCCTGGCTTGAGGCAGGGTTTGGAACCAGTGTTCGTTCAAGCACTCGTCCCTGAACTTGCCGTTGAAGCTCTCGATGTAGCCGTTCTGCATGGGGCGGCCTGGCTCGATCAAGATGTGTTTGATGCCATGCTCCTGAGCCCAAGCGATGAACACGCGGCTTGTGAACTCCGGGCCGTTGTCGGTTCGCACAGCAGCGGGATAGCCCCTGAACCTGGCGGCCTGATCCAGCAAGCGCGTCACGTACAAACCGCTGATCCCATAGTCGACTGCGATGTACACACACTCGTGGCTGTAGTCATCGGCCACGGTCAAGCACTTGATGCGCCGGCCATTGGCCAAGCTGTCCGATACAAAGTTCATGCTCCACACCTCGTTGACTTGGCGCGCCGTGCTCAGCGGCGTGCGCTCGCCGACCGGGCGTTTGACCTTCTTGCGCTTGCGCACGGCCAGGTCGGCTGCGCTGTACAGCCGATACACCCGCTTGTGATTGACGCCCGGAAACTCCGGACGCAGCAGATCGTGCACGCGCCGATAGCCGAAGCGCCTGCGCACATGCGCTATCTCCACGATCTTGGTCTTCAGCGCTTCGGTCTGAGCGCTGGGCACCGGCGGATGCTGGTAGCTGTCTCGGCTTAGCCCCACAAGCCCGCAGGCGCGGCGCTCAGACAGCTGATGTTCTTCGATCAGCTGTTTGATGGCCACTCGCTTAGCCTGTGGGGCTATCTTTTTACACCGAGCACGCTTTTGAGTGCGTGCATGTCCAGATGCGCTTCGGCCAGCAGGTGCTTGAGCTTGGCGTTCTCAGCCTCCAACTCCCTCAACCGCCGGGCCTCAGACACTTCCATGCCGCCGAACTTGGCGCGCCACTTGTAGAAGGTGGCGTCCGAGAAGCCGCTCTCGCGGCAGATCTCAGCAACCGCCATGCCGGCCTCAGCCTGTTTGAGGAACCCAATGATCTGTTCCTCGGTGAATTTGCTCTTTCTCATGTCCGCGATTCTCCTGAAAAGCGGACCCCTACTACTTTTGCTTGGTACGGCTGAAGGGGAGCAGGTCAGCTGCGCCTTCCAGGTCTCGCTGTAGTTACGCCGCTTCGGGATTATGTCGCTTGCCATCGTGTCCGCCTTGTTCTACGTGGACACGATCCTTCCAGTCGCGACGGGTTAATTCAAGACGGGATTGCCGGACGCTTACTGCTGGGCTGCATGTATGGCTATCTCTCACCTCAAGCCCGTACACTGAAA
Organism: uncultured Roseateles sp.; assembly: GCA_963510335.1. Classification (GTDB taxonomy): domain Bacteria; phylum Pseudomonadota; class Gammaproteobacteria; order Burkholderiales; family Burkholderiaceae_C; genus Paucibacter_A. The sequence goes on from CAUPEV010000041.1 coordinate 6,350, forward strand.
GCCCGCCCCAACAACTCCCGCAGCGCCTTACGAGCGACCTCATCATCGGCCCGTCCAAGCGAGCCCGCCCCGCCAAGCAGCCAGCCCATCACCTCAGCACTCTGCCGACTGTCATCCAAGCGAGCCAGAGCCAATCCAGCGCAACTTGTCGGCAGCGTGGTGTCGCTATCCGCCAGCAACTCCTCGAATAACTTCTCGCCCGGCCTCAGGCCGCTGAATTCGATTTGGATCTCGTCTTGCCCACGGCCTGACAGGCGAATCATGTCCCGCGCCAAATCAACAATCCGCACCGGCTCACCCATGTCCAGCACCAGCACCTGCCCACTGTCACCGATGGCCGCAGCCTGCACGACCAAGCGCGCCGCCTCGGGGATGGTCATGAAGTAACGGGTAATGTCGGGGTGGGTGACAGTGACCGGGCCGCCCTTGGCAATTTGCTGCTTGAACTTGGGAATCACGCTGCCGCTTGAGCCCAGCACATTGCCAAAACGCACTGCCATGAACTTGGTGGCGTGGCCCATCTTTGTCGATTCAGCTGCCATATGGCTGATCACCAACTCCGCCGCGCGTTTGCTCGCTCCCATCACATTGGTCGGGTTGACCGCCTTGTCGGTGCTGATCAAGACGAAGCGCTCGACACCGTTTTCCGCCGCCGCCAGTGCCGCGTGATGGGTACCCAAAGTGTTATTGCGCAGGCAGACCCAGGCGTTGTCCACTTCCATCAAGGGCACATGCTTGTAGGCGGCCGCGTGAAAGACGATCTGCGGCTTGTGCTTGCCGAAGGTGTGGCGCAAATGCTCCAAATCCTTCACGTCGCCGACAAGACGAACCAAGGGGATGTGCGGGAATTTCTCCGACAGATCCTGCTCGATCGAATACAGCGCCACTTCACTTAGCTCGTACAGCACCAGCTGACGCGGACCATAACGGGCCACCTGCCTGCACAATTCTGAACCGATCGACCCACCAGCGCCGGTGATCAATACCACCTTGCCATTGATGCACTCACTGATACCGCCTTCGTCCAATTGCACCGGCGGGCGCCCCAGCAAGTCTTCGGGCTCGATGTCGCGCAATTGGTCCACCCGCTGGCCTTGGAGCAACTCCTGGGCCGAAGGCACAGTCACCACGTGCAGCCCCGTTCTGCCGGCCAGATCAAGGGCTCGGCGGCGTTTGGCGGTCTCGACCGATGGCATGGCCACAATGATATCTGTGATGCCATGCAGCGACGCAAAGCGCTCAACCTGATCCAAGCCGCCCAGTACCGGAATGCCGGCCACGCGCGCGTCCTGCTGCTTGGCCGGATCATCATCCAACCAACCCACCACCGTCCAGCCTTGGTGCTGAATGCCTGCCACCAGCAAGCGGCCGGCTTGACCGGCCCCCATCACCAAAGCCCGGTGCGTATCGGCGGCGCCGCCGTTGATACGGCCGCGCATATGCTCGTAAAGCATGCGGTAGCCGAGTCGCATCATGGCCAATCCGATCAGCACGAATACTGGGTGCAGGGCCAACACCGCGCGTGGCACCTTGCCGAGTTGTGCCATCAGCACGGCCACAGCGGCCAGCGTGCCGGCCACAGCGCATGCCGCAGCCAAGCGTTTGACTTCACCAAAGCCGCTGAAGCGCCACATGCCTTTGTGCACCTTGAACAAGCACAGCATCAGCACATACAGACTCACCACGGCGGCCAGCACCCAGCCGTCATAGCTGGGCCGGGCCGAAACCCAGCGCTCGAAGCCCAGGCGAAACAAATAGGTCGCTTGCCAAGCAATGGCCACCATCATGCCGTCCATCAGCAAGGACAAGGGCTCGCGATGGGGCCGCAAGCGAGGCAATAAACCGTCAAGGAACAACCACATAGGGCTCACTTACTTTCTTCTAATCTTGCGCTGCTTTGTGGCACGGCCGCCCTGGGCTCAAACTGCCCCATCTATTTTCTCAGCAGGGCCAAGGTCGCCAGAATCAATCGAATGTCGGTCAAAATGCTGGCTTGCTGCACATAGCGCGCCGCCAGCGCCAGCTTGGCAGGCATCACCTGCTCCACATAACAACGCTCGGGGTCGGCCGCTTCCGCCAGCAGCCGGCTTTCATCCCGGTATTCAATCGATGCCAGATCGGTGATGCCAGGCCTCACCGACAAGACCACCGCCTTGATCTCAGCTGGATAGAGCGCCACATAACGCGGCACCTCGGGGCGCGGCCCGACCAAGCTCATTGAGCCGCGAAGTACATCCCACAGCTGCGGCAACTCATCCAGTTTGCTGGCGCGCAAAAAATGCCCGCTGCGCGTGATGCGGGGGTCGGCGCCGATGGTGATTTGCGGCCCAAGCGCCGGCGCATCCGGGAGCATGGTGCGAAATTTATGGATGAAAAAGGGGCGCCCTAAACGCCCCACCCTTTCCTGGCGAAACATCACCGGGCCGGGTGAATCGAGTTTGATCCAGATCGCAATGAGTAGCAGCAAGGGGGCCAGCGCGACCAAACCCAAGGCAGAAAAGATCAGGTCGAACAATCGTTTGGACACGGCGTGCTTCGACTCAGCTCAAGGCGATGTCACGCACCGCCGCAATCACGCGCTGCACGTCTTGATCCGTCATGGCGGTGTAGAGCGGGATGCTCAGCATGCGCTCAAAGGCCTTCTGAGAATGCGGAAACTGCTCGGGCGAGAGGCCATAACGATCACGCCAATAGGGGTGCAAATGCAGCGGGATGTAATGCACGCTGCAGCCTATGCCCGCAGCAAACATGCGCTCGATGAAGACGTCACGATCAATGGCCAGCTCGTCGCTCAGGCGCAAGACGTACAAATGCCAGGAATGCACATCACCCTCGATCACCTCGGGCGGCAGGATCAGCGGTAGATCGGCAAAGGCTGCGTTGTAGGCTTGCGCAATCGCCTCGCGCCGGGCTTGGAAGGCCGGCAGGCGCTTGAGCTGATGGATACCCAGCGCCGCCGCGATATCGGTCATGTTGTATTTGAAGCCCGGCGCCACGATCTCGTAATACCAGCTCGGCGTCTTGGCGGTAAAGCGGTCAAACGCATCGCGGTTCATGCCATGCAAGCGCATCACGCGGGCGCGCTTGGCAAGCTCGGCATTGCGCGTCACCAGCATGCCACCCTCGCCGGTCGTCATGGTTTTGTTGGCGTAGAAGCTGAACACTGTCGCGTCGCTGCCCATGGTGCCGATCAGCTCGCGCTCCAAGGTGGTGGGCAAGGCGTGCGCGGCGTCTTCGACCACGCGCAGGCCATGTTTGCGGGCGATGTCGAGGATGGCGATCATGTCTACCGCCAAGCCGGCGTAATGGACCGGGATGATGCATTGTGTGCGTGGCGTGATGGCAGCCTCGACCAGCTTGGGGTCGATATTCATCGTCAAGGGGTCGATGTCGACCAAGACCACGTCGGCGCCGAGGTAACGCACCACTTCGGCGGTGGCGGTAAAAGTGTGGGTGGTGGTGATGACTTCGTCGCCTGGGCCGATGCCGCAGGCTTCCAGCGCTAGGTGCAGGCCGGCGGTGGCAGAGTTGACGGCTATGCACTCGATTTGCGGCTCGCCCAGAAAGGCAGCGAAGTCTTGCTCGAAGCGCTTCGCCTTGGGGCCGGTGGTGACCCAGCCCGAGCGCAAGGTGTCGACCACCTCGTTGATTTCGTCCTCACCGATTTCGGGCAAAGCAAAGGGCAGGAATGGCAAATCGCTCATGTTTTTTCGATCACAGCCAGCACGTGCGTGCGCAGCCAAGGAATGCTATTGAACAGGGTATAGGCGCTCGGATGCAGGCGGCAGACGATGCGAGCCAGGGGCGGTGCCAAGGTCATGCGCTGCCACTTGATCTTTGCGTCGGGGAACAGCTCGCGCACTCGCTTCAGCGGCACACCGCGCACATCCGGGTTGCGCGGATTGTCGACGATGAAGTCGTACCAGAGTACGGCCCCGCCGGGTTTGAGCCAATGCCACATGGCCTGGGCCAGGGCCGTCTGCACGGTGTCACTCAAGATGGAAGAGAACACCGTGGATTGCAAGACCAGGTCTTGGCTGGCCGGCGCGATCTCGGCTTGCGAGGCATCACCCAAGCTCAGGCGCAGGGCCTCGGGCAATACCGTGCGGGCTGCCGCATGACGCTCGGGCAGCAACTCCACCCCTTGCAGATGCTCGGATCTGAAGCCAAAACGCAGCATTTCTTGCAGATTGCCACCGGCGCCGCAACCGACCTCGGCCAAGTGCCAGTCCGCCGGCGTCCCCGGTCTTTGCGCCAACACGCACAGCAAGGCCCGCTGCCGCTCTTGCCACATCTGCCAGACTTCCGGCCGCAAGAGGCTGTAGCGGTCGATGGGCACTGCGCCCGCGCGGCGCTGGTAGCGCTCGGCAATGGCCTCAAGTTCTTTCTCTTGACGCGGGTTCATGCGCGCTCAGCTCAAGGCGTCGATGAAGCGCTGAGCCAGCACCGGATAGGTGTGGTTCGCCAGCACGAAAGCCCGCCCTTTTTGACCCAAGGCCGCGCGCTCGGCCGGGCTGCACTGCGCCAGGCGCAACACACCCTCGGCGACAGCCGCCGGGTCTTCCGGTGCGACCGTCAAACCCGCACCCGCTTCGGCCACCGGGTCATTGCCGGCCTCCACCGAGTGCAGCACCGCGCGGCCCGCCATCATGTAGTCCATCAGCTTGTTCGGGGCGATGCCGAAGCGGTAGATGGGCGTGCGCTGCCAGCCGATGTAGGCGATGTCGAACTGGCCCAAGAGCGCCGGGATCTGCCCCTTGGGTATGGCGTCAAACAAGCTCACATGGCTCAGGCCCTCGCTGCGCACTCGCTCGGCAAGACGAGCTTTTTCATGCCCACCACCGACCATCACGATGGCAATATTTTGCCCCTCTGGGCTGGCTTGCAGGAGCTTGGCAGCATCCAAGAGCACGTCCAGTGCGTTGGGCAGGCCATGCGAGCCGGCGTAACCCAGCACCAGCCGGCCGCTGGCGCGCTGCAGCGCGATATGGGTGGCGATTTCAGGGTTCAAGGCCTCGCTATGGCCAGCCTCGGCGTCTATCCACTCGTCCAGCGCGATGCCGTTCGGCACGATGTGCAGCTTCTTCAAATCCAGCCCATGACCGGCCATATGCTCGTGCACCTTGGGCAGCATGGATACCACCACATGCGCGTCACGGTAAGCCTCAACCTCGGCCTGCTGACAGAGCAAAGCAAACGGGTGCACGGGCGACATGCCGCTCAATTCGATCGGCGACAGCGGCCACAAATCATGCACCTCGTAGACCAGCTTGGCGCGAGCCAGCGTGGCAATACGGCGAGCCGGCCAGATGTCCATCGGGTAGGTGCTGGACGCAATCACCACATCGGGCTGGAAGTTTTCAGCCAGCGCATCGGCATCGCTCCACACCTGGCGGCAAAAGGACCACATGTTGCGCGCGCGCGCCAAGCCGTTGCCAGCATAGGCGGGCGTGCGGTACCAAACGAAAGGCACGCCGTCCAGCGTTTGCCCACCGGGCTGCGGTTGGGTACTGCGCACATGCGATTGCGAAGCCGCCAGGATCAGCACCTGATGGCCGGCGCGCCGCCATTCACGCGCCATGTAAAAGGGTCGAAACTCCATGCCATGCTCGGGCGAGCCGGCGAAATGATTGATCAGCAGCAGCTTCAATTGGGGCTATCCAGTTCTCTCAAACGGGTCAAAAATCTTTGCACTGCGGGCGCAAACAAGCCGTGTTGGGCAACCCAGGCGCGACTCACGGCGCCCATGGCCTCGGCACGACTCTCCAGCGCCAGCACTTGCGCCGGCAAGCCAGGCAAGGCGCCCGTATCCACGATCAAGCCCTGCCCAGCGCCTGCGCCCAGCAACTCATGATTGGCCGGCAGATCGGACAGAAGCGGCACGCAAGCGTGCGCCATCGCCTCCAATACCGACACCGACACCGAATCACTCTGCGGCAGGCTCAAGTACCAGCGGGCGCGGGCATAGTGGATGGCCTGCGCCTTGGCATCCAGGCGGCCGACAAACTGCACCTTTTCTGCCACGCCGAGCTTGTGCGTTAGCGCCTCCAGCTCGGCGCGCAGCGAGCCATCATTGGCCACCACCAGCCTGGCCTCAGGAATCTGTGCGGCCACCGCCGCAAAAGCCTGTAGCACCAGCTGCGGGCGGTAGATCGGCTCCAGGCCTCGATTGGCAAAAAACAGCCAGGACTGCTTGCTCACATTCGCCTTCGGCAGCGCGTCCAGGCCGAACGGGAAGGTCATTACCTCAACCGCGCCCAACTCGCGCATGCGGGCCGTCATGTGCAAAGAGTCCGAGGTGCACAGCGCGCTGGCCTTGAGCACCTGCATCGTGAGCCAACGGTAGCTCCAGCCCAGATTGGGCGTCACCAAGATGTCGCTGCCCCAGGCCGAACCAATGATGCGCGCCCGCAAGCGCCAGCCGCGCCGCGCCGCCCAGGCCAGCGTGCCATGCGAGGTCAGGTAATGGGCGTGCAAGAAGTCGGCGTCGACGCGCTTGAGCCACGCGCCAAGCGCCGGCAATTGCATGAACAGGCCGAAGTTGCCGCCGCCATGATCGGGCTTGGTCTGCATCGCATAGCGCCGCGCGGCCGGCAGCAAGGCCTCGAACTCGGGCGTGAAGCCGCGCGACGACGCCGCCCAGAGTTCCAGCCCCGGAGACTGCGCCAAGGCGCGCGCCCATTTCAGCAGATGCGGGCTTTCGCCGTCGCCGATCAAGACCAGCTTGATGGGCTGAATACTTGGCGTGGCCTTCAAGGATTTCAAAGGCTTCAAACCGGCAACTCCCCGGCCCAGGCTTGATAGTGCGGCGCCAACTCCGGGTGGGCCGCGAGCAGCTTGGCGTCGGCCGCCCGCACATCCCCCACTTGGCGGGCAGGCTGGCCCGCCATGATGGCAAAGTCGGGCACCTCGCCGCGCACCTGGGCATAGGCGCAGATGAGCGCCCCCTTGCCGATCACCGCGCCGGCCTCAATCAGGCTGTGTGGCCCGATGAAGCTGTAAGCGCCTATGCGTATCGGCGCCTTGATGAAGCCGGGGCGCTCGCCCGAATGATTCACATACTGGCGGCCTAGCAGGCGAATCGAGCGGTGCGAGCTGTGGGTAACGATGCTGACGAAGTTGGTGATCTGCACGCCCTCATCGATCTCCAGCCCTCCCGTCGCCTCGATGAAATTGAACTGCCCGATGAAGACATGGTCGGCCAAGCTCAGGCCCTCTTCGCCCTCAATGCAACTGCTGGGCGCGATGCGGCTGTTTGGCAAAAGGCGGCCATCGGCTGCGCGCTCGCCAAAGACGGTGCGAAAGCCAGTCGCCCGCAAGAAGCGGCGGCGCCAGTGGTTAAAGCTTGACCGGAACATGAGCGTGCGCATCAGGAAAATTTTGCCAATTGGCCAAGGCCCAGAAAAAATAGCCGAAGTACGCCAGCATAGCGGCCGACACACCCCAGGCTGCGCCGACCAAGCCGCCCAGGGCCAACCCGCCCGCAAGCCCCAGCACAAACAAGACTTGCCCGACCAAGGCCAAGCGCAGGCCCCAAGCCTGCGCCCGCCAAGCCATCATCGCCACCGACAGCGGCGAGGCGACGAAGTGCAACGCGATATAGGGCGCCAAGGCCCGCGCCACTTCGCCGGCCGGCTGCCAAGCCTGGCCAAACAGCGTCGCGAAGATCCACGGCCCGCCCAGGAGCAGCGCCAGCACCAAAGGCGCCGACAGCAACAACAAGGCAGCCATGGTTCGGCGCACCAGGCGCAACGCCTCTGGCCCGTCTGCAGCGGCCACCAAACGCGGGTACAGCACCTGCGACAGCGCGCCGCCAATCAAGCCGGCCGGCGCTTTGCAATAGCGCAGCGCCAAGGCCCAGAAGCCGGCCGCCGCATCCCCCGCCCAAGCGGCGATCAGCAGCATGGCCAAACTGTCTTGCAAGGCGCCGGCAAAGGCGTGCGGCATGTTGAAGAGCGGGAAATCGCGGTGCTTGGCCGCCATCGTACGCAGCGCTTGGCCCGGCACGTGCCACAGCCCCGACCAGCCGCCCAGCGGCGCGGGCCGCGCCAATAGGGCAGCTGTCGTCAGACCCGCCAAGATCGGCCCCAAAAGCAGGCCCAGTACGCCTAGGCTGGCCAGCCCAAACGCCAGCTGCAGCAGCGCGCCGCCGCCATACTGCAAGACGCGCGCGCCGGCCAGCAAATGAAAGCGCTGCGCACGCGTGACCCACAGCGTCAGCCACTGCGTCGCCGCAGCAGCAAGCACCGCCAGCGGCATCAGCCAGCCCAGGGTCAGGTCTTGCCACGCCCAGAGCATCCCGGCGACCACGGCGCTGACCGCCGTCACCACCAGCAATACGCGCGCGCACAACGCCATCAAGACCGCAGCCGGCGATGCCTCGGCCTCCAGCGGCAAGGCGAACTCATAGCGCGCGCAGCCGACCACGGCCACATTGCTGGCCAAGGCCCATAAAAAAGAGAACTGACCAAACTCGGCCGGCGTATAGATGGGCGTCAGCCAGGGGCCAAGCAGCAACGGCACGGCCTGTGCCAAGGCGCCGCCGGCCAGCAGGGCCAGGGTTGACCGCAGCAAGCCTTTGTTAGCCATCGGACGGACGACGGCTCATCAAACCCGCACGGCGCTCCCCAAGGCCGCCACCACGCTGTCCTGCTGCGCCTCACTCAGGTCGGGGCTCATGGGCAGGCTCAACACGCGCTCGGCGGCACGCTCGGCATTGGGGAAGCTCTTGCCATGACCGTATTGGGCATAGGCCGGCTGCTGATGCAGTGGCTTGGGGTAGTGGATCGCGGTCGGTATGCCAGCGGCATTGAGTGCTTGCTGCACTGCTGCGCGCTGATCCACTTGCAGCGTGAACTGAGCCCAAACACAGTCGCGATCGGAGCGTAGACCCAAGCCTTGCAGGGGCAAATCCTGCATCAATTGACGGTAACGCGCGCCCAAAGCCCGGCGCTGCGCTAATTCCCAGTCAAAACGCTCCAGCTTGGCCAGCACGATCGCGCATTGCAGCGTGTCCATACGCCCGCCCACGCCCAGCCGGGTATGGGTGTAGCGCTGGCTTTGGCCATGCACGCGGATCTCGCGCGCAGCCTGCGCCAGCGTGTCGTCATCGGTGAACAGCGCGCCGCCGTCCCCATAGCAGCCCAGCGGCTTGCTGGGGAAAAAGCTGGTGGCGCCGAAGGTGCTTAGCGCGCAGCTCTTCTTGCCCTTGTAGCTCGCGCCAAAGCTCTGCGCGGCGTCCTCAATCACGGGCAAGTTGCCATGACGAGCGGCAATCGCATTGATCTCGTCCATATCGCAGACCTGCCCGTACAGGCTGACCGGCATGATGGCGCGTGTCTTGGGCGTTATCGATGCTTCGATCAGGCGCGTGTCGATATTGCAGGTATCGGGCTCGATGTCTACAAACACTGGCACCGCACCCAGCAAGACGATGACCTCGGCGGTGGCGGCAAAGGTGAAGGGCGTGGTGATGACCTCATCGCCGGGCTTTAAATCGAGCGCCATCAGAGCGATCAACAGCGCCTCGGTGCCGCTCGACACGGTGATGCAATGCTTGGCGCCGGTGTAGGCGGCCAGCGCCGTTTCCAACTCCTTGACCTCGGGGCCCATGATGTATTGGCCATGATCGAGCACTGTTTGAATTCGCGCATCGATACGAGGCTTCAGGGCTGCGTACTGCGCCTTCAAGTCAATAAATGGTAGGGCGCTCATCAAATATTTCCTTCTTCGACTAAAACACAAACGTCACCACGCAGGACGTAACGGTCATTGGAATGAGGACAAACCGCTTCAGCATTCCCCGACAAGGGCAAAGAAAGCCTTTCGCCATATCGACTCATCCAGCCAATTCTTTTAGCCGGAACTCCAACCACCAAAGCGAAGTCCGGCACATCCTTTTGAACTACCGCACCTGCGCCAACAAAGGCATGCCGCCCAACCGTGTTTCCACAAACAATGGTGCAGTTGGCCCCTAGCGTTGCCCCTTGTCGAATCAAAGTACGTCTGTACTCGCTCTTTCTGGCAACCGCTGCACGGGGGTTATAGACATTGGTGAAAACCATGCTAGGCCCGCAAAAAACTTCATCCTCAAGCGTCACCGCGTCCTAGACCGAGACGTTGTTCTGCACGCGCACGTTATTGCCGATCAGCACGTCATTGCCGACATAGACGCCCTGACCCAACGCACAGCGCTCGCCTATGCGGGCCCCCGGACTGATGTGGGCAAAATGCCAAACTTTCGTGCCTTCGCCAAGTTGCGCACCGTCATCAACAAATGCACTTTCATGTCTCCAATAGCTCATGATCAGAAGACCAAAGGCAAGCCGACTCGCTTACCGTCACGAGCGCTGCGGTAAGCGGCGACCAATACCTCCAAAGAGCGCAGCCCCTCATAACCATCGACTTCAGCATGCGCTTCTCCCCTCAGAGTCTTGATGACGTTATCGTAGTAAAGAGGGTGTCCGAAACCGTAGACACTACCGGTGTCATAACTAGCGCTTTTGATGGACTCATCATCCGCTTGGACATCGGAAAACTGCCAATGCTCGATTTTGTTGACTGCCGTTCCACCAATCTTGACGGAACCTTTCTCACCGAGAATCGTAATAGACCCCTCAAGATTCTGTGGATAGGTCAGCATGGTCACGTTGATAGACGCCAAGCCGCCATGCCTCAAACGGGCACTTAGCACGCCGGTATCTTCGGCTTCGATGTCTCGATCGAGCGTCGCGGTGTACGCATGAACACTGTCAATCGGGCCAACAAGCCAGTCAAGTAGATCGACATAGTGGCTGGCCTGATTCATAAACGCGCCGCCGTCCATATCCCACCGCCCGCGCCATTTGGCTGCATCGTAGTAGCTCTGCGGCCGAGTCCAAAACACGTTGACAGTGCTTAGAAAAATTCGACCAAATCGCCCTTGTTGAATTGCTTTCCGAACCAACTGCACGGTCGTATTCAGCCGATTCTGTTTGACGACGAATAGCTTGACTCCCGCATCGCGACAGGCTTGCACCATGGCCATGCCTTGCTCAAACTTGGTCGCCATTGGCTTTTCGCTAAGCACGTGGATTCCCGCTCCGGCCGCCTCGATGGCTTGCAATGGGTGAAGCCCACTCGGCGTAGTCAAAACCACAATGTCAGCCCCACTTTCGGCCAACATTTGGGTGTAATTTGAAAACCCCTTGGCACCTGTACGAGCCACTGCCTCCGCGAGTGCCTGTGGATCGATATCACAAACAGCAACCAGATCGGCTCGATCCTTGTGTTTGATCAATGCCTCAAAGTGATTTTTGGCAATGCGGCCACAACCGACAAGTGCAAAACGAATCGGGCGATCAAGAATTGGTATCAATGGTTTCATAGCAAAAGGCAGCAGCTACCCTGCCACCCATCAAATGTAAGATTGCGGATTCTAGTTTGCACACCTGAGAAAACCGAACAGGGGCCTAAAATCGGCGTAAATCCAAACCGTTGACGCCCACCAGATGACCCAGCACACCCCTGCCGCCCCACACCACGCGCCCGTCGCCATCGACGAGAACCAACTGATCACCGAGCGCCGCGAAAAGCTCGCCGCCCTGCGCGCCGTCAACCCGGTGCCCTTCCCCAATGACTTCAAACCCCAGCACCGCGCGCTGCCGCTGAGCCAGCGCTATGGCAATCTGGAGAATGAAGAGTTGGAGCCACAAGCGGTGGCGGTCTCGGTCGCTGGCCGCTTGATGCTGAAGCGGGTGATGGGCAAGGCCTCGTTTGGCACCCTGCAAGACGCCACCGGCCGCCTGCAGCTTTTCATCACCAAAGACGGCATCGGTGAAGAAAACTACGCCGCCTTCAAGCATCTGGACCTGGGCGACATCCTCGGCGCCGAAGGCACCTTGTTCCGCACCAAGACCGGCGAGTTGTCGGTACGCGTCACCAATCTGCGCCTGCTGACCAAGAGCCTGCGGCCGCTGCCGGACAAGTTCCACGGCATGGTGGACCAGGAGCAAAAGTACCGCCAGCGCTATGTCGACCTGATCACCGACGAGGCCGCACGCGCCCGCTTTGTGGCCCGCTCCAAGGCGGTGTCGTCGATCCGCAGCTATATGGTCGAGCATGACTTCCTGGAAGTCGAAACGCCGATGCTGCACCCGATCCCCGGCGGCGCCAATGCCAAGCCCTTCATCACGCATCACAACGCGCTGGATCAGGAAATGTTCCTGCGCATCGCACCAGAGCTGTACTTGAAGCGCTTGCTGGTCGGTGGTTTTGAGCGCGTGTTCGAGATCAACCGCAACTTCCGCAACGAAGGCATTTCGGTGCGGCACAACCCCGAATTCACGATGATGGAGTTCTATGCGGCCTATTGGACGCACCATGATCTGATGAACTTCACCGAGGAAGTCTTGCGCCACGCGGCCCGTGCGGCTACTGGTTCGGCGGCAATTTCCTATGCGGGCAAGCCGGTTGATCTGGACAAGCCTTTTGCCCGCCTGTCGGTGCGTAACTCGCTGGTTGAGCATGCCGGCCTGACGCCTGATGAAGCCGACAACGCACTGGTTCTGCGCGAGCGCCTGGCCGCCTTGGGCGAAGCAGCGCCCAAGCATTGGAATCTGCCCGAGCTGCAATTCGGCATGTTCGAGGCCGTGGTGGAAGAAAAGCTCTGGCACCCGACCTTCATCATCGACTATCCGGTCGAGGTGTCACCGCTGGCGCGCGCCTCGGACACCAACCCGACCATCACCGACCGCTTCGAGCTCTTCATCACCGGGCGTGAATACGCAAACGGCTTCTCCGAGCTGAACGATGCCGAGGACCAAGCAGCGCGCTTCCAGGCGCAGGTCTCGAACAAGGATGCCGGCGACGAAGAGGCGATGTTCTATGACGCCGACTTCATCCGCGCGCTGGAATACGGCATGCCACCGGCCGGCGGTTGCGGCATCGGCATCGACCGCTTGATGATGTTGATCACCGACAGCCCCTCGATCCGCGACGTGATTCTGTTCCCTGCATTGCGCCGGGAAGCTTGATCGATCAATTGAGCCCGCAATGACAAAGGCGACCCAAGGGTCGCCTTTTTTGTCGCCTGAGTGAGTCTTCAGCTCTGCTTGAAATCTGGCTTGCGCTTGTTCATGAAGGCGTCCATGCCCTCGCGCTGGTCGTCGGTGCCGAACAGCGCATGGAAGTAGCGCCGCTCGACCGCCACGCCGTCTTTCAACGGCCCCTGGTAGGCCAGGTTAACGAGTTCCTTGATCAGCATCACCGAAGGGCCGCTGAAGCCGTTGATCTGCTCGGCGGCGGCCAAGGCTTCTTCCATCAGCTTGTCGGCCGCCACCACGCGCGACACCAGACCTGCTGCTGAAGCCTCCGCCGCGTCCATCATCCGGGCGGTCAAGAGCATGTCCATGGCCTTGCTCTTGCCCACCGCCCGCGGCAGGCGCTGGGTGCCGCCGGCGCCGGGGATGATGCCCAGCTTGATCTCGGGCTGACCGAACTTGGCCGTGTCGGCGGCGATAATAAAGTCGCACATCATCGCCAGCTCGCAGCCGCCGCCCAGGGCAAAGCCTGCCACCGCCGCAATCACCGGCTTGCGCACCTGCAAAATGGTTTCCCAGTTCTTCGAGATCAGGCCGCTTTTGAAGGCGCTGATGAAGGTGTGCGGGGCCATGGTCGGGATGTCGGCGCCGGCCGCAAAAGCGCGCTCCGAGCCGGTCAGGACGATGCAGCCGACGCTGTCATCGGCGTCAAAGGCCAGCAAGGCTTGGCCCAGCTCATCCATCAACTGGTCGTTGAGGGCATTGAGCTGCTTTGGGCGGTTCAATGTGATCAGGCCAGTTTTGCGCTCGCCTTCGCCGCGCAGTTCGGTGATGATGCATTCAAAGCTCATGGTGTTTCCTTTCAATGGATTCGGGCCAACTATAGAGGGGAGTGGCTCAAGGTGGGCCCTGCTTGGGTGCTGCGTTGAGCATCAGGTCGATGTAAGTCTGCTCGTCCTGGCGGATGCGCAGGCGTACTGGCAGGTACTGCAACGAGGGCGCGATCCAGACTTCGGCCGTCAGATCGCCGCCGCCGGCCGCTTTGGAGGGCTTCAAGTGCCAAGTCTGCAACGCGCCCATCGGCGTTTGCAGCTCTTCCTCACCCAGCACTTCGTAGCGCCACAGGTATTGGCGCTTGGGCAGCACCAAGGGGATGTCGATCACATGGCCGGCGCGCAGCGGCTCGGCACCGGTCAGGAACAGCCTGGTCAGCTGCACGAACTGGCTGGCGGCATCCTGCACACCGGCCGGCACAGGCTCACGCTGGCCATTGGGCATGGTCACGCTGTCGCCGTGAAAGAGCAGCGTCGAGCGCCGGCGTTGGCTGAACATCACGCGGGTGTCTTCGTCATAGCGCTGCGGAACAATGCCGGCCTGCGTCAACTCTCCGTCGCTGCTCATGCGCCGGGCAATCAAAGGCGCAAAGCTGGGGCCAACCGCCACATCCAGATGCATCTGGTAGCGCGAGCCTTGCCGTATCCACTCCACTTGAGCATTCCCGTGCACCTCGCCCCGGTAATTGCCGCTCAAGCGGTAGCTGAGCAGGGTTGAAGGCGGCCATTCCGGGCCGGGCTCGGCAATTGGCACATTCGCGGCCTGCTCTGACGCCGCAGGCATGGCCGCAATTGCACCCTCGGCGGACGAGGACGCCGGCGTGACAGGCTCGCTTATGGCGCTTTCAGTGTTGGCAGCCTCGGGGTCGCGAGACTCGGCTAGCTCATTGGAGGCGGCTAGCGCCTCGCTGGCGGCCTGTTCCGGCGCTGGAATTGGTGCCTCAAGCGAGGCCTTGGGCTGCGCCCGCACAGCAGGCTTGGGCTTGGCAGCAGGCCGAGCCGTGCGCGCAACAGGCGCGGCGGCCTTGAGCTCGCGCACATAAGCGACCACCAAGCGGGCCGGCATCGGGGCAGCGGCTTCGCTCCAGCGCTGACGCAGCTGCTGGACAGTCTCACCCAGCCACAGATGCGCCAGCAACACCGGCAACACCAAGAAAGCCAGCCACCAGGCTCGTCGTCTTGCAGCGGGTGCGGGCTTTTTGGCCCTCAGCCCGCCAGCCATGCCTTGCGCAAACCAGCGGCGCGTATCGGTGCCTTCTCGGCAGGACTGAGCAATACCGGTTCAAAGCTATCAAGTGAATCGGGCGAACTCTTGCCCTGTATTGGCAGCGGCACCTGCAGATTCAGCAAGCGCTGATCGCGCGAGACCAGAAGATTCAGCGCCATCGAGTCCTGAGCCAGGGTCAGCGCGGCATCTTCAAGGCGGCGCATGCGCCAGCCATTGCAAGCCAGCAACTCATCACCCGCGCACAAGCCACCAGCCATGGCCGCAGAGCCGACCAGCACTTGTTTGACGAACACGCTGGCGCTGGCTCCTACACCGGTCTCGTTGACACGCAAGCCCAGCCTTTGCGCCAAGGTCGGCTTGTCAGCCTTCACCTGCACCGCAAAGCGATCAAACAAAGCAGGCAGTGGCAGATCTTCGGTGCCGTGCACCCATTGCGCGAACTGCTCCGCCAGCGCTTGGCCGCCCAGCTCGGCGATCATGCTCAACACGTCCGCTTCCGAGATGGCGCCCTGCGCCCCCGTGGCCAAGCCCGCAGCGCTACGCTGCCACAGGCCCCGCATCAAGGCGTCAAGACTGCTTGGCGCAGCATCCGCACTGCGCAGGCTCAGGTCCAATGCCAGCGCCAGCAAGGCGCCCTTGCCGTAATAGCTGATGGTGCTATTGGGTGAATTCTCATCCGGTCGGTAATACTTAACCCAGGTATCGAAGCTGGACTTCGCCAGGCTCTGCACCTTGCGGCCGGGCGTGGCCATCACAGCGTTGAAGTTCGTGGTCAGCAACTTCAAAAAGCGCGCCTCGTCGATCAAGCCGCAACGCACGAGGATCAGCTCTTCGTAATAACTCGTGAAGCCCTCAAAGAACCACAGCAACTCGGTGTAGTTCTCCTGCGTGTAGTCCAAACTGGCAAATTCAGCGGGCTTGAGCCGCTTGACGTTCCAGCTGTGGAAATACTCATGGCAGATCAAGCCCAGCAAGCGCGCGTAGCCGTCATTGAGGTCCGTCTGCCCCAGCCGGGGAAGATCGCGGCGCGGCGCGATCAAGGCCGTGCTGGCCCGGTGCTCGAGCCCGCCATAGCCCTCTTCTACCGCATTCAAAAAGAACATGTAGTGGCTGAAGGGCAGCGCGCTGTCGCGACTAGCCTCTGGGCCATGCCAAAACGTCAGCTGCGTCTCACAGATGCACTGCGAATCGGCCAGCAAACGATCGCTGTCGAATACCGGCAAGGCGCCACTGACGACCAAGGTGTGCTGCACGCCACCAGCCTTGAATTGCCCGCACCAAAACTGACCCAACTCAAATGGGTGATCAACCAGCTCGTCGTAATCGGCCGCCCAATAGGCGCCGTCCACTGTCTGCGTCATCGCCGTGGCCACTTGCCAGCCAGTCGGCAGCGGCCCGAAGGCAATCGCATGCGCCTCAGGCTCGCGGCCATGGACGCGCAGGCACAGGCCGGTGCCGTTGAAGAAACCACGGTCAGCATCCAAAAACGCAGCCCGCACCGAGCTGTCATAGGCATAGACCTGATAGCTCAGCACCAGAGGCTCGGGGCCACTGCAATGCACCTGCCAATTCGCCTTGTCAAGCTGAACAAGCGCCAGCGGCTGGCCGGCCTGCGTCGCGCTGAGACCGCTCAAGTGGCGGGCGAATTCACGCACCAGATAGCTGCCCGGTATCCATGCCGGCAGGCTCAGTTGCTGCACAGCCGCTGGCGACTCAATCGTCAGCGTGATCTTGAAGGCATGAGTCTTGGGCTCACTCAGTTCGATCAGGTAATTGATGGCTGTCATGGCGAATTCTCAACTTCCGGCCGCAGCCAAAAAGCAGCACAGCGCCGCCACCGCACTGAGTCGAAAGCGCAGCGTCAACCAAGCTGCCGCGCCGAGTGCCGGGTAGAGCCGCCGGTCAACCAAATAGCAGACGATCAACATCACGCCGTGCAACACCAACCCGGCATAGGCCGGCATCACCAAGGCGACCCAAGCCCCCAGCGACGGCAGCACACCCCAAATGAACGGTTGCGCCGAAGGCTCGGTCTGCCGAAAGCCCAAACCCCAGTAGATGCCGCCCAAGAACGAGAGGATCAAGGCCGCATAGGCCGACAAGGCAAAGCTGATCCAGGCATGGGCGTCGGCATCTCGCCCTCCTACCAACCAGACCAATAACGCGCCGAATACAAAGGGCAACAAGCCCAGATGCCCGAGACGCAGCGCCAGGGGATTCAAAGGCAAGGGCGCTGGAACATTGGCGGCGACAGGCATGCGGACAGACTCCGGGACTAAAAAACGAAAAGCAAGACCCGCCCACGCGGGCCTTCAGTCGGGCGCTGGAAAGCCCCCGCGACACGCTGAATCAAGACTTGCCCACTTCTTGCAGACGCTTCTCCAGCTGCTCGGCGCTCAATGCGCCTGGAGCGCGGCTGCCGTCTTCAAAAATGATCGCCGGCGTGCCGCTGACATGGCTGCGCTTGGACAAAGCAAGATTACGCTCGATCGCGCCGTCGTCACAAGCGCCGGTCGGTTTGGCCGGGGCCTTGCCTTCCAGCATCCAAGCGCGCCAGGTGGCGGTTGTATCTTTGGAGCACCAAATCGAGCGGGTCTTCTCGGGCGAGTCACCCCCCAGAATCGGGATCATGAAGGTATAGACCGTCAAGTTCTTGACATCCTGCAAGGAGCGCTCGAAGCGCTTGCAATAGCCGCAATTCGGGTCGGAAAAAATGGCGATGCGGCGCTTGCCGTCGCCGGTCTTCCAGACCACGGCGTCTTTCAAAGGCAGGTTGGCGAAGTCGATCATCTGCAACTTGGTGACACGCTCCTCGGTCAGGTTCTTGCGCGTGCGCAGGTCGATCAACTCGCCTTCGATCAAATAACTGCCGGTCGCGTCGGTGTAACGAATTTCGTTGCCAATGCGGATCTCCCACAGCCCCGGCATCGGGCTTTGCTTCACTTCCTCGACCTTGGGCAGGCCGGCCAAGCGCTCGGTCAGGCTTTTGCGAATGACCGCCTCATTCGCCTGTGCCAGCAGGGGCAAGGCCAGCAACAGAGCGGCAGCGATCGTCGACGATTTCAACATCTTCATAGGTCCGATTGATAAAGCAAATGTGGATCAAAGGCCCAATGCGCGTGCAGTCAGCCAGCGCTTCAAGGGAGCAACATTATTCAACGCGATCAAACCCTTGTTGCGCAATTCGCGCAAAGGCATGGCCTCACTGGCGAAAACTTTCACAAGGCCATCGGTCAATTCGCCCATGGCCCAATTGGGAGCCATGCGAGCACGCGCATAGCGGCGCAAGAGGCGCTCATCACCGGCCGCACGCCAATCTTCCTTGGCCGCCAACACGGCAGCCAGAGCCGCTACGTCGGCCAAGCCCAAGTTGAGCCCTTGGCCGGCCAGCGGGTGAACCAAATGCGCGCAATCGCCCAGCAAGACCCAGCCCGGCCCCTGCACAGGAGTAGCCCTTGCCAAGGCCAGCGGCCAGGCCGAGCGAGCGCTGGCCAAGCTCAATCTACCGGCATCCCCGCCACTGGCTGCGTTCAAGGCCGCCTCAAACTCATCCGGCGTGGCTGCCAGCAAATCAAGCGCTGCTTGTTCTGGCAATGACCAGACCAAGCCGTAGGACGCGCCGGCGTATGGCTGCTCAATCGGCAGCAGCGCGAGCACATCGGGTGACCTGAACCATTGCCGCGCGACACCTTGGTGCGCTTGATCGGAAGTCAGCCGCGCGGCGATCGCACGCTGCCCGTAAGCGTGAGATTCAAAACGCACGCCCAACTCGGCGCGCTGCAAGGAGTCGCGGCCTTCGCACAAGGCCGTCAAATCAGCCGGCACCGGCGCATCGACGATCTGCACATGAGGAGAGAAGCGCAAGGCGGTGGCGAGTTGCTGCTCCAAAGCACCGGCGTCAACAATGAACGCCAACTCGGACACGCCCTGCTGCCAGGCCGAAAATTCCAAGCTCGCGCCGACTTGATCGCCGCTGACCTTGATATCGTAGACCGGGCTGATCGCCTCAGGGGGCAGCGAATCCCAGACCTTGAGTTCGCGCAACAAACGCACCGAAGCGGCATTCAAGGCATAGCTGCGTACATCTTCGCGCTGCACCGGGCTGGCCTCGGCGCTGCCCAGCAAAGCCACACGCAGACCCTGTGCCCCAAGGGCCAGAGCCAAGCTGCGCCCGACACATCCGGCGCCACGAACCAAGACCTCATATCTATGCATCGGACCATTGTAGGCAAGCTGCCGACAGGCCTCCTATCTGGCCGCGCATTTAGGCTTGGGCCATAGCTTTCAGCGCTAGCGTCTAAAATCCTGCCTTTGCGTCTCCCGCACCACACCCAGAAAGCCTTCCATGAGCCTCAAATGCGGCATCGTGGGCCTGCCCAACGTTGGCAAGTCCACCCTTTTCAATGCGCTGACCAAGGCCGGCATCGCCGCCGAGAACTACCCCTTCTGCACGATTGAGCCCAATGTCGGCGTGGTCGAGTTGCCGGACGAGCGCCTCGCCGCCTTGGCCGAGATCGTCAAGCCCGAGCGGGTGTTGCCGGCCGTGGTCGAGTTTGTCGACATCGCGGGCTTGGTCGCCGGCGCCTCCAAGGGCGAGGGCCTGGGCAATAAGTTCCTCTCGCACATCCGCGAGACCGACGCGATCGTCAACGTGGTGCGCTGCTTTGAAGACGGCAATGTGATTCACGTCAGCGGCAAAGTCGACCCGATTTCCGACATCGAGGTGATTCAGACCGAACTCTGCCTGGCCGATATGGGCACGGTTGAAAAGAGCTTGCACCGCTACAACAAGGTGGCGCGCGCCGGCGACAAGGACGCGATTGCCTTGGTCAAGGTCTTGGAGAAGTGCGAGGCTGCGCTGAACGAAGCCAAGCCGGTGCGCGGCATCGACTTCAGCAAGGAAGAGCTGGTGCTGCTCAAGCCGCTGTGCCTGATCACGGCCAAGCCCGCGATGTTCGTCGCCAATGTGTCGGAAGACGGTTTCGAGAACAACCCCTTCCTCGACCGACTGACCGAGTACGCGAAAGCGCAAAGTGCACCGGTGGTGGCCATTTGCGCCAAGACCGAAGCCGAGCTGTCCGAGATGTCGGACGAAGACCGGAGCATGTTCCTGGCCGAAATGGGCCAAGACGAGCCGGGCTTGAACCGCCTGATCCGCGCCGGCTACAGCCTGCTGGGCCTGCAGACCTATTTCACGGCCGGCGTGAAGGAAGTGCGCGCCTGGACGATTCACAAAGGCGACACCGGCCCGCAGGCCGCCGGCGTGATCCATACCGATTTCGAGCGTGGCTATATCCGCGCCCAGACCATCGCCTATGAAGATTTCATCACTTACCGCGGCGAGCAAGGCGCCAAGGATGCAGGCAAGATGCGCGCCGAGGGCAAAGAATATGTGGTCAAGGACGGCGACGTTTTGAATTTCTTGTTCAATTAACAGCCTTCGCTATCGAATGGCTGTTTGACAGGCTTAGACACTGTGGACACAATGCTGCACATAAGCACAGATTTGTGTCCGTATGTCTATAGCCTCGATTCTCGTCCTTCCGATACACCGGCCCACCAAGGTCGCCCTCGAACCGGACGAAGGTCGAATCCCCGTTGACCACCGGGTAGGCGGTCAGCGGGTCAAGTACTGGCGCGAACTGCGCAATTCCAAGACCACCAAGTGGGACACCTTCCCGCACTTCCCCGTCGTACTCAACGCCGACGGATCCCCGTGGGAGCCGGGCTATCTCTGGCTTTTGGACCGCGCTCGCACCCAGCCCCTCAAGACATCCACACTGCGTCCACTTGCTGAGGCGCTGCGGGACTACAAGGTCTGGTTGGATGATGAAGTATTGGCGTGGGATGACTTCTCCGCCGCGGATAAGCTCCTGCGGCCGACCTATCTCTACAGATCACACGTCAACGATCTGATCAAACGGGGAGTAATCAAGTTCAGTACCGCTGCACGCCGCATGAGCGTCGTGATCCAGTTCTACCGGTGGGTCTCCGATAGCCAGGACCTCCTGGCTTGCCAGTTGCAGAACGCCCCATGGATCGAGCGGGAAGTCGGCCTGGAAATCCGGGACAGCAAGGGCTTCAAGCAAGTTCTGGCCGTCACCACGACCGACATCTCCATCAAGGTGCCTCGGCGTGATTACGCCTGGGACAAAACCATCAACGACGGCGGAAAGCTCCTGCCGCTGTCACACAAAGAGCAAAAGGTGTTGGTCTCGGCTCTCAAGGAACTGGGCAACCGCGACTTTGAGTTGATGCACTACGTATCCCTGCTGACAGGTGCGCGGATTCAAACCGTGCTGACGCTGCGATGGGGCTCATTCGCAAGGCCGCCTGACCAAATCAATCACTGGCCGATGAAGCTGCAGTGTGGACCCGGCACCGGGGTTGACACCAAAGGGGACGTTCCGGACGTTTACCTGAGCGTCCCCAGGCCGCTTTACGAGTGGCTTCACGTGTACGCGACCTCACCGCGATCGGCCAAGTGGAGGGAGAAATCTCTGCTCAAGCAGGCCGAAATCAATTACCTGTTCCTGAGCAACCAGGGCGGGCCGTACTACGAGTCCAAGGATGACATCAACGCCATCCGGGACTCCGCGGAGCCGATGAAGCGGTCTTCCCCTACCGGTCAGAACCTTCGAACGTTCATCAAGGAAAAGGTCACCCCGCTGATGCAGAAGACCTTGCCGGGCTTTGAGTACCGGTTCCACGACCTGCGCGCCACCTTCGGCACCAACTGGATTGACACGGTCACCAAGGGCGGTGACACCCGGGAGCGCTACATGTGGTGCCGCGAGCAGCTCCGCAAACTCATGTGGCACAAGCAGGCCACGACCACAGACGGGTACATCGAATACCGGCAGCACATGCACATGCTGGAAACCGCGCTTGAGGATTGGAGCACCACCCTGCTGGATCTGATCGCTTCGGCAGGTGAAGAGAAAGCGTAGAACCGAAAACAGCAGGCAATACAGGGAGAGTCACTTGAAGATGTCCGGTTGGATCACGGCGAATCGGACCTTCGTTGCCGCGCTGCCGCACCTCAAATACCCCCTCGAGTCCGGGCTACCGGACGTCTTCGTGCCTCAGAGCACCGTCATGAAGATCGAGGGGGCTGATAAGGCGCACACGTATCTTTGGTGCTACCTAGAGCGAGATCTGTTCGGCGCATCCATAAGCCGGTTCAACCCACAGAGCATCTCTGCGCAGCGGGTCCAGGATCTGCCTCGCGCCCTGGAACGACTGAGCAAGCAGCAGACCTTCGAATGCCTCCAACCACGCTCCGTGAAAACCGAGCTTGTAGCGCTCTCAAGCCTTATGCAGTGGGCCGACGACCCCGTCCATGAGGGCAAGTTCGAAGCTATCCTCAGCGACGCCGATGTGGCCCTGCTGGCCCTGAAGGCGCACCACACCTACCTCAGGCAGCGACTGCAGGGGCATGGCGGCCACAAGCGCATCAAAAGCAGCGGTGCAGGCCAGAGGGACTCAGCCGCTATCGGCGGCTGTCAAGCCAGTTGTCGCGTGAAGGTGTTGAACTAAGCGACTTTTTTGTAGGCTTCGGCCTCCTTGGTGTTCGGGGTCTCGGGATTCAGATTGACATGATCGACGTAGCTCCAATCGCGGGTCTGTTTTGA
>CAUPEV010000042.1:0-29060 GCA_963510335.1 uncultured Roseateles sp.
AGACGGTTCGGTGGTGGTCTGCTCCGCCTTTGAAGGGTCGACGACAGTGGGCACGATTGCGGTTCGCTACGATTCTGCACAAGGCTTGAATGCCGATGCGGTGTTTGGCCCCGAGTTGACTGAACTGCGAGCCAGTTCTGAGCGCTTATGTGAGTTCAGTCGTTTGGCCTTGGACCAATATGTCAACGACAGCAAGGCCTTGCTGGGGCGTCTGTTTCACTTGGCCTATTTGCATGCCCACCGTTTGGGTGGATCTCAAGTGGCGGTGATTGAGGTCAATCCGCGTCATGTGCCGTTTTACCGGCGCATGTTGGGCTTCAAGGTTTGCGCTGAGGCCAGATTGAATTTGCGCGTCAATGCGCCTGCGGTGCTGATGACGATTGACTTGTCATACATGGCTGAACAAATCGCTCTGCACGGGGGCAGCGCAAGCAAGTCCGTGCTCGCACGCACTTTTTACCCCTACTTTTACG
Source organism: uncultured Roseateles sp. (assembly GCA_963510335.1). GTDB lineage: Bacteria > Pseudomonadota > Gammaproteobacteria > Burkholderiales > Burkholderiaceae_C > Paucibacter_A. The sequence continues at coordinate 474 of CAUPEV010000042.1, forward strand.
GCTCGGCGGAAGAGTCGGCCATCTTGGCCAAGCTGCGCCAATAAGCGGCACTCAGACTTGCGTGGGCGCACGCCAGCCAAGTTGGCGCGAGAGTTCCGCGCCGGCTCGTTTCAGCGTTTGCGCCAATGTGCCGGTCAAACTCAAATCAAAACTACCGCTGGGGCCAATGGCGGTCAGGCTCAAGACCATTCGCCCTTGGTCATCGAAGACCGGCGCGGCCAAGGCGCTGACGCCCAACAGGACGCCGTCATGTGCGCTGGCCAAACCATCCGCCCGCGCTGCGGCCAATACAGCGGCCAGTTGATCATCGATTTGTCCCGCCGCGCCGGTCTGCAAAGGCGTTTCAGCGGCCAGGGCCGGCAGCACGGTTTCGCGCGGGAGATGTGCCGCGAATAGACGCCCCGAGGCCGTACCTCTGAGGCTCATCACCGTGCCATGCCGCATGCTGATATGTACGGGGCTAGGTGCTTCGGCCACTCTCACAATCGTTGGGCCGCGGTTGCCCCAGACGGTGATGGCGACCGTGTGACCCAATTGCACCGCAAGCTCTTCAATGCGTGGCGTTGCCAGCCGCACCGGGTCGTATTGCTGCAGGCTGATCAAGCCGAGTTGCAGCGCCAGCGGTCCGAGCCCATAGCGGCCACTTGCAGTCTCCTGTTCGACCAAGCCCAGTTTGATAAAACTGACCAGATAGGGGTGAGCTTTGGCGGGTGCCATGGCGGCTTCACGCGCCAAATCCTTCAGCGCCAGGGGGCGTCCGTGGTGAACGAGTGCCGTCAGTAAAGCCCCGCCAACTTCAATGCTCTGGATGCCGCGTGGGCCGCCGCGTGGAGACTGGTGTGCGCTAGGCTGGTCTGCGCTAGGGTGTACTGGACTTGTCATGGGCGCTGATTAGAACTGAAGTCAGCGCCGCAGAGCTTGGTCGTTTTCCCTGGAATATTAGCTATAGACAAATTTAGTTGGTGCTGGTTTAATTCCGTGCCGGCAAAATCGCCGCCGGCGCTGCCCGCTTCAACTTCCTTTTTTTCAAACTTGAGTTGCCCATGAGCGCCTTGAACTATTCAGCCGGTTTCGGTAACCAACACCAAAGCGAAGCCGTCTCCGGCAGCCTGCCCGTCGGTCGCAACAGTCCCCAAAAAGTGGCCCATGGCCTGTATGCCGAGTTGCTTTCTGGCAGCGCCTTCACGGCACCGCGTAATGAAAATCTGCGCAGCTGGCTGTATCGCCGCCAGCCCTCGGTTGTTGTCGGTAGCTTCCAGCCGCTGGCGCATGCTTACCTATGTACCGGCGCGCGCGAAGGCCAGGCCTCACCGCCCGACCCTATGCGCTGGGCGCCCATTCAGATGCCGCTTGAGTCGACCGACTTCATTGACGGCTTGCGCACCATGGCCGTCAATGGCGACCCGGATGCTCAAATGGGCATTGCCACACATCTCTACGTCGCCAACCAAAGCATGGCGCGGCGCGCCTTCATCAACGCCGATGGCGAGATGCTGATCGTGCCTCAACAAGGCGTGCTGCACATCACCACCGAGTTGGGTTTGCTCGACGTGGTGCCCGGCGAGATCGCTTTGCTGCCGCGCGGCATGGCCTTCAGGATTGCTATTGAGGGCCCGTCGCGCGGTTATGTCTGCGAGAACTACGGCGCAGCTTTTCGCCTGCCCGAGTTAGGCCCGATCGGCTCCAACGGCCTCGCTAATGCACGCGATTTTTTGGCGCCGGTGGCGGCCTTCGAAGCCGCGCCCGGTGCCTATGAGATCGTCAAAAAATATGGCGGCAGCCTGTGGCAGGCGCAGCAGCCCCACAGCCCCTTCAATGTGGTGGCTTGGCATGGCAATCTGACGCCGTATAAATACGACACCAAGCATTTCATGACGATCGGGTCTATCAGCTTCGACCACCCGGACCCGAGCATCTTCACCGTCTTGACCTCACCTTCCGACACCGCCGGTTGGGCCAACTGCGACTTCGTGATCTTCCCGCCGCGCTGGATGGTGGCCGAGGACAGCTTTCGCCCGCCTTGGTATCACCGCAATGTGATGAGCGAGTACATGGGCCTGGTGCTTGGCCAGTACGACGCCAAGCCCGAGGGCTTCAAGCCCGGCGGCTCCAGCCTGCACAATGCCTATGTGCCGCATGGCCCCGATACCGAGGCCTTCGATAAGGCATCCCATGCCGAGTTGGCACCGCACAAGCTCGACAACACCTTGGCCTTTATGTTTGAGACCCGTTGGCGTTTGCTGCCGACCGAGTTCGCGCTGCGTGGCGGCGCGCTTGAATCCAACTACGCCGCCTGTTGGGACGGTTTGGCTGACAACTTTGCCGATAACTTTCAGGAATAGATCTCATGAGCCTTCTTGACCATACCCACAACCCGCAAGCACAGAGCTGGGTCGCCAGCGCCAATGTGGCGGACACCGACTTTCCCTTGCAAAACCTGCCCTACGGCCTGTTCCGCCGCGCCGGCTCGAACGAGAACGCCCGTGTCGGCATTGCCATCGGCGATCAGATTCTCGATCTGCACTTGGCGGCAAGTGCCGGGCGTTGGAGCTCGGCCGTGCAAGTGTTGCTGCAGCCCTTGGCGGATGGTGATCTCAATAGTTTTATGGCGCAGTCGGCGGCCAAGCGCCGCCTCGTGCGTCATGCCTTGTTCGATGCGCTGGCCGAAGGCTCCAAGCAGCAGCTTGCACTGACGGCGTGCCTTGTGCCGCAAGCGCTGGCGCAAATGGCTGTGCCTTGCCGCATCGGCGACTACACCGATTTCTACACCGGCATCCACCATGCCACCACGGTGGGCAAACTGTTCCGTCCGGATAACCCATTACTGCCCAACTACAAATGGGTACCGATCGGCTATCACGGCCGCAGCAGCTCGATTGGGGTCAGCGGCAGTACGGTGCGCCGCCCCTTGGGTCAGCTGATGCCACCAGGCGCCGAAGCGCCGGTGCGCGCGGCCTGCAAGCGGCTTGATCACGAGTTGGAGTTGGGTCTGTTTGTGGCCGGCGGCAATCCCTTGGGCGAGCCCATCGCTATGGCCGAGGCGGACGAGCATATGTTCGGCGTCACGCTGCTGAACGATTGGTCGGCGCGCGATATGCAGGGCTGGGAATACCAGCCACTGGGCCCATTCTTGGCCAAGAACTTCGCCACCACGATCTCGCCCTGGATCGTCTCCATGGACGCGCTGGAACCCTTCCGCATCGCCTTTGCCCATCCGGCCAGTGATCCGCAGCCGCTGCCCTATCTCGACTCGGACAAGAACCGCAGCGAAGGCGGCTACGAGATCGAGTTGGAGGTTTGGCTGCAGACCGAGACGATGCGCGCCGCCGGCGAGCCCGCCACGCGCTTGATGCGCTCCAACTTCAAGCATGCCTACTGGACGCTGGCGCAAATGCTGACCCACCACGCCAGCAATGGTTGCAATATGCAGCCGGGCGATTTATTGGGCACAGGTACGCAATCAGGGCCCGAGGCGAGCGAAGGTGGCTCAATGCTGGAGCTCTCCAACGGCGGCAAGCAAAGCTTGACCCTGCCCAACGGCGAGACCCGCAGCTTCCTGGCCGATGGAGACTGCATCAGCCTGCGTGCTTTTGCAGTGAGGGACGGCGCACGCCGTATTGGTTTTGGCGAATGCTCGGCCACCATCGTGCCCGCGCCGCAAGTCTGAATTTAGCTTGACCAGGGTAGACCCTGATCGGGAGATCAGGGTCTACCCGGACTGTTTTCGGCCCCAATCTTGCGCGGCCCACTTGCTATGTAACTTGCATGCAAGGAAGTCCAACAAAACGCAACGCCGCGCTCCAAAGCCCGTCTGAGCCGCTAAATTGCGGCCTCGAACCGATTTAGCCAAATCCTTTCGCCCACAAATTCAAACGGAGTCAAACATGTCCCAGCCCCTTTTCAAGCAGAAGCTACTGCCCAGCCTTATCAGCCTGATGGTCGGTGCTGCAGCGTTTCAAAACGCCAGCGCAGCCGACGAGGCGCCTCAAGCCCCGGGCGTCACGACAGCTCAGGCAGGCAAGAATGCCGAACTGGAAACGGTTGAGATTCGCGGCGTGCGTGCCACGCTGCAGCGCAATCTGTCAGAAAAGCGCGAGCAAAACGCCATCGTTGATTCGATCCGCTCGGAAGATGTGGGCAAGTTCCCGGACCGAAACGTCGCCGACTCGCTGCAGCGCGTGCCGGGCATCTCGGTGGACCGCAACTGGGGTGAAGGCAAGGCGATTTTCGTGCGCGGCACCGACAAGAGCCTGAACATGACGCAGCTCAACGGGCAGGCAGTCTCCTCGTCCGAATGGTGGCTCAATGAGCCGCAAACGCGCAGCTTCAACTACGACATCTTGCCGTCTGAAATCGTCGGTAGCATCAATGTCTACAAGAGCCCCTCGGCTGACCAAGACGAAGGCAGCATTGGCGGTTTGGTCAACGTCAAGACGCGCAAGCCGCTGGACTTCAAGGATCAACTGACCGCGCAAGTTGGCGTTGAGGCCATCTACAGCAAGCTGCCAGCCAAGACCGACCCACAGTTGTCGGGTCTCTTGAATTGGAAGAACGAGGACAAGACCTTCGGTGTGATGGTGGCTGTCAACCGGCAGACCCGCACGATGCGCCGTGACGGCCTGGAGAACTTCACCGCCGGCGGCAGCACAAGCCCTATCGTTGACCAAAATGGCGTCAAGACCGACGCCTACGCTTCATGGGGTGGTGGCTCGGCCATCTTCCGCCAAGACCGCGAGCGCACCACCGCCAATATTGCGCTGGAATTCAAGCCAGTGCGCGAGGCCGACATCATTCTGAATTACATGAATTCAGATATGAAAATGGACAACAACAACCAAAACTACCTGTGGCAAGCCGGTGGTTTGGCCGACGCGAAGGGCAATATCAACGTTGTCGACCCCAAGTTCATCAGCACATCTGACGGTAAAAAAGCTTTGGTTGGCGGCACTTTGCCCAAGGTCGGCGGCGTCTCTTTCGAGCCCATCTACCGCAAGTCCTTCATGAAGTCGGACGTGCTGGATTTGGACGGCAGCTATCAAGGCAATAACTGGAAGGCGCATGGACAAGTTGGCACCACGTCCAGCTCTGGCGGCAGCACCCATGACCGTCACTTCTGGATGCAAGGTGATTCACGCGTGCAGTTGGATCTGGGCAAGGACAAATATGGCGTCAAGTACCTGGACATCAGCCCGCTCGATCCAAAAGTCTTGACTCTGCAAGGTGGCGATGACCGCACACGCGAAATGAAGGGCAAAGAGAACTATGTGCAGGGCGATCTGATTTTTGATCTGACGACGCCGTTCTTCAATGCCATCAGCGTCGGCGCCAAGTTCCGCGACAACACGCTTGAAAACACCCGTATCCAAGGGTCTGTGAACACCAAGTCGCCCGAGTGGAAGCCTTTCTCCTTGGCAGACTTGTCCACCGGCCCATCGCCACTGCTGAGCCAAGCCGCCGCTACGCCCGGTGCGCTGACTCAATATGCTTGGTTTGACGACGGCTTGGTGGACAGCAAAGCCATCCCGATGTACGACAAAGTAATGGTGTACGCGCCGCTGCCGGGCTCCAATTACAAGATCAACGAGAAAATCTCGGCCGCTTATGTCAAGGGTGATTTTGCAATGGACAAATTGCGCGGCGATGTGGGTGTGCGCTTTGTGAAAACACAGCAAACATCTGAAGGCAACATCATCAATGCGAGCACCAAGCAGTATGAGCATGTCAGCGTAGACAATAACTACAACGATGTATTGCCGAATCTGAATGTGGCCTATGACCTGAATAAGAAAGTCATTCTCCGCGGTGCGATTTCCAAGGTGATGGCACGTCATTCCTTCGATTTGCTCAGCCCTGGCTTTACCCCTGACGGCACTATTCTGACCGACGGTAAAGCCGGCAACCCTTTGTTGAAGCCGGTCCATGCCAATCAAGCCGAATTTGGTGCTGAATGGTATTTTGATGATGCTGCGGTGATAGCCGCGACAGCGTTCGTCAAGAAACTGGATACCTTCGCCTACAAGCAATATACCCGGGAGGTGATTGGGGGCCAGTCCTTCAATGTCCAGCGTCCTTACAACGCCGACAACGGTGCGGATATCAAGGGCTTTGAGTTGCAATGGCAGCAGCCTTTCGGGAATACCGGATTTGGCGCCGTGGCCAATTACACATTCACCGATGCAGAAGCAGGCAAGGCAAAGCCGGGTGACCCGACATTGAAGGTGGTGGGGAATTCACGTGATCAGTTCAATTTGAGCGGCTATTACGAAAAGAACGGCATCAGTATGCGAGTTTCGTACAACTACCGCTCCAAGTCATATGGTGATTTGGACTCCGGCGGGCAGCAAGTCAATAGCGCTTATGGCCAATTGGATGCCACCGCGAGTTGGGACATCACGCCAAAGCTGAGCCTGTTCGCAACCGGGGTGAACTTGAACAATGAGCTGGTGAAGACCAATACCTCGGACGGTATTCCCGTGGGCATTTACGAGAACGGTGCTCGCTACAGCATCGGTCTACGCGCCAAGTTCTAAGCTGAACTATCTCAACAAGATCTGAGCTCAATCAGGTCGAGTGGTGATGAAGTGAAAAGAAAGCCTCCCCCCGGAGGCTTTTTTGACACCGGCTTATGCCTATTTTCTAAATACCGATGAAGGCACAGTAAATTGGACTCCGTCATGCATCAAAAAAGTCAAACGGCGGGAGCGTCATCATCGAAAGATGTCGTGATCGCCATGCTGTTCATCAGCCTCTTATTCTTTATCCTGGGTTTTGCCACATGGCTGAATGGCTCACTGATTCCATTCTTGAAGATCGTCTGCGACCTGAATAATTTTCAAGCACTCTGGGTGACCTTTGCTTTCTATATAGCCTACACGGTGATGGCCTCGCCTTCGGCGGCAGTATTGAGCCGGATCGGCTATAAAAATGGCATGACTGCAGGTCTCGGTATCATGGCCATAGGCGCCGTCTTGTTCATTCCGGCCGCCCAGACGAGCCACTATGGTTTGTTTTTGTTGGCGCTTTTTACCCTGGCAACCGGCATGACCTTGATGCAGACCGCCATCAATCCCTATATTGTTTGCATTGGCTCGCGTGAAAGCGCGGCGATGCGCATCAGCATCATGGGTTTGTTCAATAAGGGCGCCGGCATAGTGGTGCCCCTGGTTTTCTCGGCGATGATTTTGTCCGGCATGGACAGATTCTCGGATGCAGCGCTGGCGGCATTGGACGAGGCCGGCAGGGTGGCTTTGCGCTCGGAGTTGTCGGCGCGCCTGGTGTTTCCCTATGCGGTGATGGCGGGCGGCTTGCTGATTTTTATGGCGATCATCCATTTCTCGTCCTTGCCGGAATTGACGGTCGAGAAAGAGGACCAGCAACTGCCGGTCACAAAGTATGGCGTTTTGCAGTTTCCGCAACTGGTCTTGGGGGCCCTGTCTTTGTTTGCCTACGTCGGCGTCGAGGTGATTGCCGGCGACACGATTGGCCTGTACGGACATCAGCTCGGGGTGCAGAACTTTGCCGTGCTGACTTCCTACACCATGGGCTTTATGGTGCTGGGCTATCTGCTTGGCGCTACCGCAATCCCAAAGCTGCTGTCGCAAAAAGCGGCCTTGCTCCTGTCTGCGCTCAGCGGTATTGGCTTCACGGTGGGTGTGGTCATGAGCTCAGCCAGCGACAGCGGGCTTGCTCAAGCGCTGCTTGGCTGGGCGGGCGTGCCGGTGGTGCCGAACACGGTGATGTTTCTCGCCTTGCTGGGCTTTGCCAATGCATTGGTTTGGCCGTCGATTTGGCCGCTCGCGTTGGAGGGCTTGGGCAAGTACACGGCCAGTGGCTCGGCAATCCTCATCATGGGCATTGCCGGGGGCGCTTTGTTGCCTATGCTGTATGGCCATTTCGCCGATGCCGGCAGCTCGCAAGCGGCCTACTGGGTGATGCTGCCATGCTATGTGCTGATTCTTTTCTATGCCCTGCACGGGCACAAAATGCGCAGCTGGAAGTAGGTCGAAGTAAGAGCGGACGGTTGCGCAAACTTGCGCGACCGTCTATTTCAAGAGCTGCAGATACTGGCGGTGCCCGTAGAACTGATTGGACGCTGCGGCCAAGGCTGCGCGCGCTTGTTCGGCCTTCAGTACCTTGCTGTGGTCCTGCGCATTGAGTGGTTTGAGGCTCGCTGGGAAGCGACCCATGCCCGAAAAAAGGCATTACCAGGAGGGGCGGATATACATCAGCGCCTCGCCATGGCGAGTCAGCTCGGCCTCGAAGTCGCCACCCTGATCCCAGACCTCAAGAATGCTGGCCAGGCGGTCAGAGATATGGCGATGCGCCCGGTTGGCGCGCCAGTAATCGGAATCCTTGCGCGTGTTCAGCTGATAGTGGGCCACGACATAGTCGCGCACGCCTTCAAACATTTGATTGATGCGCTGATTGAAGCGCGCTTGGTGGCGGCGACTGAATTCGCCTTGCTCCATCATGTCGATGAAGCGCTCCACCGAGAATTGAATCAACATCAGGGCGGTGGCCTCCAGCGGTTCGATGAAACCTTGCGAGAGCCCGATCGCCAAACAGTTGTTGCGCCAATGTTGTTCTACCCGGCCCACGCGCATTTTCAGGTGGCGTGCTTCTCGCTTGTGGGCGGCAGCACCCATGTGCAAGCGTAGCTCGGCCTCTGCCTGCTCGGGGCTGACAAAGTCACTCGCATAGACATAACCATTGCCATAGCGGCTGCTGAGCGGAATCTTCCAGACCCAGCCATGGCGCAATGCCGTGGACGTGGTTTCCGAAGGGATGTCTTCGGCATCATTCAGCTCGCTCGGAATCGCGATGGCGCGGTCGTTGAATAGATTGTCCTTGTAGGACACAAAAGGTTCGCCCAGCGCTTCATTGATCAATAAGCCCTTGAAGCCACTGCAGTCAATGAACAGGTCGCCCGTGACAACAGCGCCGCTGTGCATCAGCAATTGGGCAATGTCGCCGTTCTCGTGCAGATCGACGCGGGCCACCGTGTCGATCTGATGCCTGATGCCCAATTTGCAGGCATGAGCTTTCAGGAATGCGCCCAGCAGGCCGGAGTCAAAGTGATAGGCGTAGTCGGTCTGCAGGGGCGTCTGGCCATCGCTGCGGGGCAGATAGAAGGGCGCTTTGCGCTGGCGCGCCAGTTCAGCAGCAAGAAAGAAGTCCTGTGGGTTGGCGTGCGCGTCGCTGCCGCGTCTGCGCAGCTTGGCGTTGGTGAAAAACTCGCTGCCTATGGCGAGATCTTCTGCGTTGAAGAAGGGGTGCACATATTGCTCATAGCCCGGCACGCTTGACCAAGCCGGGAAACGAATCCCGCATTTGTAGCTGGCATTGCAAGCCGGCATCCAGTCGCGCTCAGTGATGCCGAGGCGGGCAAAGAACTGGCGCAGATAGGGCGTGGAGCCTTCGCCGACACCGATGATGCCGATGTTGCTCGATTCAATCAGCGTCACTTGGGTGCCATGGCGGCCCCACTGATGCGCCAAGAGATTGGCCGCCATCCAGCCCGCAGTGCCGCCGCCTACGATCACGATTTGTTGAGGAGCTTGCTGCATTACTGAAGACTGTTGCTAAGAGTTGTGGTTTGGCTCGGATAGCCGGGCAGGCCCAGGCGCACCTCGAAGCCGCCTTGTGGGTGATTGCGAAAGCGCAGGGCGCCGCCATGGTCGGCGACGATGTCGCGCACGATGGACAGGCCCAGCCCCAAGCCCTCCTTGCGCATCTTGGAGCCATGTGCGAAGCGGGTGTAGGGCTGGCCCAGCTTGGCCAAAGCGCTGTCCGGCACGCCAGGCCCGAAGTCGCGCACCGTAAGCAAGACCTGACCCTCTTCCGGGCTGCCGGCTGCACCTTCGCTCATCAAGAGCTCGACCTTGTTCTGATCGGCATGTGCGGCGCTCGCGCCGTAGAACATGGCGTTGTCGATCAGGTTGCCGAGTGCGCGCTTGAGCGCCAACGGCTTGCCGAAGACCGTCAGCGGCAGCTCTGACAGCTCGATCTGCTGGCCGGCCATGCGGGCATCGCGGACCATTTTCTGCAAGACCAGATCAATGCGCACCGGCACCCGGTTCTCGTGAATATCGGTGTCTTTGACAATCTGCAGCGCGGTCTTGACCATCATGTCGAGCTCATCGAGATCTTCGTGAAACTCGTCCTGCACGGCCAAATCATCCAGCAACTCGCTGCGCAAGCGTAGCCGGGTGAGTGGCGTGCGCAGATCATGCGAGATCGAGGCAAACAAGCGTTCACGGTCGCTCAGATAGCGCCGGATACGTTCTTGCATTTCATTGAAGGCCTCGATGGCGCGCCGTACCTCGGCGGTGCCGGTGACCGTCAACGGCTTGGGGTTGGCGCGCCGGCCGACTCTGGCCGCGGCCTGGCTCAAGCCGCGCAAGGGGCTGGTCAGGGCGCGGGCAGAAATCAAGGTCATCAACAAGGCCAGGCCCAAGGTCAGCAGCTGCGGCGTCATGCGCTGCCAGGTGAAGAACTCGAGCTGCTCCAGAAAGTAGGGGTCGGGCATGGCGCTGCTCAGGTACATCCATTGCCCCGGCTCGGTCTCCGCTTGAATGACGAGGAAGGGGGCGGGGCGTTCGGCGTCCAGCAACGAAGGGTCGACCCAGCTGTCGGGCAGATCAGCCAGCAGGGCGCCGCTGGGCGCGACCTTGAGCCCGAGCGGCGAGGCCAGCGTCACGCGCAGCCTTGTGCCCGGCGCCAGTTGGCTCAGCAACTCTTGCTGCACGCTGCTCTCCAGCATGCGTGCCAGCGCCTGCTCGGGCAAAGGACTGACGGCGACCTCGGCGTTGTTGAAAAAGACCAGAAAACGCGTGCCGCCCATGGTGCGCAGCTGCTCGATCAGCAGCGGCCGGTAGGTGGCAGGCAACTCGCGCAAGGCCCGCAAAGCCCCCAGTGCGCCGCTCGCCACGTGATGGGCGGCGAGTTCGGTTTGCCTTGTGGTGCGTTGCTCCAGTTGCTTGTACCAGAGCAAATTGATCAAGAGCTGAACCAGCAACAAGCCGCCCAACATGGCCAGCACAAAGCGGCCTTGCAAACTATCAAAAAGGAAGGCCCCGAAGCGTTGCGGCCAAGCGCGCCCGCTCAAAGCCTTTGGCTCAAGGCGCATGGCCCGCCGTGACCGTGGTGGAAAAAACATAACCAGAACCGCGCACGGTCTTGATCAGCGCCGGCTGCTTGCCGTCGTCATGCAAGCGCTGGCGCAGGCGGCTGACCTGTACATCGAGCGATCTGTCCAGCGGACCGAGGTCGCGGCCGCGCGTGACTTCGGCCAGGCGGCTGCGGTCCAGCACTTCACCTGGATGCTCGACCAAAAGCTTGAGCAGTTGGAAGTCCATGCCTGAGAGGGCTGAGGCCTCGCCGGCTGGGTCGATGAGGCTGCGCTCAAGGATGTCCAGCACAAAACCGTTGAAGCGGAAATAGCGTGCCGTTTGCCCCCGGTCTTGGCCGGAGCGGCGATGAATGGCCTTGATGCGGGCCAGCAATTCGCGCGGGTTGAAGGGCTTGCCGATGTAATCATCAGCGCCGAGCTCAAGACCTACGATGCGGTCGGTCTCATCGGCGCTGGCGGTCAGCATGATGACCGGCACATCGGAGCGCTTGCGCACGGCCTGACACAGCGCGAAGCCTTCGGTGTCGGGCAGCATGACGTCCAGAATGCACAGACTGAGTTCATCCTTGAAGCGCTCGAACTCGGCCAGAAAACTCGCGCCGTCATGCGCCAGGCGTACCTCGTACTGGTTCTTCTCCAAATAGGTCTTCAGCAGCGTGCGGATTTTCTGGTCGTCGTCAACGATCAAGATCGTTCGGGTCATGGTGTCGGTTTCATTGATTTAGGGCCGAGGGCGCGCAGCAGGCCTTGCAGCTTTCGCTGCGCTGCGGCGGGAGTTTGTTTGGGGTCCAGCGCAAAGCGATGAACGGTTTCGATGAAAGCGTTTTTCCCGACTTCCTCAAAGGCCATGCGGTGCACCAGGCTTGGCACACGGGCCGTGCCGGGGTTGGCGAACAATTGGTAGGACTGCTGAGCGCACAAGTCCAGTTCATCTACCGGCACATCGCGGCGCACCGGCACCGAGCCCTTGATGCGGTTGTAGCCCAGTTGCAGGGTCGCGCTGCCGAGCAGCTCGGCCATTTTTTCCTGCTCGGCCTGCGCGCTGTAGTTGCCGGCCAGCATGGCCAAGGTGTCAATGCTGAATTGATGCACGCCCTGGGTGCCCGGCACCGCCTGGCAGGCGAAATCGCGCCCACCTTCCAGGCCCAGCGCGCCCAGCTCGCCGCGCGCCCAGTCGCCCATGATCAACATGGCGGCGCGGCCAGCGGCGAAATCTGCCACCAGACTGGTCCAGGGGCGCTCGCCCGGGCCGCTCGCCATATTGCGCCAGTCACGCTGGCGCTGGAAGGCGCGTTCAACCGAGGGGTCATTGAAGGCTTGTGGGTCGCGCTGCTCGACCATCCTGCGGTATAGCGCGGGCCCGGCTTCGCTCAGCAGCAAGGTCTCAAACACCGTTGCGACCTGCCAGGGCTCATCACTGAAGGCCACCGGTGTCACGCCAGCCGCACGCAGTGCCAGCGCAGCGCTTTGCAGGCCGGCCCATTGGCTGGGCAGCTCGATATTGAGGCGGCGAAACACCGCTTTGTTCAGATAGAGATTGTTGATGCGGTGTATGCCCAGCGGGGCGGCGACCACATGCTCGCGCACATTGAGCTGCGCCATCACCTGCGGGAACATGGTGCGCGCCCATTGGCGGCGTTTGGCGACGCCGTCCAGCTCCAGCAGCAGGCCCATTTCGGCCCATTCAAAAGTGGCTTGCCCATTCAGTTGTGCGACCTTGGGGGCCATGCCGCGCAGCGTGCGCTCGTTGAGCACCTTGATGGCCGGTCCGCCGCCGCCGCCTGCCACGGCGCCGTCTACCCAGCGTAGGCCCAGCTCGGCCATGCGGGCCGCCACATGGTCGGCTGCGGCGCGTTCGCTGGTGGAGGTCCACCAATGCAAGACATTGAGTTCCGACGTGTTGTCGCCCGCGGCGGTGTAGCTAGGCGCAGGTGGTGGCGGCGCTGCGCGCGCCGCTGTTGCGGCGATCAAGCCGAATGGAATAAAGGCAACAAGCGCAATCATGCGAACCATCTTGCCCTGTGCCCATGTCGGCCAGACCAAAGAATCGTTGGATTTCGGTGAGCTTGTGTAAGTCAAGGCAAGAGGGCGGAAGCGCTGTTGTGACAATTGTCTGTGGCGCTTGAGCGAGTTGGCGATTGGGGGTTTTGCTGGGACAAACAGATGTTTGGCGGAACTATCCCATGAGCGCGGGCTTCTTGCCCGATGTTAAAAAACGTAACACGACGCCTGCGCGCCACAGATTCAGGCGCGCACCCGGCCTGCAGCTGCTTAAAGGCGGCTTGCGGCCCAGCCAGCCGATGCTGGGCGGTGTCTGCCCGAATGCGGCGTTAGTGAGTGCTCAAGCTTGGCCGTGTTCGGTCCCGCGCAGCGACGCAAGCGCTGCGTCGATTGCGTTACAAGGCCCGTAAATCTATCGTGCGGGCTCTGCAATTCCTGAACTGCTAGCTTTGCTAGGCTTGCCATGCTCATCCATCACCGATTGCTTGCTGGTCTGCTCTGTGTGGGCGCGCTTGTCGCGTCAGCGAATGTGCGGGCAGCAGGACTGACGATAGAGAGCTGGCGGGTTGACGACAAGGTCTTGTGGGAGGAGGTCTTGATACCGGCCTTTCAGCGCAAGCACCCGGGTGTGCAAGTCAAGTTCGCGCCGACGGCGCCGACCGAATATGACGCCGGCCTGCAGCAGCGCCTGACAGCGGGTACGGCCGGTGACTTGATCACCTGCCGGCCCTTTGATGCCTCGCTGGACCTGTACAAAAAAGGCTTGCTGGAGCGTCTGGATGTGGCCGGCCGCGCGCAGTTGGACGACTTTCCGCCCTCTGCCAAGCTGGCATGGCAGACCGACGACGGGCGCGAAACTTACTGCATGCCTATCGCCTCGGTGATTCACGGTTTTTTCTACAGCAAGAAGATCTTTGCCGAGTTGAATTTGCAGCCGCCCAACACCGAGGCCGAGTTCTTCAAGCTGCTGGAGACCGTCAAGGCGCAAGGCAAGTACACACCCTTGGCCTTGGGTCTGGCCGATCAGTGGGAGACCCACCAAGTCATTTTCAACGGCATGGGGCCGGCCTACTGGCAGGGCGAGGTGGGTCGCAAAGCGCTGATTGCGGGCAAACGCAAACTCAGCGATGCGGAGTTCGTCAATGTCTGGGAGCTGATGGCCAGGCTGCAGCCCTTGCTGAGCAAGGGCGCGCCGACTCAGACCAATGCCGACTCGCAAAGCTTGTTCGGCCTAGGCCGGGCCGCTGTGTACCCGGCCGGCTCATGGGATATCGGCCCGATGCGGGCACAAAGCCTGGACTTCGGGGCTTTTCCGCCGCCGGTGCCAAAGCCCGGCGCGGCCTGCCATATCTCCGATCATTCCGATATCGGCGTGGGCATCAATCCCAGATCCAAGAACAAAGAGGACGCCTACAAGCTCTTGACCTGGATGGCCTCGCAGGAGTTTGCCGATTTGTATACCAATAAGGTGACGGGCTTTTTCAGTCTGTCCAACCATTTGGTGCCTGTGCTTGATCCTGTGGCCAAACAAATGATGGACTGGCGCAAGTCCTGCGCTTCGACGATTCGCCTGAATGCGCAGATTCTCAACCGTGGCCGGCCTGCGCTAGAGGGGGAGTTCTGGGCGGTGCACAGCCAAGTGGTGGCGGGCAAGCTCAGTCCTGCGCAGGCGGCGGCCAGGATGCAAGCGAGCATCAGCAAAGCTGGGAGAAAAGGAGACTGAAAAGTTCTTGACAAACAAGGCGCCACGAGCGCCTGACCGGTGCGGACATTACTGCTCAGTTAACCGCATCAATTTAGACCAGCAACGGCACCTGTGAAACGGCTCAAACACCAATGCGGGCCGTCTCACAGGTTTTTTTTCGGGTGTGACGGGTGTCACAGGTGTAAGGCTCAGCCGTTCAGCGTGTCGTCGAGGCAGTCGTTGTCGAGGGCCGCGATTTCGGCATATTGCACCGCGTTGAGCTGATGGCGATAGGCGAGGTAGGCGTGGCGCGCATTGGCCTCGTCGTCGCCATCATCATCGGCTGCCGCCGCGGCGATATGGTGCTCGGCCGCGAGCGAAAAGTGGTGGGCCGCCATGCGGTGGTGGTCGCCGATCGAATCCAGCTCCTCATCAACGAACTCATCTTGCAGTTCGGCGGCATTGTCGACAGGCGTATCCAGCGTTTGCTCGTTGCTCATGGCTTGATCTTCCGTTCAGATAAGGGGTCACGGCGACATGCCGTGGCCAGAGCATTGCCGCTTTGTGTGAAGCCTTGGTGACAGCAAGTCGAGCTTGTCTTGGTTAAGGATCCGGCGCTTGCAGCCAATGCAGGCTGAACCAATTTTGGGCATCGGTCCAGACTGGCCCGGCCTTGTAGCCGGCGCGCTGGGCCAAGGCTTGAAAGCTCTCTACGCTGTATTTGTACGAGTTCTCGGTATGCAGGGTTTCGCCGGCCTCGAACGCGTAGTCCACACCTTGCAGGTTCAATACCTGGCGACGCAGGCTCAGCAAGTGCATTTCTATGCGCTGCAATGGCGCGTTATAAAAGGCGCTGTGGCAAAAGCCGTCCGCAGCAAAGGTCGCGCCGAGCTCACGCCGCGCGCGCTCGAGCAGGTTCAAGTTGAAGCGGGCCGTGACGCCTTGGCTGTCGTTATAGGCTGCGTGCAGCAGCGCCGGGTCTTTGATCAGGTCTACGCCTATCAGCAAGCCTCCGCCGCGCAACTGAGCGGCCGTCATCGACAAGAACTCGAGCGCTTGTGCGGGCGTGAAATTGCCTATGCTGGAGCCAGGAAAAAACCCCACCCTGCGACCGCTGCCAAGAGCAGGCGCCGCCGGCAGCGTGACGGTGTGGGTGAAGTCGCCCACCACAGGATGAAGCGCCAAGTCGGGGTAGTCGGCCTGCAGCGCGGCGCAGGCTTGCAAGAGATGCGGGCCCGAGATGTCGATTGGCACAAAAGCCTGCGGCCGCTGCAGCTGTTGCAGCAAGAGCCGCACCTTGGTCAGCGCACCGGCGCCGTACTCGATCAGCTGCGCCTGCGGGCCCATCAACTCAGCCATCTCGGCCGCATGGCGGTGCAGCAGTGCCAACTCGGTGCGGGTCGGGTAGTACTCGGGCAGACGGCAGATTTGCTCGAACAAGGCCGAGCCCTGATCGTCGTAAAAGTACTTGGGCGAAATGCTGCGCGGGCGGTGAGCCAGGGCTTGATGCAAGTCATCGGCAAAGCCGGGCTTGGCCAAGACTTTCTTGAGTGGTGCCAATGTCATGTGCTGCCTTGTTTCATATTCAGATCTCGCGCCAAGCGCAGGCCGCTGAATTGCCAGCGTACATGGGGTGGGAAGAAGTTGCGGTAGCTGAGCCTGGCATGGCCGGGCGGCGTGGCCAGGCTGCCGCCGCGCAGCACCATTTGCCCGATCATGAACTTGCCGTTGTATTCGCCGACCGCGCCGGCCCAGGGTTTGAAGCCGGGGTAGGGGTGATAGGCAGAATGGGTCCATTGCCAGGCTTGATCGCTGAGCTGGCGTAGGCCGGCTCTTTCGGGTGCATCAGCGCTGGCGACAGCGGTGGTGGCAGCAGCCAGCTCCCATTCAGCCTCGGTCGGCAAGCGTGCCCCGGCCCATTCCGCGAAGGCGGCGGCTTCGTAAAAGCTCAAGTGCATGACCGGTGCGTGAGGGTCCAGTGGCTGCTCGCCGGCCAAGCCAAAGACATGCCATTGACCCGCCTTAGTTCCGTCCTCGGGAGGCGCGCGCCAGTAGGCAGGATGCTGCCAGCCCTGCGCTTGCACGAGCGCCCAGCCATCGGACAGCCACAAGCTGGCTTTCGCGTAGCCGCCGTCGGCGATGAAGGCAGCATATTCACCGCAAGTCACCAATCGATCGGCCATCTCATAGCCGGCAATCTGAACAGTGTGGCGAGGGCCTTCGTTGTCAAACGAGAAGCCTGTTGAGATGCCTGTCGAGAAGCCTGCTTGTGCGGCACCGATCTGGCCCACACCGCCGGGATAGCTCAACCAGCTCAGCGCCGTCTCGGGGTAGGGGCTGGGAAGCGCGGCTTCGTAGGCCGGGCACAAGGGATTGAGGCTGAAAGCATGCAGGATGTCGGTCAGCAGCAACTCCTGGTGCTGCTGCTCATGCTGAAGGCCTAACTCCAGCAATGCGCAGGCATTGGCCCAGGAATCGGCATCGGCCTGCAAGACAAAGTCCTGCAATGCGGCATCGACATAGGCCCGGTAAGCCTGCACTTCGCTCAGCGTGGGACGACTCAGCAGGCCGCGTTGGGGGCGCGGGTGGCGAATACCCAATGACTCGTAATAGGAATTGAACAGCCGCGAGAAGCGGCTATCGAAGACTTGATACCCGGGTGACCAGGGCTGCAAGACCAGTGTTTCGAAAAACCAGCTGGTATGTGCTTGATGCCACTTGGTCGGGCTGGCGTCCGGCATGGACTGCAGCGCTTGATCTTCGGCCGATAAAGGCGCCGCCAGCATTTCGGTGTGCCGTCTGACAGCCTGCAGCCTTTGCAAAAAAGCGGCTCTGGAGCTGCTTTGGGTGTCGTGGTCTTCGGCGGGGCTAGGTTTCACGCATCGGTCTCCGGGAGGCGGGGCGAGCGTACAGTAGCCTAAATTTGCTTAGGCCGCATGACGGCGCTAAATCGCTATTGCCAGCACCCGCCGCGAAAAGCGTTGCTGGGCCTTGCTAGCTAGGCAGCCAATTTCTTTCTCAGCGCGAGTACACAGCCTGCCGCGCATAGACCGATCGCGATGCCGACGGCGTCGGCGAGCAGGTCGGCCCATTCGCCCTCGCGTCCCGGCACTTGCAGCTGCACCAATTCGATGGCCCCGCCATAAGCCAAGAGCAGCAGCGGCAGGGCCAGCCAGCGCGCGCGCCCGCTACTCAAGCTCCAGTGGCCGCAAAAAGCCAAGCTGGCAAAGGCCAAGGCATGGTTGAGCTTGTCCCAGCCGCTACTCAAGCCCTTGGGTGGCGCGGGTGCCACCGCCAGATAGCTGATAAAAATGAGCAATGTGAATAAGGCGAGCCGCCAAAATTTTTGCGCCGATGGGCTGGTGAAAACTGTATGGATCAAAGGACTGAGCATGGGGGTGAGTAGGAGGAATCTTGCGCTGGCGCAAGGCATTGTCGCTTTGACAGTCTTGACAATCATCGGCGCGCCTTGCCAGCCGTGGCGGAACTGCTGTTTATCAGGCTGCCCTAACGCGCAGGCAGTTCGGGTTCGCGTATATTGCGCGGAGCTGTGCGTGTGATTGTGTTGCCGAGGAACCAACTATGACGACTGATGCTTTTCATCGTAGGGCCAAGGGCCGCAACGGGCTCGAAAATTACGGGCATATGCTGCAAATGTTGACGCGAGCGCTGCTGCTGAGCTTGTGCTTGATCGGCATGGTGGGTGCGGCCCGTGCCGCTGATGCGAGCTTCAAGGACGAAGAGTTGGACCAGATGCTGGCGCCTATCGCGCTCTATCCGGACTCGCTGCTGTCGCAGATCTTGATGGCCTCGACCTACCCAAGCGACGTCAAGGAAGCAGCGGCCTGGTCCAAAGCCCATCCGAACGAGAAGGGTGACGCTGCAGTCAAGCAGATCGAGACCAAGCCTTGGGAACCCTCGGTGCAGTCTTTGGTTGCCTTTCCGCAGGTCTTGGCGATGATGGATGCCAACCCAGGTGATGTGCAGCGTCTGGGCGATGCCTTTCTCGAAGACCCGGCGCGCTTGATGGACCGGGTGCAGTTCATGCGCAAAAAAGCGCAGGAAGCTGGCAACTTGAAGGCCAATGAGCAGCAAAAGGTCACCACACAGACCGAGAACAACAAGCAAGTGATCATCATCGAGCCGGCGCAGCCGCAGACGGTCTACGTGCCGGTCTATCAGCCGACCGTCGTTTACGGCAGTTGGTGGTATCCGACCTACCCGCCGTATTACTGGGCGCCACCGCCTTATTACTACCCCGGCGGCGCCTTCGTCGCGGGCGTGGTGTGGGGCGCGGCCATTGTCGGTATCCACAATTCCTTGTGGGGTGGCTATAACTGGGGCCACAACAGCGTCAATATCAACGTCAATCGTTACAACAATATCAACGTCAGCAACCGCCAAATCACCAACAATAACAATAGCTTCAAGCACAACCCCGAGCGGCGCAAGGACGTGCCTTACCGGGATGCCAAGAGCCGCGAACAGTACGGCAACAAGGCGCAGGCGGCAGGTGCCAAGGACCGCGATGCCTTCAAGGGCAAAGATAGTCAGCGTGATATGGACCGGGCGCGCGCGTCAGAGACTTTGAAGGAGCGCGGTGCCGACCCCGTCGCCGGACGCGAGAAGCTGCAAGGCGTGGATCGTGACAAGGCCAGTCAGGCCGTCAATCGTTCAGACCGCGGTGGCGCTGACAGCCGGCCGGATCGAGGTGACGCCGACCGTCGGCCGGCTCAGCGGGATTCCGCGGCCTCGAATCGGTCTGCCAATCGTGAAGGTGGTGCTGGCGCTGGTGGCGGCCGCAACAACAGCGGCGCGCTGTCGGGCGTGCATGACAGCGGTGCCTCGCGGGCCAATGCCTCGCGCGGGCAGGCGAGCCGCGGCTCGATGAGCCAGCATTCGGGGGGCGCAAGGCCGGCCGGTGGTGGCGGGCGCGCAGGCGGCGGCGGGAGGCAGCGGTGATCGAAGGCAATGGAAAAGCAAAAGCATAAGGAAAAGCCATGACATTCAAAACTACATGCCTCAAGCCCTTGTTTGAGTTGCGCTACTTTGCCTTGCTTGCCGGCTTGGCCTTCAGCGGCTTGGCGCAAGCGCAAACCGCTTTCGTCAAGCCGGAAGCTGCCGCTGATGCCTTCATCGACGCGGTCGCGACCAGTGATCCTGTCGCACTGAAGCGAGTATTGGGCAATGACTGGGCCAAGTTGATGCCGCTGGGCGATGTGTCGGCCGAGGATCGCTACACATTCTTGGAGAAAGCCCATCAAGCCCGTTCGGTCACGGTCAAGCAAGGGCTGGGCGAGTTGCTGGTCGGTACCGACCCTTGGGCGTTGCCGATACCGCTGCTGCAAGGCAAAGATGGCCAGTGGCGTTTTGACCCCACAGGCGGCCGCTTGAACATGCTGGAGCGTCGCATTGGCGCCAATGAACATGCGGCGATTCAGGCCTTGTTGGCTTCGGTCGATGCGCAGCGCGAATACGCGCTGCTCGATCGCAATGGTGACGGCCTGCTCGAGTATGCCCAGCGCATCATCAGCTCAGCGGGCAAGCGCGACGGTCTGATCTGGCCCGCCAGCCTGGGCGATGAAAGCCCATTGGGTGAGGGTTTTCTGCCCAAGAAGGTGAGCGAGGGCTATCACGGCTATCGCTTCAAGCTGCTCACGGCTCAAGGCGATGCAGCCAAGGGTGGTGCGCGCAGCTACCTGATTGGCAAGCGCATGGAGACCGGTTTTGCGATGCTGGCTTGGCCGCTGAAATATGGCGAGACCGGCGTGATGAGCTTCAAGGTCAATCAGGACGGGCAGGTGTTCGAGGCTGATTTGGGCCCCCGCTCGGCTGGAAAAGCGTCGGCGATCACAAGTTTCAACCCCGATCCGGCGCAGGGTTGGAAAGCTGTGCAGTCGGATTGATGCAAGTCTCGGGCTGCCTTATCGGGCAGCCATAAAAACCGGCCGAATTCTTGTTTGAATTCGGCCGGTTTTCTTTTTCTTCTTTTACTTTGGGCGGCACTTACATGCCGGCGTAATTTGGTCCACCGCCGCCCTCGGGCGTGATCCATACGATGTTCTGTGTCGGGTCTTTGATGTCGCAAGTCTTGCAGTGCACGCAGTTCTGCGCATTGATCTGCAACTTGTCGGCACCGGCCTCGGTTTTGATGAACTCATAGACGCCGGCGGGGCAGTAGCGGCTCTCTGGCCCGGCGAACTTGGCCAGATTGATGGCCACCGGCACCGAGGCATCCTTCAGCGTCAAATGCGCCGGTTGGTTCTCTTCATGGTTGGTGTTGGACACAAACACCGAGGACAGGCGGTCAAAAGTCAGCTTGCCGTCCGGCTTCGGGTAGTCGATCTTGGCGCATTCGGCGGCCGACTTCAGGTAAAGGTGATCGGGAACCGTGCGGTGTATGGTCCAAGGTGGGCTCTTGATGCCGAGTTTGGGCAGCAGCCACTGTTCGATGCCGGTCATCATAGTGCCGACCGTGTTGCCCTTCTTGAACCATTGCTTGAAGTTGCGCGCCTGGTTCAGCTCAGCATGCAGCCAGCTTTGCTCAAAAGCTGCCGGGTAAGCAAGTAACTCATCATGTTGGCGGCCGGCGGCCAGGGCCTCAAAAGCCGCATCGGCAGCCAGCATGCCGGACTTGATCGCTGCGTGGCTGCCCTTGATGCGTGAGGCGTTCAGGTAGCCCGCGTCGCAGCCGACCAAGGCGCCGCCCGGGAAGACGGTCTTGGGCAAGGACAGCAGTCCGCCGGCCGTGATTGCGCGAGCGCCGTAGCTGATGCGCTTGCCGCCTTCCAAATGGGCGCGAATGCTGGGATGGGTCTTCCAACGCTGCATTTCCTCAAACGGCGAGAGCCAGGGGTTTTTATAGTCGAGGCCGACCACATAGCCGAGCGTGACCTTATTGCCTTCCAAGTGGTAGAGGAAGCCGCCGCCATAGGTGTCTCCGTCCATTGGCCAGCCGGCGGTGTGCACAACCAAGCCGGGCTTGGCCTGCGCGGGGGGCACTTCCCACAGCTCTTTGATGCCCAAGGCATAGCTCTGCGGATCCTTGCCCGCGTCGAGCGAGAAATTGGCAATCAACTGCTTACCCAAGTGGCCACGTGCGCCCTCGGCAAAGATCGTGTACTTGCCCAGCAGCTCCATGCCGAGCTGAAAGCCTTCATGCGGCTGGCCGTCTTTGCCAACGCCGAGATTGCCGGTGGCGACGCCGCGTACCGAGCCGTCTTCGCCGTAAACGATCTCGGCCGCCGCAAAGCCGGGGAAAATCTCCACGCCCAAGCCTTCTGCTTGCTCGCCCAACCACTTCGTCACCGCGCCCAGCGAAATGACGTAATTGCCTTGGTTGTGGAAGCATTCCGGGATCAACCAATGTGGCGTGCTGGTGGCGCCGGTTTCGTTCAGGAACAGGACTTCGTCGGCCGTCACTGGCTGCTTGAGCGGCGCGCCGAGCTGCTCCCAATCGGGGATGAGTTCGGTCAGCGCGCGCGGATCCATCACGGCGCCGGACAGAATATGGGCGCCCGGCTCCGAGCCCTTCTCCAGCACCACCACCGACAGCTCGCGGCTTTGCGCGGCCGCCAACTGCTTGAGCCGAATCGCTGCGGCCAAGCCGCCGGGGCCGCCGCCGACGATGACGACGTCGTAGTCCATGCTTTCGCGTGGGCCATATTGAGCGACAAATTCGGAGCTGGTCATATTCATCCTTTGGCTTGATTCTTTTCAAGGGGAAAGGGCGGCATGCACGCGCGCCCCCTCATCCCTCAGTAATTGGCCCGCATTCTACTGGGCAGAAATGAAAAAAGAACGATCGTGCTTTTTGGTTTGGTGAGGGCAGTCTAGGAGGCTGTCGGGCTTGGGGTCCGACAGCCTCCTAGTAAATCCAGCTTCAAGTCAATAGCTTGGTCTTTGCGGCCAGCGTGCTAATCTTCCTGACAACGATTCAGGAGCATTGAGCATGAGCTATAGCATTGACTTGTCGGGCCGCGTGGCCCTCGTAACCGGCGCCTCCAGCGGACTAGGCGCCCAGTTTGCCAAGACCCTCGCGGTGGCAGGCGCCTGTGTGGTTTTGGCCGGGCGGCGCACCGAGCGGCTGAAGACCCTGCGCAGCGAAATCGAAGGCAATGGCGGCGACGCCCATGTGGTGACGCTGGACGTGACCGACCTGGACAGCATCAAGTCGGCGGTGGCGCATGCCGAGACCGAGGTCGGCACGATCGATATCTTGGTCAACAACTCCGGCGTCAGCACCACGCAAAAGCTCACCGAAGTGAGCGGCGATGACTACGACTTTGTGATGGACACGAATGTGCGCGGTGCGTTTTTCGTCGCGCAAGAGGTGGGCAAGCGCATGTTGGGCCGTGCGCAAGGCTCTTCCCCGGGCACCTTCATTGGCGGGCGCATCGTCAATATCGCTTCGATGGCCGGCCTGCGCGTGTTGAGCCAGATTGGCGTGTATTCGATGAGCAAGGCGGCGGTCATCCATATGACCCGTGCGATGGCCTTGGAATGGGGCAAGTACGGCATCAATGTGAATGCGATCTGCCCCGGCTATATCGACACCGAGATCAATCACCATCACTGGGGCACCGAGCAGGGCAAGAAGCTGGTCGAGCTGCTGCCACGCAAGCGCGTTGGGCAGCCGCAGGATCTGGACACTTCGCTTTTGATGCTGTGTGCCAATGAGAGCCATTTCATCAATGGCGCGATCATTCAGGCCGATGATGGATTCGGCGTCTAAATCGGCATCGCTATGACATTGAGAACATTGACCGCGCTGGAGGCGCGTGTACTCGCCGTACTGGTCGAAAAAGCTGCCACGGTCCCTGACAGTTATCCACTCTCGTTGAACGCTCTGACCCTGGGCTGCAATCAGAAGACCGCTCGTGATCCGGTGATGAATGCAAGCGAACCCGATGTGCTGCAGGCGCTGGAGGAGCTGAAGTCCATGCACCTGGTCAACACCGTCAGTGGCAACCGGGTGCTGCGCTTCGAGCACAACGGCGCCAGGGGTTTGGGCGTGCCGGGCGCAGCGCTGGCTTGCTTGACCCTGCTGATGCTGCGCGGGCCGCTGACGACCGCCGAGCTGCGCCTGCACACCGAGCGTCTGCACCGATTTGCCGACCTCTCTTCGGTCGAAGGTTTTCTTGAAGAGTTGGCTGAAAAAACCGACACACGGCCAGCCTATGTCATCAAGCTCGCGCGTGCGCCGGGCGCGCGTGAAGCGCGTTGGGCGCATCTCTTGTGTGGCGAGGTGCAGCAAGAAGTTGGCCTTGGCGCGCTGCCGCGCGACGACGAGCTGGCGTTTTTGCGCGCCGAGCAGCAGCGCATGAATGCCGAGCTGGAAGCCCTGAAAGCGCTGGTGCAGCGCATGGCGAACGAGTTGGGAATGGCTGCCGACTGAATGAACGCGCAAGGCTGGCCTGGGCTCATTGGCCATGACTTCTGACGCCCGCTGAACTCGCTGTTAGTCTATTGGCCCCTCCAAAGTCTGGAGGGCGTCCGCGGCGCGCGGACCTGGCGTTTAAGACTGTGACCTGAAGACGAAGCTTGAAGCTTTGCTGGCCAGTCTGCCGGAGTTTTTTGAACGATGGGAGGGAGTAAAAATGAGTGCATTTTCTGGTCTTGGTTTGACCTTGGCGGCGACTTTCAGCCTCGTGGCACTGGGCACTTTGCAGGGCTGCGCCGGGACTCCGGAAAGCGGCGGTCAAATCGCAGAGCGCGATGAGGGGGTGATGGTCACCGGTTCGCGCATACCAAGGCGCGATAAAGGCGGTCCGACAAGTGCCGTCACCGTGATTGAGAGCGGTGATATGAATGGTGGCTTGCGTGCTGCAGGTGCCGGTTCGCAAAACAAGCGTGCTGCGGGCGCTGGCCTGTAGCAGACCACGCACTGAGGCTACAGCTCGCCCAGTATCGACATCAAGCGCATCCAGAGCAGGTTGCCGTTCAAGCCATTGCTCATCAGAACGAAGCCGCTTTGGCGGCTGGGTGAGAACTGGCAATAGTTGCGAAAGCCACTGCTGTTGGTGCCGGTGTGATAGAGGATGTCGCCCTGGGCCGTCGTGTTGATGGCCCAGCCCAAGCCCCAAAAGACCGCCTGACCTTGGGCCAAGCCGGGGCGCTGGATTGGGGCGCGGTCGGTCGCCGGTGTGGCGTGCGCCAGCATCGCATGCAAGCTCTTGGCCGAGAGTGAATGCGCGGCGCTTCGATCCAGCTTCAGCATCTCGGCCAAAAATAGCGCGTAGTCTGCGGCGGTCGTATAGAGTGTGTAGGCGGCGTTGGCTTCGCGGTAGGCCTGCGTGGGCAAAACCTGACCCTTGTCGTCATGCCCACGCGCGCGCAATGAGTCCAAATGCGGCGTCAGCACAAAGCTGCTGTTGCGCATGCCAAGTGGCGTGAAGAGATTTTTCTCGGCCAGGGCTTGCAAGGATTTGCCTGTGATGTGCTCCAGCACCCGCTGCAAATAGAAATAGCCTTCGCCTGAGTATTGAAAACGCTCGCCTGGCTCGAAGCCTATGCGCAAGGACTTGCTGCTTTCGTCCTCTTCGCTGCGCCAATTTGGCAGGCCAGAGCGGTGCGTCAGCAGCATGCGCGCGGTGATCAAGGCCTGCCATGCTTGCGGCGGTTGAAATACTTCTTGTGGCAGGTATTGCCGGACGGGTTTGTCCAGATCGAGCTGTCCTGCCTGCGCCGCTTGCAGCACCAGATAGGCGAACAGCGGCTTGCTCATCGATGCGGCTTCGAAGACGCTGTCGGACTGCACGGGCCGTACGGCCCGCTGCGAGCCCGCTTCTAACAGACCGAACTGGGCCGACCAAGCCGGCTGGCCGTGCTGCAGCAAGACCAAGGCCACCCCAGGGACGCGCAGTTCATGCAAAAGCGCCGGGATGGACGCCGTCAACTGCTCGGCAATGCCTGATGTGACGGTCGCATCGACGGCGCTCGCCGGGCTTAACGTCAAACCGCCCAGCCAAGCCAAAGCGCGGCGGCGCGACAGATTTCTATTTGAAGGAATAGCGCGCACTCACGAACAAGAAGCGGCCACGTGGGTCGGTGTAGCTGGGGTCATAGCCTGATAAGAAGAACCAGGCCTGCTGCGAGAACGGCGGCGCCGTGTCGAGCAGATTCTTCACACCGGCCCTTACGGTGAGGGCGGGGTTGACCGCCCAGGCGCCGGTCAAGTCCCACAGCGAATACTGCGACACCTTGCGGTCGGCCTTGCCGACGATGCTTTGGTCTGTGTAGCCTGCCAGGTAGCTATTGGTCAGCGTGGCGCCGAAGTCCCCTTGGCTCCAGTCCAAGCTGGCCGTATGGCGCCAGCGTTGCACGACGCCGTCGTTGACGAAGTGGCCGAGGTTGCTATAGAAGGGATCGCCGTCGCCGGTTTGTTGCTCGGAATTCAGCGTCCAAGTGCCGTTCAAGCGCAGACCCCAGGTGCCTATGCCGCTCTTCAGACCCGTCAGCGTCACGCCCAGATCCAGGCCGCTGATTTTTTGTTTGCCGCGGTTTTCTTTCACCAGATCGATGTGGTCAATCACATTGTCTTCGTCGCGGTGTACCAGGTTGCCGTATTTGTCGAGGTTGGCGAAGATGGAGTCCACGCCCAGCGAGCTGATCAGATCACTTTTCTCGATGTTCCAGTAGTCCAGGCTGAGCGTCATGCCTTGGTGTGCTTCCAGCACCGCGCCAAGCGAAAACTGCTTAGATTTCTCGGGCTTGAGCTTGGCATTGCTGTAGTTCAAGGTGGCCCAGATGTCCGAGCAATCGGTGACGGTATTGCTGGGATCTTCAGCCATGCAGACCGGATCGACCAGGGTGGCGGAGCTGCCCTGCGTCACGGGGCGGTAGAGATCCGACAAGCTCGGCGCGCGAAAGCCCGCGCCGGCCGAGGCGCGCAGCAGCAACTCTTTCATCGGCACATATTTCAGCCCGACTTTGGGGCTGCTGGCGTTGCCGGACACCTGATAGCGCTCATAGCGCAGCGCAGCTTGCAACTCCAGCTCTTTGGTGACGGGCGCGCTGATTTCAGCGAAGGCGGCGGCCACTTTGCGCGAGCGGCCGAAGTCGGCGTCCGGACCTTGCGAAGTTTCACCCAGGATCAAGTCTTGGGCCAGCGCCTCGGACTGGTGATAGTCCTGCTTCTCGCGGCGGTACTCGCCGCCCAGGGCCAAGGCCAAATCGCCGCCGGCCAAGGCATAGAGCGCGCGCGTGGCCCGGAAGTCCACGCTGTCCATCGTCCCCTTGGCGTGGCGCACCTCGCCGCGGATCTGCGCCTTGTCGTAGAGCGCCAGGCCGGCCGCGTTGGACGGCCCGAAGGCGTTCAGTGTGCCGGTGGCAAAGCCCTCACGGATCATCGGCTCGTTCAAATAGCCTTGGTAGTTGCGGTCGGAGACGGTGCTGATGCTGTGGTTGTAGGCCAGCTCATAGTCCCACTTGGCGAGCGTGCCGTTCAAGCCCGTCACATAGCGCTGGCCGGTCGACACCAGCTCGCTGGTGCGCAAGCCCGCTTCGCCCAAGCGGGTGCGCACGGTGATGATGCGGTCTTCATCGTCCGCGTCCAGCTTGGCTAAGCTGGTGCCGGCCAATGAGGGCACTTTGGACACATCCATATCGGCATCGACGCGATTGGGCGTGCCGGCGTAGAGCGTCTTGGCGCGGTTCAGCGCGGCTTCCGCAAAGAATTGGTGGCCGCCGCCCAGATTGAGCACCCCGCGGCCGAAAAAGCTCGACTTCTCGGACTTCGGGTACAGCTCGATATCGCGCATGTAGTCATAGGTGCAGCCGTCTATGCCGCCTATGCCATCGGGCAAATACAGCGTAGCGGGCGGATTGCAGCCTGTGGCGGCGGCCGGGTTGACGGTGCGGCTGTCGATGACGGTCTTGCCATTGCTGGAGAAACCATCATCGATGAGCAGGTCGCGCTGGCTGCTGGCGAGCCGCATATTGCCGGGGAAGGTTGCGCTGGACAGCAAATCGGGCAAGCGGCCCGGGATGTCCAGCTCCTTGATGAATTTGCGCTGGCTGGCATTCAGGCTGCCGGTTTTTTGCAGGTCCATCACGGCAAACAGGTTGAAGCCGTCGCGGTCGGCGTCGCCGAAGCCTCCCGCGATGGACGCGGTGGTCTTCTTGGCGCCGCCTTCGGAGGTGTCGCCGTAGCTGGCGCTGAGCTCAACACCGGTGTAGTCCTTGCGGGTGATGAAGTTGATCACGCCGCCAATGGCGTCGCTGCCGTAAATGGCCGATGCGCCGTCGAGTAAAACTTCGACCCGATCGATCGCGGCGGCAGGAATGGTGTTCAGGTCAACCCCGGAGGAGTCGCCCGGCGAGGCGAAATTGGCCATGCGCCGGCCGTTCAACAGCACCAGGGTGGAGGACACACCAAGGCCGCGCAGATTGGCTGCGTTCATGCCCATTTGATCGCGAAAGCCGCCATAGGCGATGCTGCCGCCGTCGGTCAAATTATTGGTGGCGGCGCTGATCCTGGCGACGATCTCGGACGCCGTGGTCAAGCCTTGCTTGGCGATGTCCGCGCGGGTGATGACCTGCATGGGCAGCGCCGTTTCATCGGCCAGGCGCTTGATGGCGGAGCCGGTCACTGCCACCCGCTCAATCCGCTCAATCTTTTTGCTAGGGTCGCTGTCGGCTTGTTGCGCATAGAGTGGCAAAACCGGCATGACGCTCAAGCTCAGCAGCACGGCTTTGGTGCAGCTTCGCAGCGTGATGTGCGGGTTTGCCTGCGGCACTTGCTGGGCTCGGCAACTTGTTTGATCGAACT
>CAUPEV010000043.1:0-28998 GCA_963510335.1 uncultured Roseateles sp.
TGAATGTTCACGAGAGTTTGCGCGACTTGCAGTACACCGTCTTGCGCATGGTCGGTGTGGCGGCGGTCTTGATAGGGATGGCGATCTTGGTCGCTGGACGGCTCTTGCGCAGGGTGCAAAAGCATGCGCTGGCGCCCATTGTCGAGCTGTCAGAACTGGCCGAGCAGGTCTCCACCAGTCAGGACTACAGCCGGCGTGCGCGGGTTCATCGTGCCGATGAGGTCGGACGTTTGAGCGAGCGCTTCAACCAGATGCTCAAGAGAGTCGAGATCAGCCAGGCCGAGTTGAATCAGCAGTTGCAGCGCGAACAAATCGTCGGCCAGCAGTTCGAGCAACTCGCGCATCAAGATAGCCTGACCAAGCTGCCCAATCGCCTGTATTTCCAGTCGGCCCTGCAGCGGCATATGGCTCACAGTTGCCAGAACGCCTTGCTGATGGCCTTGATGTTCATCGATCTGGACAGCTTCAAACTGGTCAATGACAGGCATGGCCATGATGCCGGTGATGCGGTGCTGTGCGAGGTGGCCGCTCGGATGAGCCGGGAGCTTCGGGCCGGCGATGTGTTGTGCCGCCTGGGAGGTGACGAGTTCGGTTTGATCCTCCCGGTCGTGCCTGACGAGGCCGCCGCCGAAACCTTGGCGCTGCGCTTGATCGCCGCGATCCGGGAGCCCATGGTGATTGGCGGGCACTTGATGCCGATAGGCGCAACGGTAGGCTTGGCTTTTTGCCCCACCGATGAGGTCGAAGCTTCGCAGCTCTTGAGCGCAGCTGATGTTGCGATGTACGCGGCCAAGCGGGCGGGCAAGAATACGTTCAGGCGGGCCAATCATGCGGCGTAGTTGGGCACGAGCATCCGCCGCCTTGCTGCTCATCTGCCTTGCTGCGCCAACGTTGGCGCAGATTGCAAGGGACCCAGAGCAGGAAATGGGTCTGGAAGAATTACTGCGTCAGCCGCTCAAGCAGGTGCCGCGTGACGTTGAAGTTAGCACCTCCTCGCGTTTCACGCAAAGTGCGGCGCAGGCGCCGACCACCACCTACGTCATCACCGCCGATGAAATTGCCCGTTTTGGCTTTCGCAATATGAGCGATATCTTGCGGGCACTGCCGGGCCTCTACACCACCAGCGACGGTGTCTTCAACTATGTGGGCGCGCGCGGACTGGGCCGTCCGGGCGATCTCAACACGCGTTTGCTCTTTCTCATTGATGGCATGAGGGTCAATGAGAATGTGTATGACGCAGCCTTGCTGGGCGGCGACTTTTTTCTCGATGTTGAGCTGATCGAGCGGGTGGAATTCGCGCCAGGGCCTGGTTCTGCGCTGTATGGCAATAACGCCTTCTTGGGCGTGGTCAATGTGATGACCAAGCGCGCCGATAAATTGGCCGGCGTTGAAGTTCGGGTCAGCCGAGATTCCCTGGGCCTGCAGCAGGCGCGTGCCAGTTGGGGGCATCGCTCGGAAGCCGGCTGGGAAGGCTGGCTGGCCGCCAGCCAGTCCGAACATGACCATATGCCCTTGCCTTATGAAGCGCCGGCCGAGGAGGTGAGCGCCCAGCGGGAGCGGCTGTGGGTGCGAGGCAAGCGTCTGTTTGGTAGTTTCAATGCAGGTGAGTGGGCGCTGCGCGCTGGCTATACCGAGCAGAGCTTTGGCTTGCCCAGCTATGTGCCTGAAAGAATGCCGGTGCAGTTCGACCAAGCCTATATCCTGAGCGACAACAGCTTTGTCTCACTCAGTCACGAGCGGAGCTTTGGGCCGGATTGGGACCTGTTTGCGGCCGTCTCGGCCAAGCGCAGCCATTACCGGGAACGCTTTCCCTCTGTCGACCCGCAAACCGCACAGCAGCGCATGTACGCGACGACGGCGCGCGGAAGCTGGTCCAACTGGGATCTTCGTTTGAGTACCCGGCGCTGGGCCGAACATCGCTTGATGGCTGGGCTGGAGGTGCAAAACGATGCCGAGCAAAGAATTCTGTCTGGCCTGGAAGGCGAGCCACCATTCCAGGAGTACTTGGGCGACAACCGGCGACTTGGTCTGTTCTTGCAGGATGAATGGCAAATTGCCGACAAGCAGCAATTGATTCTGGGTCTGCGCCGGGATAGTTCCCGGGTGGCCGATCCCAGCATCAATCCCAGGCTGGCCTGGGTCTGGAGCGGCCTGCCCGACGCCACCTTGAGGCTGATGTATGGCAGCGCCTTTCGGGCCGCCAATTTGAATGAGTTTGCGGTCAATGCTTCATGGGAGCTGCCCTTGCCCAAGCCGGAGCGCGTGCGCACCTTGGAAGCGGCTTGGGACCATGCACTGACGCCGCAGCTGCAGTACCGTGTTTCACTCTACGCCTCGCAGCTCTTGGACTTGATCGAATTGAATCAAGTGGATTTGCCTGTGTTTGAGAACAGCAAGCAGCTGCGCAATTTCGGCAGCGAGCTGGAGTTGGAGCGTCGCTGGGACCAAGGAGCGCACTTGCGCGTGGGGCTGTCCTTGCAGCGCAGCCGCGACAAGCAAGGGGCTGGCTTGAGCAATTCGCCGCCTGCGCTGTTCAAGTTCTTTTACAGCCAGCCGATTTTCGGCGACGCCTTGCAGCTGTCTTGGCAAATGTTCGCGATGAGCCGGCGCCATACGGCGGCCGAAGACCTGCCGGGCTATCTTTTGAACAATGTCAATCTGCTCTGGCGCCCGCGGCTGGATCTGGATGTCAGCCTGGGTTTCTACAATCTTGGCGACACACGCATCGTCGATCGGTCCAGAGTGCAGCTTCTGCCCTCGCAACAGCCGGGCCGCAGCGTGCAACTTGGCCTAAGCTGGAGATTCGGTTCATGAGCTGGACGGCGCGGTTCAGCGTCGCGTTGCTGGGCTGCTTGCTGGCGCCGGCCGCCGGCGCGGCACCGACGCTGGACGACTCGCAACTGAAGGCCGCCTTTATCTACCGTTTTGCCCAGTTCACGCAGTGGCCGCCGCCACCCTTGCGCGAGTTCACATATTGCGTGGCCGGTGATGCTCGCATGGCCAGCATGCACGCTTCGCTGCAGGCGCTCACTGCAAAATCCCTCGGCGAGGCGAGCAGCCGCCTGCGCGTGCTGACCGATCCACAGCAAGCGGCGCAATGTCAATTGCTGCTCTTGGGTTTTGATGACAGAGCCGAGTTGCAGCGCTGGCAAACGGCTCTGGCGGCGGAACCGGTCTTGGTGGTGGGCGACAGCGCGGAGGCCTTCCGCAATGGCGCGGTGATCGCGCTGGTGGCCGAACCCAACGGACTGGCTTTTCGCATCAATCACACCGAGGCCAAGCGGCGCGGACTGGTACTCAGCTCGCAGATGCTCAAGCTAGCGCGCGAAGTGAAGTGAAGTGATGAGGCTTTAGATTTGCAAGGCTTGCACCTGTACACGCCAAGTCAGCGCCTGTTGCACAAACTGACTGAGTGCTTCGGCTTTGCCTGTTGTTTGCAGAATGGGCAGGCTTGCGGCCTGTTGAGCATTTTGTTGGGCACCCGGCTGCCTTGCCAAGCCCAGGCCAAGCCATTGCTTGGCGGCTTGTTGCGCCACCGCCGATTCGATATTGAGCAGCTTGACTTGCTCGCCCAGCACGCGCTGTAAAGCCGGCTGCACCAGGGGGTAATGGGTGCAGCCCATCAAGACGGTGTCAACCTGGGCATCGACCAAGGGTTGGCACAGCTGGGTAAGCAGTTCATGCAAAGCCGGCGTATCCAGCTCGCCGCGCTCGATCAAAGCGACCAGACCCGGGCAGGGCTGGCTGAAAACCTCTGCCGCGCCGGCGTGGCGCGCAATCAAATCGGCAAATCGGACGCTGGCAATGGTGGACGGCGTGGCCATCACCCCGATGCGGCCGTTGCGACTGGCCGCCACCGCCGGCTTGATGCCGGGCTCGGTGCCAACGATGGGCAGCTCAGGCCAGCGCTGCCTGAGCGCGCCAATCGCGTGCGCGGTGGCGGTATTGCAAGCCACCACCAAGACGCGTGCTCCTTGGTCTATCAAGTGCTCGGCCAGGGTCAGGCTGCGCTGAATGATGTAGTCGGGTTCGCGCTGGCCATAGGGCGCATGTGCAGCGTCGGCTACATAAAGCATGGGCACTTCGGGCAGCAGGCGGTGCAGCTCGCGCAAGACGGTGAGGCCGCCGACGCCGGAGTCAAAAACACCCAGGCAAGCCGGGTTGGAAGGAATGGTCGAGATCATTAAGTGCGGCAGTCTAGCTTTTGTCGTCGGGCAGCTCCGGCATAGTGGCTAGAATAGAACGATCGTGCTTTTTTACTGCTTTGCGGCAAAGAAGCTGCCGGGCTGCTGGGCCGCCCCCGTAGAATCTGGTTAACGTTAACGTCAATTAGTCTTGGAGTAATCGATGAAAGTCCTGGTCCCAGTCAAACGCGTGGTCGACTACAACGTCAAAGTGCGCGTCAAGAGCGACGGCAGCGGCGTGGATATCGCCAACGTGAAAATGTCGATGAACCCCTTTGATGAAATCGCCATCGAAGAAGCGGTGCGCCTGAAAGAGAAGGGCGTGGTCACCGAAGTGATCGCCGTGTCTTGCGGCGTCACGCAGTGCCAGGAAACCCTGCGCACGGCGATGGCGATTGGCGCCGACCGCGCCATCCTGATCGAGACCGATGCCGAGTTGCAGCCGCTGGCCGTTGCCAAATTGCTCAAGGCCTTGGTCGATAAAGAGCAGCCTGGCCTGGTGATCCTGGGCAAGCAGGCGATCGATGATGACTGCAACCAGACCGGCCAGATGCTGGCCGCGCTGACCGGCATGCCGCAGGGCACGTTCGCCAGCAAGGTCGAGTTGACCGCCGACTCCGTCGCCGTGACGCGTGAAGTCGACGGCGGCCTGGAAACGGTCAAGCTGACGCTGCCCGCCGTCATCACCACCGACCTGCGCCTGAATGAGCCGCGTTATGTGACGTTGCCCAACATCATGAAGGCCAAGAAGAAGCAGATGGACGTGATCAAGCCGGCCGATCTGGGCGTGGACGTTGCGCCGCGCATCAAGACCTTGAAGGTCGAGGAGCCGCCCAAGCGCAGCGCCGGCATCAAGGTGGCCGATGTGGCCGCCTTGGTCGACAAGCTGAAAAACGAAGCCAAGGTCATTGGCTAAACCTGATCAGAAGAATTCGGAGAATCCCCAATGACTGCTCTCGTTATTGCTGAACACGACAACGCCCACATCAAGGGCGCGACTTTGAATACCGTCACTGCCGCTTTGGCGACCGGTGCCGACGTGCATGTGTTGGTGGCTGGCTTCAATGCCGCCGCTGCCGCCGCTGCCGCTGCACAAATCGCCGGTGTGGCCAAGGTCTTGCACGCCGACGCCGCCGCGCTGGAAAACGGCCTGGCCGAGAACCTCGCCGCCCAAGTGCTGGCGATTGCGTCCGGCTACACCCACATTCTGTTCCCGGCCACCGCCTCGGGTAAAAACGTGGCGCCGCGGGTGGCCGCCTTGCTGGACATGGCTCAGCTGTCCGACGTCACCAAGGTCATCAGCGCCGACACCTTTGAGCGCCCGATCTACGCCGGTAACGCAATTGCCACCGTGCAAAGCAGCGACGCGGTCAAGATCCTGACCGTGCGCACGACCGGCTTTGACGCGGCCGCCGCTACCGGTGGCAGCGCCGCCGTTGAAGTGATCGCAGCCGCCGCCGACAGCGGCAAGAGCAGCTTCGCCGGCCGTGAAGTGACCAAGAATGACAGACCCGAGCTGACGGCAGCCAAGGTGATCGTCTCCGGCGGCCGCGCTCTGGGCTCGAACGACAAGTTCATGGAAGTGCTGACACCGCTGGCCGACAAGCTCGGCGCCGCTCTCGGCGCCTCGCGCGCTGCTGTGGATGCCGGTTATGCACCGAACGACTGGCAGGTCGGCCAGACCGGCAAGATCGTGGCGCCCCAGCTCTACATCGCTTGCGGCATCTCGGGTGCGATCCAGCATCTGGCCGGCATGAAGGACTCCAAGGTGATCGTCGCAATCAACAAGGATGCCGAAGCACCGATCTTCTCGGTGGCCGATTACGGCCTGGAAGCCGACCTGTTCGTGGCCGTGCCGGAACTGGTCAAGAGTCTTTGATTTTTCCCTGTTCGAGTAACTAGTAAGCCTGAAGGCGCCCGACTGCATGGTCGCGGCGCCTTTTTTCTGGAGACAAGAGAATGACTTACCGCGCCCCCGTTAAAGACCTGATGTTCAATATGCAGGCGCTGGCCGACCTGCCCGCATTGAACAAGATTCCCGCCTTTGCCGACTTTGACCTCGACACCGCGCAAGCCGTGCTGGAGGAATGCGCGAAGCTGTGCGAAGACGTGATCGCTCCGCTGAACTGGGAAGGCGACAAGAATCCGTCCTATTGGAAAGACGGCCAGGTTTTCACCACGCCCGGTTTCAAAGAAGCTTTCAAGCAGTTTGCCGAAGGTGGCTGGCAAGGCCTGCAGCATCCGGATGAGTTCGGCGGTCAGGGCTTGCCCAAGACGATTGGCGCGGCCTGCGGCGAGATGATCAATAGCGCTAACGTCAGCTTTGCGCTGTGTCCGCTCTTGACCGACGGCGCGATCGAAGCCTTGCTGACCGCTGGGTCCGAAGAGCAAAAGAATATCTTCATCCCCAAGCTGGTCGATGGCAGCTGGACCGGTACGATGAACCTGACCGAGCCACAAGCCGGCTCCGATCTGGCCCAGGTGCGCACGCGCGCAGAGCCTCAAGCCGACGGCACTTACAAGATCTTCGGCACCAAGATCTTCATCACCTATGGTGAGCACGATATGGCCGAGAACATCGTCCATCTGGTGTTGGCCCGTGTGGTCGGCGCACCCGAGGGCGTCAAGGGCATCAGCTTGTTCCTGGTGCCGAAATTCATGGTCAATGCGGACGGTTCATTAGGCGCCCGCAACGACGCGCATTGCGTGTCGATCGAGCACAAGATGGGCATCAAGGCCAGCCCGACTGCCGTGCTGCAGTTCGGTGATCATGGCGGTGCCGTTGGGACTCTCATTGGCGAGGAAAACCGTGGCCTTGAGTACATGTTCATCATGATGAACGCGGCCCGTTTCGGCGTCGGCGTGCAGGGCATTGCAGTGGCCGAGCGCTCCTACCAAAAGGCAGCCAGCTTTGCCCGCGATCGCGTGCAGTCGCGTCCCGTTGACGGCAGCACCGCCGCCGGTGGTGGCGCCGCGCCCATCCTGCACCACCCCGATGTGCGCCGCATGTTGATGACGATGCGCGCGCTGACCGAAGGTTGCCGGGCGATGTCTAGCGTCGCCGCCAGCGCCTATGACACCGCGCATCACCACGCTGATGCGGCGATCGCCAAGCAGGCGCAGACCTTCTATGAATTTCTGGTGCCTCTGGTCAAGGGCTATAGCACCGAGATGAGCCTGGAAGTCACCGACCTGGGCGTGCAAGTGCATGGCGGCATGGGCTTCATTGAGGAAACCGGCGCGGCTCAGCACTACCGTGACGCCAAGATCCTGACCATTTACGAAGGCACGACCGCGATCCAGGCGAATGACCTGGTCGGCCGCAAGACCGGCCGCGACGGCGGCGCCTTTGCCCGCTCGGTGGCCGGCTTGGTCGAGGCGACCGAGGCGCAGCTGGCCGCGCGTGACAGCGCCGCCGCGCGCTCGGTGCTCAAGCGCTTGTCGGCTGCTCGTCTGGCTTATCTGGATGTGGTGGACTTCATCGCGGCCAATTCACGCAGCAATCCGAACGCAGCCTATGCCGGCTCGGTGCCTTATCTGATGTTGGCCGGCAATCTGGTCGCCGGCTGGCAATTGGCGCGCTCGCTGCTGGTGGCCGAGGATCAATTGGCTGCTGGTGTCGACGTCGCTTTCATGTCCGCCAAGATCGCCACCGCGCGCTTTTATGCCGAGCATATTCTGAGCCGCGCCGGCGGCCTGCGTGATGCCATCGTCGAGGGCGCCGACAGCGTCACCGCGATGTCGCTCGACGCTTTTTGAGTGATTTCTGAACGGAGACCCTTTCAATGTCCTTGCCCGCAATTCTGCAAAACCTGCCGCTGCCCATCATCGGCTCGCCGCTGTTCATCATCAGCAACCCCAAACTGGTGATTGCCCAGTGCAAGGCCGGCGTGGTCGGCTCCATGCCGGCGCTGAACGCCCGCCCAGCCGAATTGCTCGACGAGTGGTTGAACGAGATCACCACCGAACTGGCCGCCTACAACCTGGCCAACCCGGACAAGCCGGCCGCCCCGTTTGCGATCAACCAGATCGTGCACAAAAGTAACGACCGACTTGAGCACGACATGGCGGTCTGCGCCAAGTACAAGGTGTCCATCATCATCACCTCGCTGGGCGCGCGTGAAGACGTCAACCAGGCGGTTCACGCCTGGGGCGGCATCGTGCTGCACGACATCATCAACAACAAGTTCGCCAAGAAGGCGATCGAAAAAGGTGCCGATGGCCTGATCGCGGTGGCGGCCGGGGCAGGAGGGCATGCCGGCGTGAAAAGCCCGTTCGCGTTGATCCAGGAAATCCGTGAATGGTTCGACGGCCCAGTCGCCTTGTCGGGCTCGATTGCCAGTGGCGATGCGGTGTTGGCGGCCCAGGCCATGGGGGCGGACTTCGCCTATATCGGCTCGGCCTTTATCGCCACCGATGAAGCGCGCGCGGCAGACGCCTACAAGCAGATGATTGTCGACAGCAATAGCGATGACATCGTCTACAGCAATTTGTTCACCGGCGTGCATGGCAACTATCTGCGCGGCTCCATCGTCAACGCCGGCATGGACCCTGACAAATTGCCCGAGAGCGACCCGACAGCGATGAACTTTGGCGGCAGCGCCGCCAAGGCCTGGAAGGAAATCTGGGGTTGCGGCCAGGGCATTGGCGCGGTGCGCGAAGTGCTGCCAGCCGGCCAATTGGTCGCACGTCTGGCGCGTGAGTATCAGGCGGCAAGGGCGCGTTTGGCCCTGGCTTGACCGGCTCGCTTATGCTGCGCGCATGAGCGAGGCGATCGGAAGCAGCAAGAAGACCCTGTGGTGGCCCTGGGCCTATGCCGCCTTTGTGCTGACCGTGGCCCTGCTGCTCAGCCTGTCGGAGCTGCAGCATTACCTGGCCAATGGCGGCCAGCATCCCTGGGAGCCTTTTCTGTGGGAGTTCAGCTCGGCGGCGTTGACCGGGCCCTTGGCGCTGCTGGTCTACCGCTGGCATGTGGCCGGCATCGGCCTGCCGCTCGGGCGGCAGGTGCTGCGCCATATCGGCGGCGCCGCGTTCTATATCTTGGTCCATGTGGCCGGCATGTTCAGCCTGCGCTTTGCCGCCTATGGCCTGGCCCAACTGGCATATGAGCCCGGCACTGCACTCAGCGTGCTGGGTTATGAGGCCGGCAAGGACCTGGTCAGTTATGCCTTGCTGGTGGCGATTGTCCACGGCCTTTTTTCAATGCAGCAGGGCGAGCGTTTGCGCGCCGAATTGTCCGAGGCGCGGCTGGCGCGCTTGACAGCCCAGGTTCATCCCCATTTTTTGTTCAATACCCTGAACTTGATTTCCTCGGTGATGTACGAGGATGTCAAGAAGGCCGATCAGCTGCTGTGCCGGCTGGCCGATTTGCTGCGCTCGGCGCTGGCGGCTCAGCAGCAGGGCTGGCACAGCCTGCGCCAGGAGCTGGCTCTGATCGAACCCTATCTGGAACTGATGCAGGCCCGATTTGGCGAGCGCTTGCAAGTGGATTGGCAGATCGAGCCGCAGGCGCAGGCTTGGTCGGTACCGGCGCTCTTGCTGCTCGACCCGGTGGAGAACGCGATCAAGCATGACGTGGCCCTGAGCGGCGGCACGGTCTCGCTGCGGCTGGAAGCCGGCCTGATCAACGAGGGCCGGCATTTGCGCATCCGCGTGCACAACAGCGGTGTGACAGCCGAGCGGCTGGAGCGCGAAGGCGGTCTGGGTCTGGTCAATCTGCGCCAGCGCCTGCGGGTGGCCTACGGTGCCGGTGCGACGCTGCAGATAGGCCCGGCTGCAGGTGGTGGCACGGCCTTGGAATTGGTCTTGCCGGCCGGGAGCGAGGCGTGAAGCTGCTGATCGTCGACGATGAAGCGCCGGCCCGCGCCAAGCTGCGCCGCCTGCTGGCTGAAG
This sequence comes from uncultured Roseateles sp., assembly GCA_963510335.1. Taxonomy (GTDB): domain Bacteria; phylum Pseudomonadota; class Gammaproteobacteria; order Burkholderiales; family Burkholderiaceae_C; genus Paucibacter_A. Next base: position 10,077 of record CAUPEV010000043.1, read on the forward strand.
ATGCCAACGTGAGCTGGCTGGGCGAGGCCGCCGATGCCGATGAGGCTATGCAGATGCTACGGGCGCGGCTCGATATCGATGCGCTGATTCTGGACATCCAGATGCCGGGGCGCAGCGGCCTTGATCTCGCCATGCAGCTGTTGCAGGAGCGCCCGGCGCTGGCCTGTTTGTTCTGTACCGCCTATGACGAGCACGCGCTGCAAGCCTTTGATCTGCATGCGGTGGACTATCTGCTCAAGCCTTTCACGGCCGAACGCTTGTCCACGGCGTTGCGGCGCCTGAGTGGCAGGCTGCAGCAGCGCACGGCCCCAGCACCTGCCCAGGCCCAGGTTCAGGGCGGCTTGGTCCGCGCCTTGCAGCAGTTGCAGCCCGCCGCCGGGCATTGGCTGGTGGAGCGGCGCGGCGCTTTGCACAAACTGCCTTTGGACGAGATCGAATGGGTGGCGGCCGCCGACAATTACATCGAGCTGCATGCGCCACCCGAGACCTATCTGGAGCGGCGCAGTTTGGCCGATTTTTTGGCCCACCCGGCCGCCACCGGCTTCATCCGCGTGCACCGCAGCCATGTGGTCAACGCAAGCCATGTGAAGCGCATCGCGCCGCTGCCACATGGCGAGGCCTTGTTGACGCTCAGCAGCGGCCAGCAACTTCGCGTCTCGCGGAGCTACCGCGATCAGTTGCGCGGCTGAAGCGTCGCTGTCTCTTGCGTTTGCTGGGGTTGCAGCCTGCGCGCCTGGGCTCTCTTGATGGCCTGTATCTGCCTGTATCGGCCTGCATCGGCCTGCGGCGCGGGCCACTGCTCAGAGATGCCCTTGAGAGTTCCCCGGCGGCCCCGACCATCCAGCAGGCTTCTGAAGTCAGGCCTTCAGCTGCACGTTGACGCGGTCCAGAACCTGTTCGGGCGCATCGGCTTCCAGATTGGTTTCGTTGTTGAGATGCCTATTCATGCGCTCAACATCCAGGTCGCCGGTCCATTTCGCAACCACCAGGGTGGCCACGCCGTTGCCGATCAAATTGGTCAGCGCGCGCGCCTCGCTCATGAAGCGGTCAATGCCCAGGATCAAGGCCAGGCCCGCGACCGGGATGCCGCCGACGGCGCTGAGCGTGGCGGCCAGCACGATGAAGCCGCTGCCGGTCACGCCGGCTGCGCCCTTGGACGTCAACAGCAGCACGGCCAACAGCGTCAGTTGCTGCGTCAACGACATCGGCGTGTTGGTGGCCTGCGCGATGAAGACCGCTGCCATGGTCAGGTAGATCGAGGTGCCGTCCAGATTGAAGGAGTAGCCGGTCGGGATCACCAGGCCGACGGTGGACTTCTTGGCGCCGAGGTTTTCCATCTTTGCCATCATGCGCGGCAGCACCGATTCCGACGAGGACGTGCCCAGCACGATCAGCAGCTCTTCCTTGATGTAGCGGATGAACTTGAAAATCGAGAAGCCATGGGCTCGCGCGATGCTGCCCAGCACGATGACGATGAACAGCAGGCAGGTCAGGTAGAAGCTACCCATCAGCTTGGCCAGTTGCAGCAGCGAGCCCAGGCCGTATTTGCCGATGGTGAAGGCCATTGCGCCAAACGCGCCGATCGGGGCCAGCTTCATGATGTAGCCGACAATCACGAACAGCACATGCGAGCTCTTCTCGATCAGGTCGAACACCATGGTGCCGCGGCCGCCAAAGCGGTGCAGGGCAAAGCCGAACAGCAGCGCGATCAAGAGCACTTGCAGCATCTCGCCCTTGGCAAAGGCATCAACCACGGTGCTCGGGATGATGGCGAGCAAGAACTCGGTGGTGGTCTGCATCTTGCCGGGCGCGGTGTAGGCGCTGATGCTCTTGGTGTCCAGCGCGGCCGGGTCCACATTCATGCCAGCGCCGGGCTGCAACAAATTGACGACGACTAGGCCAATCACCAAGGCCAGGCTGGAGACGATCTCAAAGTAAAGCAAGGCCAGCCCGCCGGTCTTGCCGACCTTCTTCATGTCTTCCATGCCGGCGATGCCGACCACCACGGTGCAGAAGATGATGGGTGCAATGATCATCTTGATCAGCTTGATGAAGCCGTCGCCCAGTGGCTTCATTGCTGCGCCGCTCTCCGGGTAGAAGTGGCCCAGCAACACGCCCAAGACGATGGCGGTGATGACCTGGGCGTAGAGTGATTTGTAAATGGGTGGTCTGGTTTGCACGATGGACTCTCCGATGTCGACTGTGCGGCATCTTGCGTCCGGAGGCTTTGGCTGGATATGAGGGGATTTACATACAGGGCAACAACGCGGGCTGCACGGCTTGCCAGACAAGCAAGCGGGTACTTGTCCAACAATTGGGCTGACAGCGCAGTTTCTGCGGTAGCGGGGGGCATCTTTGATGCTTCGCCCCCCGCGCACCTGATCGTGCGCGCCTTGCCAGCGCACGCATGAAGGCTACTTCATGGTGAAGCTTTTGGACGGCGAGTCAACCGCCAGTTGGCGCTTGCCGTCCCAGTAGGTAAACCGGTACTCGATGACATCACCCTTCTTGAGCCCACCGGCGGCATAGCGGCTGCTGCTGCCGTCTTGGCGCATACGCACCGACTGGGTTTCGCCGCCATTGACCGTGTAGTGCACATCCGCCCAGCCTGCTGAATTCGCTGAGAATTCAAGGCTGCTTGAGCTGGTCTGCTTGGATGCCGTGGTTGCGGTTGGCACCAAGCTGGCCGGAGCCGGGCTCTTCAAGGATATCTGTGTATTCGTGCTGCCCGAGTCCCAGATGATGTCGTCGATCGCCATCTGGAACGAGGCCGTCGGCAAAGCACCATCAACGCTATAGATCTGGAACATGTCCAGCATCGCTTGCAGGGCCACTTTGGGTCCGGCAATTTCGGCCACCGGGATGGTGGCTGTGCCCCATTCGCCATTGCGTACCAAACCGTAGGCGTTCGAGTTGGCCGGGAAGGTGACCGCGTTTTGATTGGTGTAGTTGTCCTGTATGCCCACCTTGAAGGCAATATTGGCCGGGATCTTGATCTTCAGCTTGATCGCACCATTGCGAAACCCCGTCATGTCATGCAGCTGCCTGGACTGCACGCTGCCGCCAAACCACTGCCCAGGCGTCACATAACGCCAAGCCAATACGCCACCGCCCTCGAAAGGCGGGATGTCGCCGGCGGCGAGGTTGTTCCAGACGAAGATATCGGACGACACACCTGGCACCTGTTTGTTGTTGACCGCGGTCAGATCGGTGAAGACGCCGAATTTGCCGACTTCGGGCTGGGTCTGCAGACCCAACTTGACCTCGCCCTTGCCGTCCAGCTCGTAGACGCGCACATAGTCCACATACAGCGTGCCCGGCAGCGGTGCCGTCACCTGGGCCGGCGTGGCGGCGGGTGTGAAGTTGCCGCCCACGGCCATGTTCAGCAGCAGATAAAACGGTGCCTGCAAGGCCGGCGAGTTGACCGGCAAGGGGCTCTTGTACATATCGTATTCACGGCCGTTGTCGAGCACGCTGAAGCGCATCTGCGTGTCGGTCCAGTAGAGCCGGTAGGTGACGAAACGGTTTGCCAGCGAGCGGCCCGGGGTGTACCAGTTGCGGGTCTGCCAAGCCGTGGAGCCGGCACAACTCTCGTTGCCCGGCACACAAGCGGCTTGCTGGAAGGTGATGACATTGGCGCCGACAAACTGATCGGGCGAAATGGATGGCAAGCCGGCCGGCAGCTTGCCGCCCATTTCCATGATGTCGATCTCACCGTTGCGCGGCCAGACTTGCGGACTGACGCCCAAGAGCCAGGCGGCCGGCCACAGCCCAATGCCGACCGGCGGCGTGGCCATGCGGACTTCGATCATGCCGTACTGAACCTGCACCTTGCCGGACGAGTCGATTTTGCCGGAGCTGAAGGCGTTGTTGCCGATGGCCTGGCGCATTGCCGTGATGGCCAGCGCCCGCGTGCCCGGCTCGAAGGGTACGTTGCTGATGCTGATATTGCTCGGGCTGTAGAACTGCAGTTCCTGGTTGCCGTAGCCGCAAAGATTGATCTGGCAGCCATTGCCGTTGGTGGCGCTCCAGACACTGGTGTCCAGCGACGCGCCATTGAACTCTTAGGACCACAGTAGTTTGCCGATCACAGGGCTGCTGACGCTGGCGAGTGCGCCGAAGCCGGCGGTCAAGAGCGCGCTGCCGAGGAGGGCGGGCAGCAGACGACGCTGGGCCCAGGAGGCCAGATATTTGTTTGTTTGATGGTTCATGGCGTTCATCCTTGCGCTCTGGCAGTTTGGGCTGTTTGGACAGTTAGGGCTGCTCGTTTCACTTGGAGTCCTTGACGTCGGCGCGCAGCTGCGACAAAGAAGCCACCACCGGCCAGGAGCAGGGCGTAGCTGGCCGGCTCCGGCACAGCGCTGACCGTGATGCGAGCGGCAGGCAGGCCGATGAAGCCGCTGTTCACCACTTGCCAGGTGCCCGCGCTCGAGGTGTAGGCCCAGTTGGCGATAGGCGTATCGGTGCCGCTTTGCCAAGAACCGGAGAAGCCGTTGTCGGCGATGGCGGCGAGCCAGTAGTCGCCGGCGGCCAGCGACCAGCCGCTTGGGGTCAGCAGTGAGTTGGCGCTCGGGTTCTGCAGGTGGCTGCTGTAAAGCCAGGCGGCGGCGGACGGCACCGCGCCTTGCTTGCTCAGAATGCCGACGGTGACGCCGCCAAAGCCATCAATGGATGAGAGTATGGATTCGATAGAACCCGCCACATTCAGGCTGAAGGGGATCGCCACATCTTGCCGGCCCGAGCCATCCTGGTAGAGCTGGGTCGGCCAGCCTTCCACCGAGTCGCCAGGCCCGTAGGAGTCGAGCACGACGGTGCCTGAGGCGTGGGACTGGGCGGCCAACCCGCACAGCAAGAGCAGTACAGAAGTTTTCAAGAATATTTGCGATTTGAATTTCATGCTGTTGTCTCCTTAGATCGGTCCGCAGGCGCGGCGCCAGGGCCGATCTTTGATGGGGAAATATGGGTGGCGGCGAGGCAAGCCGCAAGTCCTGGGCCGCTATGCCGCCCGAACGACTAGGCGCGACGGCGACGCGCTGCGGCGCCGACGAGGCCCAGGCCAGCTAGCATCAAGGCATAGGTCTGTGGCTCTGGCACAGCCGCAGCAATCACTCTCAGATTGATGTCATCAATCAAGACGGCGTTTTGGCGGCTGCTGAGCAATGGGCCGACGGCCGTATTCATTTCCAGGAATAGCGCCACCGTCCCGACCGGGATGACCCCGGCTTGGTACTTGATCTCGGACCAGCTGTTGGTGCTGAGCATGTTCTGAAAGAACTGATTGCCACTGGTGCCGAGGATGTCGCCGTTCGCCCCTAGGTAGCGCAGTGAAAACAAGACGTTGCCGGTTTCGCTCACATCGCCCTTGGCCCAGAAGCTCAGGGTCGGGCTGCTGCCGATATTGGCGGTGTCTAGCGCCAGCAGGCCACCGTGATCCAAGGAGTTCTGGAACAGGGTTGAGCCGCCGAAGCCATTCGGGTTGGTGAGCAGGGCTGCATGCGAGCCGCTGTGTGCATCGCTCGACCATAAGGCCGGGTTGCCGGTGGGCGCGGCCAGCCAGCCTTGGGCAAAGTAGCTCACGCCGCCGCCTGGGTTGGCGGCACTGTTGGCGGTCTCGAAACCACCGTTGGCAAAGCCGTTGCTGGTGGCCGCGCCGGCGCTGCCGAGCAGGCCTGCAGCCAAAGCTGCAAACAAGAGGGGGCTGGCGATGGATGTCTTCAAATTCAGCATGTCTCGTCCTTGGTTTTTTGGGGCCGGGAAGAATCTCCCGAAACGGCGCCAGCGCGAGCCAAATTGCAGGCCTGTTGCCGATCATTGAAAGCGCTTTCTGAAAGCGCTTTCAAGATGGCTGAACGGTATGAGCAAGTAAAACTGCTGTCTATGTGGAATACCCTTGTGTCGGGCCGCGATAGAGCCAAGATGGTGCCCCAAAATGACGCAATGGCTTTGGGCCCGGTCTGGGCGCAAAGCCATGCTTCAGTTGGGCGCGGAGGTGGCGAGGGCTGAAACTGCGAAAAGCGCTGAAGCCACGGCAAGGGCCTGCTTCGGCACCGCGAGTCAACTTAGCCGAGTCGGTACTTGGCCCTCAAGCCGGCTTGCTTTGCAGGCTCAAAATTGATGCGCGCCGGGTCACGCCCGACCACCGCCAAGAGTCGCTCATCCATCACGCGAAACCAAAGCGGCGGGATGTAGGCGATGCTGAACATGCCGAAATAGCCGCTGGGCAGTTGCGGCAGGTTTTCAAAATGGCGCAGCGATTGATAGCGGCGCAGCGGGTGGGCATGGTGGTCTGAATGGCGCTGCAGATGGAACACCGCCCAGTTGGAGAAGATGTGATTGCTGTTCCAGGAGTGATGGGGCTGGCAAGGCTCGTAACGGCCGTTCGGCAGCTTTTGACGTAAGAGCCCGTAATGTTCGATGTAGTTGGCGGAACTCAGCTGGAAGTTGGCCCAGAAGGCGGTGGCCAGGATGAAGGGCAGCACTTGTGGCCCCAGCCAGACAGCCAAGGCGCCCCAAAGCGCCAAGGTAATCAGCGTCGGCTGCAAGATCTCGTTGTGCAGCGACCAGACCGGCCGATTTGCCTTGCGCAGACGCTCGCTCTCCAGGGTCCAGGCGCGTTTGAAGGCGCCGGGCATTTCGCGCAGCACAAAGCGGTAGATCGACTCGCCCATGCGCGAGGAGGCCGGGTCCAGCGGCGTGGCGACATCCCGGTGATGCCCGCGGTTATGTTCGATATAAAAGTGACCATAGGCGGTGGTGGACAGCACCAGCTTGGCCAGCCAGCGTTCGAGCGCTGTTTGCTTGTGGCCCAACTCATGGCCCAGGTTGATGCAAAAGCCACCGACCGAGCCGGTGATGATCACCATTGCGAGCATGCCGTGCCAAGGTAGTTCGTGTGTAGCGACGAACCAGACGCAAAAGCTAAAGGCCAGCCACAAAATCGGCACCAAGGCATAGGTGATGCGGCGATAGAACAGATCGGCGTCCAGCGCCGGCACGGCGGATTCGGGCGGGTTGCTGCGGTCGCTGCCCAAGAGCCAGTCGATCAGCGGCACCACACCATAGAGAAAAGCCACCGGCAGCCACAACAGGCGAGCGTCGCCGCTCCAGAGCAGCAGGGCCGGCCCTAGGGTCACCGAGGCCGGCACCAGCAAGCTCATCAGCCAGGCATAACGTTTACGGTCGACGTAGGGGATTTGCTGGGCGGCGAGGTCGGGCACGCTGAGGGTCATTGTCTGTCTCCTGTTGTGGGCCTCAGTGTGGCCGGGTCGCACCCGTGCAAACACCGTGGCAAGTGGCATGTACTCGTCATAAAGTGACAAACCATGAGTCATCCGTCAAACCCCATCCAAGTGGCCAAAGTGCACCCGACTTATGCGCGGCTGCTGTGCATGTTGCTGCGCGGCTTGGGGGGCGATATGGAGCTGGCCTTGGCCGAGGCTGGTTTGGATTGGGAGCAGCTCGCGACCGAAGAACAAATGCTGGACTTCAGCGCCGTGCAACTGCTGGCGCAGGCGGCTCTTGTGTCCAGTGGCCGGCCCTGGTTGGGCATCGAGTTAGGGCAGATGGCGCATATCTCGGCCCATGGCGCCTTGGGTACGGCGGTGGTGGCCAGCCGCGATCTTCGCCAGGCGCTGGCAACGGTGGCACGATTTTCTAGCCTGCGCAATGATCTGCTGCGTTTCGAGCTGGATGAGCAGCAAATGGGTGCCGTCTTGCGGGTACATGAATGCGCCGATCTGGGTGCGACGCGTGGTTTTGTGCTGGACACCGTGTTTGGCACCGCGCTGCGTTTGATGGAGACGGTGGTGGGACACCGGCTACGGGGCTTGCGCGTCGAGTTGCCGCTTACCGAGCCGGCTTGGCGAGAGCAGTACGAGCGCTGTGTGGAGGGTGGCGCTCTTGCCTTCGGTGCGCCACGACTGGGCTTTCATCTGAGCCCTGCCATGCTCAATTTACCGTGCATCACTTCAATCGCTCGCGCATTTGAGGCTGCGCGCGAAGATTGCGAACGAGAGCTTGCGCTAACGGCCAGTGGCATCGGCCCCTGGTCGCAGCGCTTGCGCCAACTCTTGCTGCTGCGGCGCTCGCCGCAGCCATACCCGACGGCGCTGGCGCTGGCCGCGGACTGTCATGTTTCGGTGCGCACCTTGATTCGTCGCTTGCGCGCCGAAGGCAGCAGCTACCAGGCCTTGCTCGACAGCGTGCGCCAGGAGCAGGCACTTTGGCAGCTGCGCCACACGCAGAACTCGGTGGAAGAAATTGCCGCGCAGCTCGGCTTTGAGGATACCTCCAACTTCAGCCGCACCGTGCGGCGCTGGTTTGGGCAGACCCCCTCGGGCCTGCGCGAGCGCCTGCGCGGCTGAACCTGCTCGAACAGGGCGCGACTATTTGAGATGGGTGAAGCGCGCTTCGGGCCTGTCGTCCGAACGGTGCACGGTTTCCACATTAGCTCGCATTGCCCAAGGCCGCATCTGATGGTGTAGCGGAATGAAGAAGGTCTCGTCCCGCACGCGCAGCAGCGCTTCGCGGATCAAGGCATTGCGTTTGAGAACATCGGTCTCAATCTTGATGCTGGCGATCAGTTGATCGAGTTGGGCGTCGCTGAGCTTGGTGTAGTTGAAGTTGCCGTCGGCGCCGCTGGTGCGGGTATGCGCCAGGCTCTGCAAGGTGAACTGCGCATCGAAGGTGGCAACCCCCCAGCCCAGCATAAAGAGGGGGGCCTCAAAGCGCTGGAAGGTCTGGCTGTGTTGCGAGAAGGGCAGGGCGGCCAGCCTTGTCTTGATCCCGATCTTGGCCCACATGGCCACCACGGCCTGGCAGATTTCTTCGTCGTTGACATAGCGATTGTTCGGGCAGTTCAGAGGCACTTCAAAGCCGTTCGGGTAGCCGGCCTCGGCCAGCAGCTTTTTGGCGTTGTCGAGGTCGGCCTTGAGCGGCACATCGATATCCGGCGTGTTGCCGTTAACGCCTGGAGCCACCATGATGCCGGCCGGAATCGACAGGCCGCGCATGATGGTGCGTTTGATCGCCTCGCGGTCGATGGCCACACTCATGGCCTCGCGCACGCGTTTATCCTTGAAGGGGTTTTTGCCTTTGACGCTGGCCCCTGCCAACTCCTCGCTGCCTTGGTCCAGCGCAAAAAAGATGGTGCGAATCTCCGGGCCTTCAACGACTTTCAACTTGGGGTCGGCCTTGAGCTTGGCCACGTCCTGGGTTGGCAGATCGGTCAACAAGTCAACATCCCCGGACAAGAGCGCGGCCACTCGGGTTGGGTCCGATTTGATCGGGGTGTAGCTGACTTCCGTCACATTGCTAGCGTTCTTGGCGTCCCACCAGTCCTTGTTGGCCACCATGGAAATCTTCTGATCGGGCTGCCAGCCGGTGATCTTGTAGGCGCCGGTACCCATCGCGTTGCGCGAGGCGTAGTTGTCCTCCTTGGCTTTGTAGTCCTGCACATTGGTGGCCTTGTTCTTCTCCGCCCAAGCCTTGCTCATGATGCGGAAGTCGATGATGTTGCGCAGCAGGACAGGGGTGGGTGCGCTCAAGATGAAATCGACCGTGTGCTCGTCGATCTTCTTGATCTCTTTGATGCCGCCCACATAGGACTGCATGGTGCCTTGCGGTTGGTTGATGCGCCCGAAGGTGAAGATCACATCGTCGGCGGTGAAGGGCGAGCCGTCATGGAATTTGACGCCTTTGCGCAAGTCGAAGCGCACCTGTGTCGGCGTGAGGTAGGTCCATTTGGTCGCCAGCGCCGGCTCGACCTGGAACTTGTCGCTGTACCTGGTCAGCCCTTCGTAGGCGTGCATCAGGATGGCGATGGTGGTCGTATGGTTCTGCGAGTGCGGGTCCATGGTCAGAATGTCGTTCTGTGCCGCCCAGCGCAGCGGCGTGGCCTCGGCGCAGCCAAGGGCCAAGCCTATGGTGAGGGCCAGTGTCGTGAGTTTGATGCTGTTCATAGATATCCCATGGCTTGAATGAAAGAAACCACCGCATAGGTGGTTTCTTGAACTTGCGTTGAAGCGGCGCCTTACTTCAGCGTGGTGAAGCGGGCTTGCGGTTTGTCGTCTGCCCGGTGCAGGGTCTCGACATTGCTGCGCATCGCCCAGGGGCGTACTTGATGATGCACGGGAATGAACAGGTACTCATCGCGCACGCGCAAGAGGGCCTCGCGGATCAGCGCATTGCGCTTGCCCACGTCGGTCTCGGTCTTCATCGCCTGCACCAAGGCGTCCACCTTGGCGTCGCTGACACGAGAGTAATTGCCCTTGCCGTCGACGCCGGTCGTGCGGCTGTGAATCACGTCTTGCAAGGTGTATTGGGCGTCAAAGGTGGTGACACCCCAGCCGTAGAGGTAGAGCGGCGTCTCCATCTTTTGTAACAAGACCGAATGCTGCGACATCGGCAGCGCGCTCAGTTTGGCCTTGATGCCGATCTTGGCCCACATCGCCACCACGGCTTGGCAGATTTCTTCGTCGTTGACGTAGCGGTCATTCGGGCAGTTCAGCGGCACTTCGAAGCCGTCCGGGTAACCGGCCTCGGCCAGCAGTTTCTTGGCCTTCTCGATGTCGACCTTGGGCGGCACATCGATGTCCGGCGTGTTGCCGTTGACGCCGGGTGCCACCATGATGCCGGCCGGCATGGACAGGCCGCGCATCAGGCTGCGCTTGATCGCTTCACGGTCGATGGCCGTGCTCATCGCTTCGCGCACACGTTTGTCTTTGAACGGGTTCTTGCCCTTGACGCTGGCGCCGCGCAACTCGTCGCTGCCCTCGTCCATGGCAAAGAAAATAGTGCGATTCTCGAGGCCGTCCATCACCTTGAGCTTGGGGTCGGCCTTGAGTTTGGCGACGTCCTGGGTCGGCAGATCGGTCAGCAGGTCCACATCACCCGAGAGCAAGGCTGCCACTCGCGTCGCGTCGCTCTTGATCGGCATATAGCTGATCTCGGTCACATTGCCCTTGTTGCTGTCCCACCAGTCTTTGTTGGCGACCATGGTGATTTTTTGATCGGGTTGCCAGCTGACGATTTTGTACGGGCCAGTGCCCATCGCATTGCGCGCGGCAAAAGTGTCTTCCTTGGCCTTGTAGTCCTGCGGATTGACCGATTTGTTCTTCTCAGCCCATGTCTTGCTCATGATGCGGAAGTCGGTCAGATTGCGCAGCAATACGGGGCTGGGTCCGTCCAGGATCAGATCGACGGTGAAATCGTCAACCTTCTTGATCTCCTTGATACCGGCCACAAAAATCTGGTTATTCGCTTGCGGTTGCTTGATGCGGCCGAACGAGAACACCACGTCATCGGCGGTGAACGGTGTGCCGTCGTGGAACTTCACGCCACGGCGCAAATCAAAGCGAATTTGCGTCGGGCTGATGGCGGTCCATTTGGTCGCCAGTGAAGGTTCAGGCTGGAATTTCTCGTTGTAACGCGTCAGGCCCTCATAGGCGTAGGCATTGATGCCGTTGGTGGTGGCATGGTTCTGCGAATGGGGGTCCAGCGTCTGGATGTCATTCTGTGCGGCCCAGCGCAGCGGCACGGCTTGGGCGCTTACAGCCGCCAATCCCAGCGCCATTGCCGCGACGGTGACGGCGGCTCGTTTGAACTTAGGCATCTTGATCCCCTCGAAGAAATTTCAATGTGGCAGATGCTAGCCGCCTGGCTCGCTGTCGGCTCTAGTGGCTTGCCCGGAGACGGGCGGGGCCGCCACCTGCAGATTCGAGTCGCAGCCTATGCCGGCGGCGATCCAGCGAGCGCTCAAGCGCGTCAGCAAACTGGCTAACTGCTTGGATACGCGGCCCGTGGCAGAGCCGCGCCAGCCCAGCACCTGCAGCGGCGCGCTCAGCATGCCGCAGACGTAACGGCTATCGGGTGCTGACCATTGCAGCGCCTTACAAGCGCCGCTGCGACGCCGGCTGACCAGGATGCCGATGGGGCAGGGCGCACTCAGGCAGCAAACGCCGCAGCCATTGCAGGCCTGGCCTTCGGCCGGCTTGGGCGGCGCGGCCGGGTGGATTTGAATGACTTGATCATGCTTCGCAGGCATGCGCGACTGTAGCGCCCCGGGGTCAGCGCCCGTCTCAGGTCTTGACGCCCAACTCGCGCAAGCGCTCCTGCAGATACTCGTCTGCCGTGTAGCGATCCGACAGCACCACATCATTGCGCGGGTGCAGGAACAGCGGCAGCGAAATGCGGCTGCGCTTGGCGCCTTCGCCTGTGGGGTTCACCACGCGGTGCTGGGTGGAGGGGTAGTAGCCTTGTGAGGCTTCCTGCAGCATGTCTCCAATATTGATGATCAGCATGCCGAAATCGCAGGGCACATCGACCCATGTGCCGTCCAAGCCTTGTACCTGAAGGCCGGGCTCATTGGCGGCCGGCAAGATGGTCAGCAGATTGATGTCGCCATGCGCGGCGGCGCGCAAAGCGCCAGCCGGTTCCTGTCCGCTCAAAGGCGGGTAACGCAGCACGCGCAACAAGGTCAGCTTGCTGTCCTTGATCATATTGGACAGCGGTTCGCGGTAATGCTTGGCAATGTCCGGCGGCGTGAAGCGCTCGACCCAGGACAAGAGTTCTTGGGCCAAGGCATTGGCCTGCTCGAAGTAGGCCAATGCCTCGGCTTGCAGCGCCGGCGGCACACGACCCCAAGGGTAGTAGTGAAAATATTCCTTGATGTCCTTCAGCGCGGCGCCCTTGGCGGTTTCCGAGGTCTCGGTCGAGAAGTAGCCGTCCTGCGTTTCCTTTGAGAATACGTACTGCTGCTTCTCATCGGAGTTGAAGAAGCTCAGCCAGTCGGCGTAGATCTTCTCGACCCGCGCTTGCTGAATCGGGTGATTGACCAGCACGCCGAAGCCGGTCTCGTGCAGCGAGCGGGTGAATTGCTCGGCCGCATCGGCGGCCCGGTAGTCAACAACTTGTACTTGCATGGGATCTCCTGTCTGTGTCCCGACGCCCAGGAGCCTTGGCAAGGCTCCGCGCCATTCAATCGCGGGGCGTGGCGTGCAGGCGCAAGTCTAGGCCAAGCAGAGAGAGTTCGCAAACGTTTGCTTTGGAGGGGCAGTGGAAGGGCGATGGAATCCTGTGGCTTGCTGCAACGCGCTGCGTTTTTCGAACAGGCCTCAGGCCGCGCGACTTTTTACCGATAAGGCCTGGAGTCCAGGGGTTTGGCTTTCCATTGTGATCATCAGCATCGGTGATAAAGTCCGCCCCTTGAGACTTATGGTCCTTCCCGTCCCCTTGGCTGGCAACAGCTTCGGTGGGTCGCAATCCGCCAACCGGTAGAGCCGTGCCGCGGAAGGTTTTTTTTAACCAGCCAGATTCCCGGAAGCCGGGTTAGAGGTGAGCGAGATGATGCAGCAACACAGGTCCAATTCCTACCTGTTCGGGGGCAATGCGCCCTATGTAGAAGAGATGTACGAGGCCTACCTCGACAACCCGGCCTCGGTGTCCGATACATGGCGGACGTATTTCGATGCGCTTCAGCATGTGCCCGCCACCGATGGCAGCGATGCCCGCGATGTGGCGCATGCGCCGGTGATCGAGTCCTTCGCTCAGCGCGCCAAGGCCAACGCCTTCGGCAATAAAGCGTCCGGCGCTGATCTGGCCGTCGCCCGCAAGCAAGTGCATGTGCAGTCGCTGATCGCGGCCTACCGCAATGTCGGTTCGCGTTGGGCCGATCTGGACCCGCTGCAGCGCACCGAGCGCCCGCGTATCCCGGAGCTGGAGCCTTCGTTCTACGACCTGACCGAGTCCGATATGGACATCCCGTTCAGCGCCACGAACACCTATTTCTCCAAGGCCGAGAACATGACGCTGCGCGAGATCGTGCAGGCCTTGCGTGAAACCTACTGTGGCAGCATCGGTGCCGAGTACATGCACACCACCGACCAGGCCGAGAAGCGCTGGTGGCAAGAGCGCTTGGAAGCCATTCGATCCAAGCCCAGTTTCTCGCCCGAGAAGAAAAAACACATCCTCGACCGCTTGACTGCTGCCGAAGGCTTGGAGCGTTACTTGCACACCAAGTATGTGGGCCAAAAGCGCTTCTCGCTCGAAGGTGGCGAGAGTTTCATCGCGGCGATGGATGCCTTGGTGCAAGGTGGCGGCGCGTCCGGCGTGCAAGAGATCGTCATTGGCATGGCCCACCGCGGCCGCCTCAATGTGCTGGTCAACACGCTGGGCAAAATGCCCAAGGATTTGTTCGACGAGTTCGAGCACAAGGCGCCCGAAGATCTGCCCGCCGGTGACGTCAAATACCACCAAGGCTTCTCCAGCGATGTGACCAGCCCAGGCGGCCCGGTCCACCTGACCCTGTCCTTCAACCCTTCACACCTGGAAATCGTCAACCCGGTGGTTGAGGGTTCGGTTAAGGCGCGCATGGACCGTCGCGGTGACAAGACCGGCGCGCAAGTGCTGCCGGTCTTGGTGCACGGCGATGCGGCGTTTGCCGGTCAAGGCGTTGTGATGGAGACGCTGGCACTGGCGCAAACGCGCGGTTACTACACCGGCGGCACGGTGCACATCGTCATCAACAACCAGATCGGTTTCACGACTTCCGATCCACGCGACAGCCGCTCGACGCTGTATTGCACCGACGTCGTCAAGATGATCGAGGCGCCGGTGCTGCACGTGAATGGTGATGATCCGGAAGCCGTGGTCTTGTGCACGCAGCTGGCACTGGAATACCGCCAGCAGTTCAAGAAAGATGTCGTTGTCGACATCATCTGCTACCGCAAGCTGGGCCACAACGAGCAAGACACACCAGCGCTGACCCAGCCGCTGATGTACAAGAAGATTGCGCAGCATCCTGGTACCCGCAAGCTCTATGGCGACAAGCTGATCGCCCAGGGCGTGCTGACCGCGAGCGGCCCGGACGATATGTTCAAGGCCTACCGTGCCGCGATGGACGAAGGCCGCCACACGGTCGACCCGGTGCTGACCAACTTCAAGAGCAAGTACGCGACCGACTGGTCACCGTACCTGGGCAAGAAGTGGACCGACTCCTGCGATACCGCCTTGCCTATGGCCGAGTTCAAGCGCCTGGCCGAGCGCATCACCACGGTGCCCGAAACCTTCAAGGTGCATTCTCTGGTCGAGAAGGTCTTGGCCGACCGTGCCGCAATGGGCCGCGGCGAGATCAATGTCGACTGGGGCATGGGCGAGCACATGGCGTTCGCGTCGCTGGTAGCCAGCGGCTACCCGGTGCGTTTGTCGGGTGAGGATTGTGGGCGCGGAACCTTTGTGCACCGCCACGCCGTCTTGCACGATCAGAACCGCGAGAAATGGGACGCTGGCACCTATGTGCCACTGCAGAACGTTGCCGAAGGTCAGGCGCCGTTTGTCGTCATCGACTCGCTCTTGTCCGAAGAGGCGGTGCTGGGCTTTGAGTACGGCTACGCTTCGGCCGACCCGGTGACCTTGACGATCTGGGAAGCTCAGTTCGGCGATTTCGTCAACGGTGCCCAAGTGGTGATCGACCAGTTCATCGCCTCCGGCGAAGTCAAGTGGGGCCGTGCCAACGGCCTGACCCTGATGTTGCCGCATGGCTACGAGGGCCAGGGCCCTGAGCACAGCTCGGCACGTCTGGAGCGCTTCATGCAACTGGCCGCCGACAACAATATGCAGGTTGTGCAGCCGACCTCGGCCTCGCAGATTTTCCACTTGCTGCGCCGTCAGCAGTTGCGCATGTTCCGCAAGCCGCTGATCATCATGACGCCCAAGTCGCTGTTGCGTAACAAGGACGCAACCTCACCGATCACCGAGTTCACCAAGGGTGAGTTCAAGACCGTCATTGGTGAGCGCGACACGACGATCGAGGCAGCCAAGGTCAAGCGTGTGGTCGCCTGTTCGGGCAAGGTCTATTACGACTTGGTCAAAGCACGCGCCGACCGCAAGGCGACCGATGTCGCTTTGATTCGCGTCGAGCAGCTCTACCCCTTCCCGCACAAGGCCTTCGCGGCCGAGCTGAAGAAGTACCCGAACTTGGCCGAGATTGTTTGGTGCCAGGACGAGCCGCAAAACCAGGGCTCATGGTTCTTCGTCCAACACTATGTGCACGAGAACATGGTCGAAGGCCAAAAGCTTGGTTACGCCGGCCGCCCGGCCTCGGCTTCGCCCGCCTGCGGTTACGCGCACTTGCACCAGGAGCAACTGAAGTCGCTGCTGGAACAGGCTTTCGGCAAGCTCAAGGGCTTCATCCTCACCAAGTAAGCAGCTGGCGTCGCGGGTTCGCGGCGCCCCTCGCTCGGCACATTGCTCAGCACCCGAATAAATTGAAAGTTAGTTCATCATGGCCATCGTAGAAGTCAAAGTCCCCCAGTTGTCCGAATCCGTTGCCGACGGCACGCTGTTGACCTGGAAGAAGAAGCCCGGAGAAGCCGTCGCTATTGACGAAATCCTGGTTGAAATCGAGACCGACAAGGTTGTGCTGGAAGTGCCTGCGCCGAGCGCCGGCGTGATGGCCCAGATCGTCAAGAACGACGGCGAGAGCGTACTCAGCGAAGAAGTCATCGCCCGCATTGATACCGAAGGCACCGCCAAGGTCAGCCCGCTGGAAGTCAAGGCCGTGGTCGCGGACGCCCCGGCTGCGGCGCCAGCCGCTGCAGGCAAGGGCGATGTCGCCATGCCTGCCGCCGCCAAGCTCTTGGCCGAAGCCGGCATGAGCGCCAGCGCCGTCGCCGGCACCGGCAAGGATGGCCGCGTCACCAAGGGTGATGTATTGGCCGCCAAGACGGCCGTGCCAGCTCCGGTGGCGGTGCCAGTAGCCGCTGCCGTGGCCAAGCATCTGCCGGCCGTGGCAGCACCTGCCGCCATCAACTTGGGCGACCGCCCCGAACAGCGCGTACCGATGAGCCGCCTGCGTGCCCGCGTGGCCGAGCGCCTGCTGCAGTCGCAAGCCACCAACGCCATCCTGACCACTTTCAACGAAGTGAACATGGCGCCGCTGATGGAAATGCGCAAGCGCTTCCAGGAGAAGTTCGAGAAAGAGCATGGCGTCAAGCTCGGCTTCATGAGCTTCTTCGTCAAGGCAGCGGTGGCCGCCTTGAAGAAGTTCCCTGTCTTGAATGCGTCGGTGGACGGCAATGACATCGTCTATCACGGCTATTTCGACATCGGTATCGCCGTCGGCTCGCCACGCGGCTTGGTCGTGCCGGTGATCCGTAATGCGGACCAGATGAGCTTTGCCGACATCGAGAAGAAGATCGCCGAGTTCGGCCAAAAGGCCAAGGAAGGCAAGATCTCGCTCGACGATCTGACCGGCGGCACCTTCTCGATCTCCAACGGCGGCACCTTCGGCTCGATGTTGTCCACCCCCATCATCAACCCGCCTCAGTCGGCCATCTTGGGCGTGCATGCGACCAAGGACCGCGCCGTGGTCGAGAACGGTCAAGTGGTGGTGCGCCCGATCAACTATCTGGCCATGTCTTATGACCACCGCATCATTGACGGCCGCGAAGCCGTGCTGGGCTTGGTCACGATGAAGGATGCGCTGGAAGATCCAAGCCGTTTGCTGTTTGACATCTAAACGGCTACTGCGCGACCTCATGGCAGCGTTGCAGGTCCCGTCCTCCCGATCCTCACGTAGCGCCGCTACGTTCCGGTCGGTCGGCACCCGCGCCTTGCCCTGAGGCCGCTCGCTACGCCTTGGCGACCTCACAGAGATTTCTGGAATACCTATGACTACCAAACAATTCGACGTCCTCGTCATCGGCGGCGGCCCCGGCGGCTATATCGCGGCGATCCGCGCGGCGCAACTCGGCTTCAATGTCGCCTGCGTTGATGAGTGGAAGAACGAGAAGGGCGGCCCTGCGCCCGGTGGCACTTGCACCAATGTCGGCTGCATTCCGTCCAAGGCCTTGCTGCAGTCGAGTGAGCATTTCGACCACGCCAACCATCACTTTGCCGAGCACGGCATTTCGGCCGACAACGTCAAGATGGACGTGGCCAAGATGCTGGCGCGCAAGGACATGGTCGTCAAGCAGAACAACGACGGCATCTTGTATCTGTTCAAGAAGAACAAGGTCACGTTCTTCCATGGTCGCGGCTCCTTTGTCGTCGCCAAGGACGGTCTGTACGAACTCAAGGCCGGCGAGGAAACCGTGTTGGCCAAGCATGTGATTCTGGCCACCGGCTCGAATGCTCGTCAGCTGCCCGGTGCTGCTTTCGATGAAGAGATGATTCTGTCCAACGACGGTGCGCTGCGCATCGGCGCGGTGCCGAAGAAGCTCGGCGTTATCGGCTCCGGCGTGATCGGCCTGGAAATGGGTTCGGTCTGGCGCCGTCTGGGTGCCGACGTGACGGTCTTGGAAGGTCTGCCGACCTTCCTCGGCGCGGTCGACGAAGGCGTGGCCAAGGAAGCCGCCAAACTGTTCAAGAAGCACGGCCTCAAGATTGAGCTGGGCGTCAAGATCGGCGAAGTCAAGGCAAGCAAGAAGAGCGTTAGCGTTTCCTACACGGACGCCAAGGGCGCCGAGCAGAAGGCCGAGTTCGACAAGCTGATCATCTCGATCGGCCGTGTCGCCAACACCATCGGTTTGAATGCTGAAGCGGTCGGCCTGAAGCTGGACGAGCGCGGCGCCATCGAAGTGGACGGTGACTGCAAAACCAATCTGGCCAATGTCTGGGCGGTCGGTGACGTGGTGCGCGGCCCGATGCTGGCTCACAAGGCCGAGGAAGAAGGCGTTGCCGTGGCCGAGCGCATTGCCGGTCAACACGGCCATGTCAACTTCAATACCATTCCTTGGGTGATCTACACCAGCCCTGAGATTGCTTGGGTGGGCCGCACCGAGCAGCAACTGAAGGCCGACGGAGTTGCTTACAAAGCGGGGCAATTTCCCTTTATGGCGAATGGCCGCGCGCGCGCTTTGGGTGACACCAATGGTTTCGTTAAGTTCTTGGCCGACGCCACGACCGACGAAATCCTGGGCGTGCA
>CAUPEV010000044.1:0-28191 GCA_963510335.1 uncultured Roseateles sp.
TGGACGGCCTGGAAGACGCCTATCAGCGCGGCAAGGCGATGGGCGTGTTCGCCGAGCAATGCGTGGCCAAGTACGGATTCACGCGTGAGGCGCAGGACGCGTTTGCTGTGTCCTCGACCGAGCGCGCCAAGCGTGCCAATGAGGACGGCAGCTTCGCCTGGGAAATGGCGCCGGTGACGGTCGCCGGTCGTGCCGGTGACACCATCTTCAGCCGCGACGAGCAGCCTTTCAAAGCCAAGCTGGACAAGATCGCCGGCCTCAAAGCCGCCTTCGTCAAAGACGGCACCATCACCGCCGCCACTTCGTCCAGCATCTCCGACGGCGCCGCCGCCATGGTCTTGATGCGCGAGAGCCATGCCGCCAAGCTCGGCCTGAAGCCGGTCGCCCGCATCGTCGGTCATGCCGTGCATGCGAACGCGCCGGAGTGGTTCACCACCGCCCCGGTCGGCGCGATCCAGAAACTGCTGGCCAAGAACGGCTGGGATGCCAAGAGCGTCGATCTGTGGGAAGTCAACGAAGCCTTCGCGGCCGTCACGATGGCGGCGATGGCCGAGTTCAAACTGCCGCATGAAATCGTCAACGTTAACGGCGGCGCGGTCGCCTTGGGCCACCCGATCGGCGCGTCCGGCGCTCGCATCTTGGTGACCCTGATCGGCGCCTTGAAGCACCGCGGCCTGAAGCGCGGCGTGGCCGCGCTGTGCATCGGCGGCGGCGAGGCGACTGCCATGGGCGTTGAGTTGATCTGATGGCGCAGACCCTGATCATCGGCGCCTCGCGCGGCATCGGCCTGGAGTTCGTGCGCCAATGCCGCGCCGCTGGTGACAAGGTCGTCGGCACGGCGCGCAGCGAGGCCGGTCTGGCCTTGTTGCAGGCCGAGGGCGCGACCGCGATCAAGCTGGATGTGGCCGACACGGCCAGCGCCTCCGGCCTGGCCTGGCAAATCGACGGCTACCAGTTTGATCAAGTGCTGTTCGTGGCGGGGGTGTTCGGCCCGCGCAGCGCTGGATTGCAAACGCCCACCGAGGCCGATTTCGATGCCGTCATGCATGCCAATGTGCTGGGGCCTATGCGGGTCTTGCCGCAACTGGTGGACGCCTTGGCGCCGGGTGCGAAGCTGGGCGTGCTGTCCTCGCGCATGGGCTCGATAGGCCTGCGCGACAGCAGCGGCGGCTGGCTCTACCGCGCCTCCAAGGCGGCCGTCAATTCGGTGCTCAAAGATGCCTCGATTGCCTTGCGTGAGCGCGCTATCTGCATCAGTTTTCACCCGGGCTGGGTGCGCACCGAGATGGGCGGCGAAGGCGCCGACATCGATGTACGGACCAGTGTGGCCGGCATGCGGGCCGTGCTGGCCGGCTTGAAGCCGGCTGACAACGGCAGCTTTTTCAATTACGACGGCCAGCCCCTGGCCTGGTGACGAGACAAAATCAATATGCTACTTAGCGAAGACCACCAGGCAGTTCAAGACGCGGTGCGCGCCTATGTGCAGGCCGAGATTGCCCCCAAGGCAGCGCATTGGGACAAGTCCCACCATTTCCCTGCCGCTGAGTTGCAGGGTTTGGCCGAGCTGGGCTGCTACGGCGTGGCCGTGCCGGCCGAGTATGACGGCGCCGGCCTGGACTACCTGGCGCTGAGCGTCATCCTGGAAGAAATCGCCGCCGGTGACGGTGCCACCTCGACCGTGGTCAGTGTGAATAACTGTCCATGTTGTTCGATCCTGATGGGCTTCGGCAATGAGGATCAAAAGCAGCGTTTTTTGAAGCCACTGGCGCGCGGCGACATGCTCGGCGCCTTCTGCCTGACCGAGCCGCATGTCGGCTCCGAGGCCGGCGGGCTGCGCACCACTGCTGTCAGAGATGGCGATGAGTACGTGCTGAACGGGGTCAAGCAATTCATCACCAGCGGCAAGAACGGCGACGTGGCCATCGTGATGGCGGTGACCGACAAAGCCGCCGGCAAAAAAGGCATCAGCGCATTTCTGGTGCCGACCAACACGCCCGGCTACGAAGTCGACCGGGTCGAAGACAAGATGGGCCAGCATGCCAGCGACACGGCGCAGATCCGTTTCGAGAACTGCCGCATCCCGCTGGCCAATCGTTTAGGCGAAGAAGGCCAGGGCCTCAAAATCGCCTTGGCCGGTTTGGAAGGTGGCCGCATTGGCATCGCATCGCAGGCGGTCGGCATGGCGCGGGCCGCCTTCGAGGCAGCGCTGAGCTATGCCAAGCAGCGCGAGTCTTTTGGCCAGCCCATCTTCAATCACCAGGCGATCAACTTCAAGCTGGCCGATATGGCCACACAGATCGAAGCCGCGCGGCAACTGATCCACCACGCCGCCAGCCTCAAAGATGCCGGCAAGCCTTGTTTGAAAGAGGCGGCGATGGCCAAGCTGTTCGCCACCGAGATGGCCGAACGCGTCTGCTCCGACGCGATCCAGGTGCACGGCGGTTACGGTTATGTCAGCGACTTCCCGGTCGAGCGAATCTACCGCGATGTGCGGGTCTGCCAGATCTATGAAGGCACGTCCGAGGTGCAGAAAATTTTGATCGGGCGCGCGCTGGCCTGATCAAGTTCAATCGCCAAGCTTGGCGGCCTGAAGAATTTTGCGCAGGCTGCCATCGGCCTTCATGCTGAGCAAGCCTTTGTCGAAGGCCGCCAACAGCTCGCCGCCGTGGCCCTGAGTTTTTGCAAAAGCAAGGTGGGTGGCTTTGCGCTCCAAACCGGGCGATAGCCACTCGACGCTGGCTTTCAGCGCGGGCTCGCGCTCCAAGCCGGCCAGGCCGGCATGTTTGGCGCCGAAGGCCAGGTCAATACGGCCAAGGGCTAGTTTTTGCAGGTTCTTTTGCAATGAACCGGCCAGGTCAAAGCGCAAACTTTTGTCGTTCAAGAGCGGCGGTAGATAGCTGCCTCGCTCGACGCCAATCAAGAGGCCGGCCAGCTGCTGGACGTCTTTGTATTCATGCTTGCTGCCGCGCCGTGCGAAAAAACCTAGCTCTTGCTGAACCACGGGCTGGCTGAAGTCAAATATCTGCTCGCGCTCGACGTTGCGCCAGATACCCAGGATGCCGCACAGCCCGGCGCTGCCATCTTTCAGCACACGCGCCCACGGCATGAACTGGACTTCCAAGTCATAACCTGAACGACGCATCGCCTCGGTGGCAATCTGTATGACGGGTCCACCTTGCGGCAGTGCTGGGCTGTTGTAAGGCTGGAAGTCGCCGACGCAAATCGCCACAGCTTTCGCGGCCCCGGCAGTGGCGGAACTCAGCCCCAGTGAAAGCGCCAGCAGCAGATGCCCCAACAGGGCGGGGCAGGCAATACCAGAGAGTTTCAAAGCGTGCTGCATGGTGGGGCGACGGAAGCAGGTCTTCAAGTGGCGCAAAGTGTACGCAGCATAAATCCTGCTGCGCGGTGCATCAGTGTTCTGCCACGTGCGGGGGCTTTTGAGGCGGGGTCATCTGCTGTCGCTGTTCGGGCGCAGTGACTAGGCGTTCGAGGCTGCCCAGCATGTCATTTTTTTCATGTTTGACAGCTAAGCAGCAAGGTTTTGCCCGCTGTACAAAACCTACACAGACAGGCGAAGTTGGCTTTCCTAAAATGGCGGCACTTCAACACAAGCACCCAGATCTGGCCGTTTCAGACTGAGACGCAGCTCGAAAATCACAGAGGAGAGAAGATGTTTTTGCCTGCCGCCCCCGCCACCCCCCGTTCCAAACTTCGTCCCCTCTTGCTCATGGTGGCGCTGTCGGCTGCGGCCCTGCTCAGCGCCTGCGGCGGCGGAGGTGGTGGCAGCAGCGAGGTCACGCCGCCGCCCCCGCCACCGGCCAATGGCCCGGACTTGATGGTGCTTGTGGCACCGTCCAGCAACCCTGTGCCGTCCGGCGTCTCGCAGACCATGGCCACGGTCAAGCTGAGCAATGTAGGCAAAGGTGCAGCGACCACGACCGACGTCAGCATCAATGCCGACGCCGTCTTGCAGGACCTCAAGATACTCAATTGCAAATCGGACAATCCGGCCACGGCCTGCCCATCCCTCGGCTCGCGCATGACGGTCAGCAATCTGCAGCCCGGCAGCACGCTCACGTTCGATGTGACCGGCATGGTCAAGCTCGGCACCAGCGCCACGGTCAATATCGAAGCCTCGGCCAGCACCAACAGCGGCACACAGCTGTCCAGCAGCAAGATGTCGGTGGGCTTCAAGGCCTATAGCGTTGACCTTGCTGTGCAAGCCACCGGCCCGACCACCGCCGTGCCAGCGGGTAGCAGCTTTGACTATGTGGTGACGGTGAGCAATAAGGGGCCGGACGCCGCCAAGGACGCGAACTTGGGACTGGCCTTGTTGAGCAATCCAACTGCGAATGCGCCAACGCTGGGTGTTATCAGTTGCAGCGCAACAGGTGCTGCCGTTTGCCCGAGCGAGCTGAAGATTGGTGTGATGACCTTGCCTAGCCTGCCCAAGGACGGCATGCTGGTCATCACCTTGCCCTACCGATTTGCGCCCGGAGTCACGGCGAGCCTGGTGTTCAATGCCGGCGTGCGAGCCACAGCGGATGTCGATGCCGGCAATGACAGCGCCTTGATCATCACGCCTTCAATCTAAGACGCAAAGCACCGAGAGGGCAGCCCGTGAGGCCTGCCCTCTTTTCTTTGCGGGTGGGCTTTGCGTCATCAAACCCCTCAAGCCTTGCCTCAGAGTTCCGCCACGCTCTTGATGCGTTGCTGCGGCATTGCCACCACCTGCTCGGTGGCCGCTGCTGCCCGGCCATGGAAGCGATCCAGCAAGGCCTGCTGCTTGGCCCTTACCGTCACGACATTGGCATGTTTGACATGACCGTAACCGCGGATCTGCTCGGGCAAGCGGGCTAGTTGCACGGCCAGCTCCAGCTTGTCGGCGCTCAAACCCGCCAACAACTCATTGACGAGGCTCTCATAGTCGCCGATCAGGCGGCGCTCCATGCGGCGCTCATCGGTCTTGCCAAAAATGTCCAGCGCGCCGCCACGCAAACCCTTGAGCTTGGCCAGCAGCTTGAAGGCCTTGAAGGTCCAGCTGCCCAGCTCGATCTTCTTGGCGCGGCCGTCGGCACCCGGCTTGGAAATCAAGGGCGGGGCGAGGTGGAAGGAGAGGGACTCCCAGTTGTCGAACTGCGCCTTCATCGCCGCTTCAAACGTGCCGTCGGTATACAGACGCGCGACCTCGTATTCGTCCTTGATCGCCAGCAGCTTGGCGTAGTAGCGCGCGACTGCCTTGCTCAAGCGCTCGGTCTTGCCGGCTTCACCCAAGGCGGCTTCGGCTTGGCGAACCTTGCTCACTAGACGCAGATAGCGCTGCGCATAGGCGCTGTCTTGATAGGCCGTCAGGTGGCTGGCCCGGCGAGCGAGCAGGCCGTCTTCGCCGTCAAGGCGGTCGAAATTGAGGACTTGAATGACTTGGCCCAACTTGCCGGCCAAACGGCGCAAGGCCTCGGGGTTCGCGATTGCCAAACGACCCAGCGCAAACGCGGTCTTGTTGCCTTCGACCGCCACGCCGTTGAGCTCCATTGCGCGAATCAGCGAGGCCTCGCTCAGCGGCACCAGGCCGCGCTGCCAGCAAGCACCCAGCATGACGATATTGGCCGGCATGGTGTCGCCCATCAAGTCCTGCGCGATCGCCTGCGCGTCGATGCTGCTCATCAAGCTGGCATCGCCGCCCACTGCATGCAGCATCTTGGCCAGCAGCGACTCGCCTTGCAAGCTGGCATCCGGGTTGCGCACAAAGGCTGCGGTCGGCAGCTCATGCGTGTTGGCCAGCACGACCGTACGGCCAGGCTTGACGGTGCCCAAGGCATCCGGCGAGGCACCGACCACCATATCGCAGGCCAAAAGCACGTCGGCCTGCTGGGTGTCAATCCGTACCTGATTGAGCAGGTCTTGCGTCGGCGCCACTCGCACAAAGCTCAAGACCGAGCCGCCTTTTTGCGCGAAGCCCATGAAGTCCAGCACCGAAGCCTGCTTGTGCTCCAAATGCGCGGCCATGCTGATCAAGGCGCCGACCGTGACAACGCCGGTGCCGCCAACGCCGGTCACCAGCAAGTCAAATGGGCCGGTCCATTGCCAGGGAGCGGGTGCGGTAATGGCAGCGATTTCGCGCGCCAGATCGGCGGGAGTGAAACCGGCGCCGGCGCGTTTCTTCAACTGCGCACCATGCACCGACACAAAGCTCGGGCAAAAGCCATTGACGCAGGAGAAATCCTTGTTGCAGCTGCTCTGCTCGATCTGGCGCTTGCGGCCGAAGTCGGTTTCCACCGGCACGACAGACAGGCAGTTGGACGCCTGGCCGCAGTCGCCGCAGCCCTCGCAAACCGCCTGGTTGATGAAGATGCGCTTGGGCGGGTCGACCATTTCCTTCTTCTTGCGCCGGCGACGCTTCTCGGCCGCGCAGGTCTGGTCGTAGATCAGAATCGTGACGCCTTCGATCTCGCGCAGCTCGCGCTGTACCGCGTCCAGTTCGCTGCGGTCGTGAAACGTCGTGCCGGCCGGGAAGAGGCCGTGATGACCGTCGTACTTGCCAATCTCATCGGACACCACGACGAGGCGCTTGACACCCTCGGCCTCGACCTGGCGCGCGATCTGCGGCACGCTGGTCTGGCCGTCGACCGGCTGGCCACCGGTCATCGCGACGGCGTCGTTGTAAAGGATTTTGTAGGTGATATTGGTCTTGGCGGCGATCGCCTGGCGGATCGCCAAGTAGCCGGAATGGTAGTAAGTGCCGTCGCCCAGATTCTGGAACACATGCTTCTCGGTCGTGAAGCGGCTGTGCGCCGCCCAGTCCACGCCCTCGGCGCCCATTTGAATCAGGCCCGAGGTGCCGCGCTCCATCCAGCTGGCCATGAAGTGGCAGCCGATGCCGGCCAAGGCGCGCGAGCCTTCGGGCAGTTTGGTCGAGGTGTTGTGCGGGCAGCCGGAGCAAAAGTAGGGCTGGCGGCGCACGCCGTCTGCCGCGTTGGAGAGCAGGCAGGGCGTCAGGAAGTCCACCACCAAATGCCGGCGGTCTAGCGCTGGATTCAAGCGGGCCAGCCAGTCGGCGACGGTGGCCATGATGCGCGAAGGTCGCAGCTCGCCCAAGGCGCTCAGCACTGCCGCGCCATGCTCATCCGTCTTGCCGATCACATGCGGGCGCTGCGCATCGGGCAGGTGGTAGAGCAGCTCCTTGATCTGGCGCTCGACGACAGGCGCTTTCTCTTCGATCACCAGCATATCGGTCAGGCCTTGGGCGAACTCGCTCATGCGGGTGGCCTCCAGCGGGAACACCAGGCCGACCTTGTAGACGCGCACACCGGCGGCGGCCAGCGCGTTCGGATCCAGGTCCAGGCGGCGCAAGACTTCCATGAAGTCGTAATGCGCTTTGCCGACGGTGACGATGCCAAGCGTGGCCGCCGGGCTGCTGACGATGTGTTTGTCAATGCTGTTGAGCTTGGCGAAGGCCTTGACGGCGTTCAGCTTGTGCTCAAGCCGAGTCTCTAGCTCCAGCGAGGGTAGGTCGACCGCGCGGATATGCAAGTCCACCGGCGGCACATGATCCACCGGCAATTCGAAGTCCAGCGGAACACCGTCCAGATCGACTGTCATGCCGCTTTCCACCACTTCCGAGATCGCCTTGAAACCGACCCAGGTCGAGGAGAAGCGGCTCAAGGCCCAGCCGTAAAGCCCGAACTCCAGATACTCGGCCACATTGCCCGGATGGACGATGGGCATATGCCACGCTTGCAGGGCCAGATCGCTCTGGTGCGGGGTGCTGCTTGAGACGCAGCCGTGGTCGTCGCCGCAGACCACCAGCACGCCGCCTAACTTTGAAGTGCCGTAGACATTGCCGTGCTTGAGCGCGTCGCCGCTGCGGTCCACGCCGGGTCCCTTGCCGTACCACATCGCGAACACGCCGTCTGCCGTGCGCTTGGGGTCCAGCGCCACGCGCTGCACGCCCAGGCAGGCGGTGGCGGCGAGGTCTTCGTTGATGGCGGGCAGGAAGTTCACCTTGGCTGCATCGAGGAACTTCTTGGCCTTCCAGAGTTGCTGGTCGACCATGCCCAGCGGGCTGCCGCGGTAGCCGGACACAAAGCCGGCGGTGTGCAGGCCTTTGCTTTCGTCCTGCGCTTTTTGCGCCAGCAGCAGGCGCACCAGCGCTTGGGTGCCGGTCAGAAAGACCGCGCCAGAGGTGGCGGCGAGGTTGTCCGAGAGCTTGTAGTCCCGCAGGGCTTGCGCGCCTTCTAGGGCGGGGGTTTTGATGTCGGACATAGGCTCTCCTGGCAGCAATGGGCTGGCGAGATTTTTCATCAAGTCCGCAAGTGTTTGTTGCCCGCATTGCCACTGTCAAGCATTCAAATGAGAGAATTCAACTCAAAGAGGTGATAAATGGAGAATGAACGTTTTGATCGGGCGAGTCGCGAGATTCTTGCTGCTTTGCAGGACGATTGCCGGCAGAGCACGCAGGCGCTGGCCGACAAGGTGGGCTTGTCGGCCACGCCGGTCTGGCGGCGCATCAAAGAGCTGGAAGACAGCGGCGTGATCCGCCGCCATGTGGCGCTGGTGGACCGCGAAAAGCTGGGCCTGAATATCTGCGTGCTGGCTAACGTCAGCCTGGTGCGGCATAGCGAAGGCGCGGTCGAGCAGTTCGAGCGTCTGGTGCTGGCCAGCCGCGAGATCATCGAATGCCACGGCATCACCGGCGAGGCCGATTACGTGATCAAGGTCGTGGTGCCTGATATGAAGGCCTATGACTTGTTTCTGCAGGGCCAGATCTTCAAGGTGCCGGGCGTGGCCAGCGTGCGCAGCAATGTGGTGCTGCGCGAGGTCAAGTATGAGACGGCGCTGCCGGTTGACGCTTAGGCTTGCTCTATGCCCGAACTGGATAAATTCGACCGCCGCATCCTCGAGATGCTGCAACATGACGCGCGCATCAGCTCGGAGCTGATTGCCGCTGAGGTGGGTTTGTCGGCGACCGCCGTGCAGCGCCGCATCAAGAGGCTGCGTGAGGACGGCGTGATCGTCGCGCAGGTGGTGGTGCTGGAGCCGCGAGCACTTGGGCGCGGCGTGACGGTCTTGGTCGAGGTCACGCTGGCCGAAGCCAGCCGCGAAGCGGTGATCGACGGCTTCAAGCGCCGCATGGCCGAGCAGGCCGAGGTGCAGCAGTGTTACTACGTGGCCGGCGAGAGCGACTTCGTGCTGATCGTGACGGCCGTCGATATGGCCGATTACGAGGCTTTGACTCGGCGCTTGTTCTTCGACGACAGCAATATCAAAAAGTTCCGCTCCACCTTTGTGCTGGAGGCGAGCAAGCGCAGCCTCAGCCTGCCGGTCGATTCAATCTAGATTCAAGTCACATTGATAGGCGATGAGTTCTGGGTCTTTGCCTCGCAGCGCTTCCGACGCGGCCGGGTCTAAACGCACAAAGCCGCATTTCTCCAGCACCCGGGCGGAGGCTGGATTGGCCGGGCTGACCACGGCGACCAAGCGCCGCAGACCCAGTTCTTGCATTGCCAAGGCCTTCATTTGAACGACCGCTGCGGTCGCCACGCCGGCGCCGGCCTGGTCTTGCCCAACTCGGTAGCCGAGCTCGGCCACGCCGGCCAGCGAATCCACGTCTTTCAAATTGGATCGACCAATAATGACGCCGGCTTCGTCCAGCAGCAGGGCGGGAAACCAACGTCCTTGGGCATGAGACGCCAGCAGCTCGGCGATATGTTGCAGGGCGCCGTCGTGGGTGTAGAAGGCGTCGTCGCGCGGGGCAACATGCTGCTCGAACCAGCCGCGATTGCGGGTTTCAAAGTCCAGCAGCGCTGGGCAATCGGCCGGCGTCAGCAGGCGTATCTTGACGGTTTTCTTGATGGCTTTCATGCCTGTATTTTGAAGTGGAATCAGCCCAGTACGCAGTTTCGCGGCGCGCAGCTTCAAAGATTCGCCGCGCTGCTGCGCCTGAGTTTGCCGACAATTTCGGCATGACGACCTCACACCTCACCCCCACTCCCACCCTCAATCCAAGCCCCTTCGAAATTCTTGACCCTCGCTTCGAAGACTGCGTGCGCAGCAGCGCCCAGATCGAGCAGCTCTACACCGGCTGCCGCTGGGCCGAAGGGCCAGCCTACTTTCCGGCGCAGCGCTCGCTGGTCTGGAGCGATATCCCGAATGAGCGCATGCTGCGCTTTGATGAATGCACCGGACAAGTCGGCGTGTTCCGGCAGCCGAGCGGCTATAGCAATGGCAATACGGTTGACCGCGAGGGTCGCTTGATCAGCTGCGAACATGGCGGCCGGCGCGTCGTGCGCACCGAACATGATGGCCGCCTCACCGTGCTGGCCGACCGTTATCAGGGCCGGCGCCTGAACAGCCCCAACGATGTGGTCGTCAAGTCCGACGGCACGATCTGGTTCACCGACCCGAACTACGGCATCACGTCCAACTACGAAGGCGTCAAGGCCGCGCAGGAGCAGCCTGGTTGCTACGTCTACCGCCTAGACCCCATAACCGGCGATCTGCGCGTGGTGGTGGATGACTTCAAAGGCCCCAATGGCCTGGCATTTTCGCCCGATGAGCGAACGCTCTACATCGTTGACACCGAGCAGGACTGCGGCACCATGCGTCGTTTTGCAGTGGGCGCCGATGGCTTGAGTTTGAGTGGCGGTGAAATCTTCATCACCTGCGAGACCGGCTTTTATGACGGCTTTCGCTGCGATGACCAAGGCCGCATCTGGACCAGTGCCGGCCGCGCCATCCACTGCCATTTGCCGGACGGCACCTTGATCGGCCGCATCAAGATGCCCGAGCGCGTGTCCAATCTCGTCTTCGGTGGCCCCAAGCGCAATCGCTTGTTCATCTGCGCAACGACGTCGCTGTACGCTGTCTTGCTGGCAGTGGATGGGGCCAAGACCTTCTGACCCGGGCCAAGCTATCAATGCTCGATCGACTTGCCCAACTTCTTGCCCAGCGCAATCGCCCCGCCGCCGTTGCGCACATTGGTGTAGCCCATGCGTTGCAGCAAGCCTAATGCTTGCTCGGCGCGGCCGCCCGAAGAGCAATACAGCACGATGGGCGCGTCATGGTCAGGCGCCATCTGAGAGACCAGATGACTCATCTGCGGCAGCGGCAGGCAATGCGCATCAGGGAGATGACCGGCCATGTATTCGGCATAGGAGCGCACATCGATCAGCAGCGCATCCTCTGTCAGCGCTTGTTCGCGCTGCGAGCCGCCGGCATGCGGTTGATCGGATTCATGGTGGTAGTGCGGCTCTTCTTGCGCAGCCATTTGCGCGTCAATCGGTAAATAGAACGATGCCCAGGTCATGATGGTCTTCTCCTAAAGCGCAGGGTCGACGGGCTTTAGAGCAAAAAATAGGGCGAGGCCAAGGAGGCTGCCTTGATCTTGCTGTGAGCCGGACCCTGTTTTACATCAAGTACCCAGACTTGGCGAGTGGGAATTCAGTGACCGCTTTGGCCGTAGGCCCGCGTGTGAAATATTGTCGCTTTCCGGCCAATCGGGTGACTTGCTCTGGAAGGGGCGACTGCCCTCCCGTAGCTCATCAATTGCGCGCCATTGACTGCAGTATTTCGCCCATCTTCTGGTGCAGCAAATTGATCGCCTTGAGCGGCCGGATCATGACCTTGAAGTCGCAGATGCGGCCGGATTCGTCCCAACGGATGATGTCGACGCCATTGATTTCAATCCCGTCTACCTCAGCGTTGAACTCCAGCATTGCGTCCCGAGGCCCGACGATCTCTCGCAAGTAGCGGAACTTGCCCGGTTTGAGCAGCACCTGCAGCGCGCCGGCCAAGTACATACTGGTCAAGGATTTGCCCTGCTGCGGTTTATGCACCACAGGCGAATGGAAAATCACATCATCGGCCAGCAAGTCATCGAGCGCCTGCGTGTCGGCGCTGTCTACGATGTGATGCCAAAGCTTCAAGGTTTCCAGCATGGGAGCTCCTACATACTCCGCCGATACTGCCCACCCACCTCAAACAGCGCCGAGGTGATCTGGCCCAGTGAGCATACCCGCACGGCATCCATCAGCACTTCAAAGACGTTCTTGTTGTCAATGACGGCCTGCTGCAGACGCTGCAATTGAGCGGCGCTGTCTGCGGCATGCGTGGCGTGGAAGTCGCGCAGGCGGTGCAGCTGTGACTGCTTTTCTTCGTCGGTGGAGCGCGCCAGCTCGATGCTTTCCATGACTTGATCGCCATGCGGATTGCGGAAGGTGTTGACGCCGATGATGGGGTATTCGCCGGTGTGCTTGAGCATCTCGTAATGCATGCTCTCTTCCTGGATCTTGCTGCGCTGGTAGCCGGTTTCCATTGCGCCCAGTACGCCGCCGCGCTCGGCAATTTTCTCGAACTCGCTCAGCACCGCTTCTTCCAGCAGCTCGGTCAGCTCCTCGATGATAAAAGCGCCTTGTGAGGGATTCTCGTTCTTGGCCAGGCCCCATTCGCGGTTGATGATCAATTGGATCGCCATCGCGCGGCGCACCGATTCTTCGGTCGGCGTCGTGATCGCCTCGTCAAACGCATTGGTGTGCAGGCTGTTGCAGTTGTCGTAGATCGCGATCAAGGCCTGCAGCGTGGTGCGGATGTCGTTGAACTGGATCTCCTGCGCGTGCAGGCTGCGGCCCGAGGTTTGGATGTGATATTTGAGCTTTTGGCTGCGCTCATTGGCGCCATATTTGTCACGCATTGCCACCGCCCAAATGCGCCGCGCCACGCGGCCCAGCACCGTGTATTCCGGGTCCATGCCGTTGCTGAAGAAGAAGCTCAGGTTCGGCGCGAAGTCATCGATGTGCATGCCGCGCGCCAGATAGGCTTCGACAAAGGTGAAGCCATTCGACAACGTCAAGGCGAGCTGGCTGATCGGGTTCGCGCCGGCCTCGGCGATGTGATAACCGCTGATCGAGACGGAGTAGAAATTGCGCACATTGTGGTGCACGAAGAACTCGGCGATATCACCCATCACCTTCAAGCTGAACTCGGTCGAGAAGATGCAGGTGTTCTGGCCCTGGTCTTCCTTCAGGATGTCGGCCTGCACGGTGCCGCGCACATTGGCCAAGACCCAGTCCCTGATCTTGGCGGCCTCATCGGCGGTCGGGTCGCGGTGATTGTCAGCTTTGAACTTGGCGATGTTCTGGTCGATCGCGGTATTCATGAACATCGCCAGAATCGTCGGCGCCGGGCCGTTGATCGTCATCGACACCGAGGTCGTCGGGCTGCACAGATCGAAGCCGTCGTACAGCACCTTCATATCGTCCAGCGTCGCGATGCTGACGCCGGAGTTGCCGACCTTGCCGTAAATGTCCGGGCGCGGCGCGGGGTCGGCGCCATAGAGCGTGACCGAGTCGAAAGCGGTCGACAAGCGCTTGGCCGGCATACCGGAGCTGACCAGCTTGAAGCGGCGGTTGGTGCGGAAGGCATCGCCTTCGCCGGCGAACATGCGGGTCGGATCTTCGCCCTCGCGCTTGAAGGCGAACACGCCGGCGGTATAGGGGAAGCTGCCGGGCACGTTTTCCAGCAGCAGCCATTTCAGCAGCTCGCCATGGCATTCGTAGGCCGGCAACACGACCTTGCGGATCTTGGTGCCGGAGAGGCTGGTGTGGACCAGGTTGGTGCGGATTTCCTTGTCGCGGATCTTCACCACATATTCGTCGCCGCCGTAAGCCTGCTGCATATCCGGCCATTGCTTGAGCAATTGGCGGGCTGGGGCGTCCATTTGCGCTTCGCGCGCTTCGGCCAACTCGCCCAAGGCCAAGCGGGCGCCTTGCTTGTCCGGGTTGGACTCCAGCAGCATGCGTGAGCTGCCCCAGAGTTGCTGGATCTCGCGCGCCAGCGTTGCTTGTTGACGGGCTCGCTTTTTGTAGCCGCGCACGGTGTCGGTGATCTCGGCCAGATAACGCACACGTGCCGCGGGCACCACCGGGGTTTGGTGGGTGCTGTGGCGGGTGTTCACCTGTGGCAGACGGCCTTCTTTCAACTCCAGGCCGAGTTCGGCCAGGCGCGGCTTCAAGGCTTGGTAGAGCGCGGTCACGCCGTCATCATTGAAGCGGCTGGCCATGGTGCCGAAGACCGGCATCTGATCCGGCGCCGTGGTCCAGGCCTCTTTATTGCGCTGCACCTGCTTGGCCACATCGCGGATCGCGTCGAGCGCGCCCTTGCGGTCGAACTTGTTGATCGCGACGAACTCGGCGAAGTCCAGCATGTCGATTTTCTCTAACTGGCTGGCGGCACCAAATTCGGGCGTCATCACGTACATCGGCACATCGACATGCGGCACGATGGCCGCGTCGCCCTGGCCAATGCCCGAGGTCTCGACAATGATCAGGTCGAAGCCGGCGACCTTGGCGGCTGCGATCGCGTCGGGCAGGGCGGGGGAGATCTCGCTGCCGAAGTCGCGCGTGGCGAGGCTGCGCATGAAGACGCGTTGGCCTTGGCTCCATGGGCCGATGGCGTTCATGCGGATGCGATCGCCCAAGAGCGCGCCGCCGCTCTTGCGGCGCGACGGGTCGATCGAGATCACGGCCACGCGCAAAGCGTCGTTCTGGTCCAGACGCAGGCGGCGTATCAGCTCATCGGTCAGGCTGGACTTGCCGGCGCCGCCGGTGCCGGTGATGCCCAGCACGGGCACCTTGATGCTCGTGGCGGCGGCTTGCAGCTCGGCCACCAGCGCTGCGTCGGCCTTGTCGTTCTCTAAAGCCGTGATCAACTGCGCTAAGGAGCGCCAAGCGCCTTCGCCGTGGCCTTGCAGGCTGCTCAAGGCCTTGGGTGCATAGATGCTGAAGTCCTGATCGGCCTTCATCACCATCTCGCCGATCATGCCTTGGAGGCCCATGCGTTGGCCGTCTTCTGGGCTGAAGATGCGCACGCCATGCTCGGCCAGATCGCGGATCTCGGCCGGCACGATCACGCCGCCGCCGCCGCCAAAGACCTGGATATGCTCGCCGCCGCGTGCTTTGAGCAGCTCCACCATGTATTTGAAGTACTCGACATGGCCGCCCTGGTAGCTGCTGATGGCGATGCCTTGCGCGTCTTCTTGCAGAGCGGCGGTGACGACCTCATCGACCGAGCGGTTGTGGCCGAGATGGATCACCTCGACGCCCATGCCTTGCAAGATGCGCCGCATGATGTTGATGGCGGCGTCATGGCCGTCAAACAGGCTGGCGGCCGTCACAAAGCGCACTTTGTTGGACGGGCGATAGTTGGCGAGGGCCTTGTATTCGGCGGACAAATCGGTCATGGCGGGTCTCCAGCGGCAGCAGCTAATGTCATCAGGCTTGCCGGTTTGTAGCAGCAAAACTGCTGCGATTCTAGGGCTTGATTGACGTTTACGTAAACGTCAGATTGACGGGGTGTTGGCAATATGGCTGGCAATTAAATGAACCTGACCCCATTTAAAGGTTTGCTTTAAGCGCCGCTGGGCTGCTGCCAGATGTCTTCCAGATAAGTGAAGCCCCAGTCCGACGGCGTTTCGCGACTGAGGACCTTGTCGCGCGTGCTGGGGTGCGACAGGTCCAGGGTCAACACGGGAATTGGCATGCTGGAGCGTGTCGAGTAGAACACCCGCACCACCGGCGCGGCGAGGCTGGCGGGGTTCAGTTCGGTCACGACCGCCAGCCGCCCCGATTCAAGCTTGACCAGGCTGCCGACCGGATAGATGCCGACGCTTTTCACAAAGGCCTTGAACACCACCGGGTCGAAATGGTCGCCCGACCATTGCGCCATGCGTTGAATCGAACCGGCCGGGTCCCAGGCCGATTTATAGGGCCGGGTCGAGGTGATCGCGTCATAGACATCGCAAACCGCGCCCATGCGGGCCAAGAGGCTGATCTGCTCGCCCTTGAGTTTTTGCGGGTAGCCGCTGCCGTCCATTTTTTCATGGTGATGCAGACAAACGTCCAAGGCGCCGGCCGGCACCGACGCACCTTCTTTGAGCATTTGGTAGCCGCGCAGCGGATGGGAGCGAATGACGTTGAATTCGGCGTCGGTCAGCTTGCCTGGTTTGTTCAACACATCCATCGGCATGGCCATCTTGCCAATGTCATGCAGCAGGCCGGCCAGGCCGGCCTCGCGGGTCTGTTCGTCATTGAGGCCAAGCTGTTTGGCCAAGGCCACCATCAAGGCGCAGACCGCCACCGAATGCATATAGGTGTAGTTGTCCTTGGTCTTCAGGCGCGCCAGGCTGATCAACGCGGACGGATTGCGCGAGACCGAATTGCTGATTTCTTCGACGATGGGCAGGCATTGCTCGGCCTCCAAGGCTTTGCCCAAACGCGCTTCGCCAAACATCGAGGTCACCGCCTCGCGCGAGCGGTTGACCAGTACATTGGCCCGGGCCATTTCGGCAGCCATGCTGGTGGGCGCACGCTCATTCGTGGACTTGGGCTTGGCTGCCACTGCTGGTTCAATGGCGGGCGGGCTGATCTGCGGCGGCTGTGGCTGGGGCGCAACGGGCGTCGCCCCGCTCACATCCAAGCCGCGCTCGATGTCAATCCAAAGCATGGGCACACCGCTGCTCAGCAAGGCATCCAAGTCCGCTTGTTCTTGCAGCAAGAACTTGGTCTTCCAAAAGGGATGGGCCAGCCAAGACCCTTCCAGCGACTGGACAAACATGCCGATGCGGACTTGTTGTACGGAGATTTTCTTCAGCATCAAAAAAGGTCCGGTGCTCGCGCCTGTTCGCTATTTCAAAGCAAGGTCATCGGCAACAAAGGCAGACAACTGAACCTGACCCCATTTAAGGCGAGATGCGCTGGAGCTTGGCGTCGGCCAGCCCGACCAGCAAGGCTTGGCCATTCGGGCGGACCCTGAACTCCCCGTATTTGGCCGCTTGCCAGCGCGCGCCATCACCTTCGCGGAAGAACCAGGCATCGCTGACCAGCGTCCAGCCGCCGTTTTTGGGGCTCAATTCCATCAACTGCTCGTCGGGCGCAAGTGGCGTGTCACTGGTGCCCAACTCATGCAAACGCTGCACGCGAGCGACCCCGCGCGCGTCGACCTTCAGCACCACTTTGGGCCGCGCTGCGCCAAGCCGGTACAAATTGGCCGCATTGATGTCGGCGCCTAAATCGTAATTCAGACGCATAAAGTCGCCCTGCACCAGCGAGCGAGGATCTACCGGCGCCAGTGCCACAAAAAGCGGCCGGCCTGCGCTGATCAGGCGCTGCTTTTGCCAAATGCCGGTGTTGACGAGCACCAAGCTCAGCAAACCGGCACCCAATAGCCAGGCGGCTGCGGGCATGCGTTTGAGCTGTGTTTGAGCGCTTGTCGTGACGGCAGCTTTGTCTTGGCCGCGCGCTGTCAGCAAGGCGAAAAGGGCCAGCAAAGCCGCAGCAGCGAGCAAGACCGCGGCCTTGTTGCTCAGGGTCCAGCTGAGTTGATAGTAAGACGCGCCGACCACCCAAACCGCAGCCAAAGCACTGCTCATGGCCAAGCCCCAGCGCCGCGTCGTGCTGCACCAGGCCAGCAACATCAAGAGGCCGCCCAAGCAAGGCAGCCAGATGCAAAGGCCCGCAAGGACAAAGGCCACGGCGACGGGCAGCGGTCGGCGCAAATCCGGCCACGCGTGCATGGCCAGGGCAAAGCCGCCCAGCGCGAATGCGACGGCGCCTGCCTGATAGGCCCATCTCAGGCTTGCAGGCGGGTTCAACTCAGGGCCGAAAAAGCCCTGTTCAAGGGTGGCAAAACTACCCAGGACCGCGAGGCCGAACACCAGCATCAAGAGCCACCCGGCAGCAAATGCCTCCAGCAGCGCAGCCTTGGCGGCATGCCGACCCTGCAGCAGCAGGCTTTGTTGCTGCATAAGCAAGGCGCCCAGGCCCAAGACCAGACCTGCATGCAAGATCAGCCAATACACCCCCAGGCCCTTTTGCTGGCTCAACCCTGTCGGTGCCAGCATCAGGCAAAAGAACAGGCCCGCCGCGGCACCCAACAAACCGCGCAGCCAAACCTTGTCAATGGCCAAGGCCAGCCCCAAACAGGCGATCAGCAGCCAAGCCGAGGCCGCAGATTCGTGCAGGTCACGGTAGAGCCCCAAGGACAAAGTCAGCGCAGCGCTGAGCAGCAAGGGAGTGGCCAATTGCTCAAGGAACAAGGCCACCGCGTTCGAGCGCAGGATCACGACCGCCGCCGCCAGCATCAGCAAGCCGACAAAATAGACCGCGGCGTCCCTTGTTAGCGCCGGACCCAAGAGCAGGTAGATGCAGATCAGCAGCGGCACAGCCGCCAGCCAAGCCCCCAGCGCCGTCAGCAGCACCAGCGACCAGGGTCTTGCCTCGGTGGTGGGCAAAGTTGCTGAATCGGGTAACAAGCCAGCTGCAATTGCGCGCTGCAAAATTTGCTCTGGTGCTAGTTCTTCAGTCGGCTGGCTCACGCTGACCGTCCTTGCTCGCTGGCATGCCGCTTGGCGAGCCGCATCAGTCCGCTGACGCTGGCCGCCAGCAGCAGGGCAGCGGCGCCGCCGACCAATAACAGCCTGAGTGGATCATTGCTGATCGAGGCATCGATCGGGTTCAGCCAACGCGCGAAACCAAACACCAGCAAGATGTTCAGGCCCAGCGCCACCATGCTCAGCTGAGCCATGTCAAAGCTTTCAGCACTGCGGGCGAGCAGCGCGAATGTCAGCAAACCCACTAGCAGGCCAAGCCAGTACTGCGCCATCACCGCGCCGTGAAACAAGCCGCTCAGCGCGACGGCGCTGACCAAGGCCGTGGCCAGGCCCATCGCAAAGCGCAGCGTGAGCTGGCCGGCGCCGGTCTGCCGGCGACACAGCGGACCGAGCACCAGCATCATCACGGTCACGGCGCCAAAAGCCAGCGCGTGCACCAGCAATTCCTCAGGCTGGCTGGCCGGCAGCGCGCTCCAGCGGCCACCCAAATGGGTCTGCATCCACAGCGCAATCGCCGTGGTCGTAATCGCTGCCCAGGGCGCCCACAAAACATCGGAGCGTGCGCCCATACAAAGCGGTAGGCCCAAGGCGGCCCACAGTGCAAAGAGTTGCCAGGGGTCGGCACCGGTTTGGTAGGTCTGGCCAATAAAGGCCAGCAAGCCGCCCAAGCTCAGCAGGTATAGCAAAGCCAAGGCCGGCCGCGCCTTTGGCCAGCTTGCAGCAGCCAGGGTGCTGCTCAGCAGCAAGGTTTGCAGCAAGGCAAAACGAGGCATACGCCCCAGCTCGGCCCAATTGGCCGCGACCCACATCAAGAGGCCCAAGCCCCCTAAGCCGGCCGCCAACAGCGCCGTGCCACGCCTCACGAGTTGGCTCAAATTGGGCGGCTGCTCATGCAAGCCTGCCAAGCGTTGCAGCTGCGCCGCCTCTTGGGCGTTCAAGCTATGCTTGGCGCTGAGTTGCAAGAGCAGGAGTCGTGTTTTCATGAGCGCAAATGATAAGGGCGGCCAAGCCGCCCTGTTTAATCCATACGCATCAATGCGTATCAATCGGCCGGCCTCAGCGCTCCATGATCTGAACGACTTCGCCCTTCATGATGGTCATGCGCTTGCCCTCGGCATCGCGGTACTCGTAGCTGCCGGCTTTCTCATCCAGGTCGGGTTTGCCGTGGGTGACGATCATGCGGCCTTCTTTGGTGCTCATGATGTATTGCGTGGAGCTGCAGCCGGCTAAGGCCGCAAGCAGAACCAAACAGATGGACGCGCTGAGTTTCATGGCTTGATCTCCTGTCTAAAGTTGATTTTGGGGCCGGTCGACAAAGGCCGACGCAGCAAGTATTCCATGGCGAGCTGGCGTTAGCACCAGGAATTTCTCACCCGGGCCTTGGCAGCGCAGATTCAAGTTAGGGGATTGATCTCGGCCTGTGTTCGCGCTACTGGCTATGCCTAGCTCGGCACGAAACTTGCGTTTGGCTGATGACTCGGTCCAGACTATGCAAAACCCCAGCAAGCCCACTCCGCCCCACAAGGCCATCGCCATCGCCGCCCCGCCCAGCCCCGCCCAAGGCTTGCGCGTGCTGCTGATCGACGATGGCGCACACCGTGTGCAGCTGATCCAGCAAGAGCTGGCGCGCCAGGGCTGCGAAGTGGTCGGCGTGATCGAGCAGGGCGCTTTGATCCATGACTGCGTGCTGCGCCTGAAGCCCGATGTGGTGATCGTCGACAGCGAGTCGCCGACGCGCGACACCTTGGAGAACCTCGCCACCTTGTCGCTGCAGATGCCGCGCCCTGTGGTGGTGTTCTCGGAAGATGGCGACCAAGGAACGATGCGGCGTGCGCTGCAGGCCGGCGTCAGCGCCTATGTGGTGGCGGGGTTGCAGCCGGAGCGCTTGGCCTCGGTGCTGCAAGTCGCTTGCCTGCGTTTTGAGCAAGACCTGGCCCTGCGCCAGGAGCTGACGCAGGCACAAGCGCAACTGAGTGGGCGCAAGCTCATCGAGCGGGCCAAGGGCATCTTGATGGCGGAGATGGGCTTGGATGAAGACGCCGCCTACAAGCGCATGCGTCGCTTGGCCATGGACCGTGGCTCGCCCTTGATTGATGTGGCTGAACGCATCATTGATGCGCAATCCCTGTTGCGCTGCACCAAATTGGGTTGATTCTTGCCGAGGCATGCCATCAAAGTGTGCGCGGACACCGTCGGAGCCAGGATTTTCGGCTGGCACGACTTCTGCTAAGTAAGTTCTGAGACCCACAACGGCGTGGGTTCACTCAAGCAAAAGATTTTCGACGGACAACGGCGTCCGACCTTGGTTCTCGCTTTCTTTGGAAAGCCTGAGCGGGTCGACGCCGTTTTTGTTTTTGGAACTGGAGATGTTGATGAGCAAGAGTCTTGAACTTCAAGGAGAAGGTTTGATGAGCGCAGATCGTCGCAAACTATTGACCGGCGCGGCCGCCGGCGCTGTATCTGGTCTCGCAGGTCTTGCCAGCAGTCTGCCCGGTGGCGCCTGGGCCGCCGGCTCCGACAAACCCGAGAAGGAAGAAGTCCGCATCGGCTTTATCCCGTTGACCGATTGCGCCAGCGTGGTGATGGCCTCGGTCTTGGGCTTCGACAAGAAGTACGGCGTCAAGATCATCCCGACCAAGGAGGCCTCCTGGGCCGGCGTGCGCGACAAGCTGGTCAACGGCGAGCTGGACATGGCGCATGCCCTCTACGGCATGATTTACGGCGTGCACTTGGGCGTGGCCGGCCCCAAGAAGGACATGGCCGTCCTGATGACGCTGAACAACAATGGCCAGGCGATCACGCTGTCCAAGAAGCTGGCCGACAAGGGCGCCGTCGACGGCGCCTCGCTTGCCAAGCTGATGGCGACCGACAAGCGTGAATACACGTTTGCCCAGACCTTCCCGACCGGCACCCACGCGATGTGGCTGTACTACTGGATGGCCGCGCATGGCATCAACCCGCTCAAGGACGCCAAGGTCATCACCGTGCCGCCGCCGCAGATGGTGGCGAATATGCGGGTCGGCAATATGGACGGCTATTGCGTCGGCGAGCCCTGGAACCACCGCGCCATTGTCGACGGCATCGGCATCACCGCCATCACCTCGCAAGACAT
This sequence comes from uncultured Roseateles sp., assembly GCA_963510335.1. Lineage (GTDB taxonomy): Bacteria > Pseudomonadota > Gammaproteobacteria > Burkholderiales > Burkholderiaceae_C > Paucibacter_A. The sequence goes on from CAUPEV010000044.1 coordinate 21,495, forward strand.
CTGGAAAGACCACCCCGAGAAGGTGCTGGCCAGCAGCGGCGATTTCGTCAAGCAATACCCGAACACCGCACGCGCCGTCATCATGGCCGTGCTGGAGGCCGGACGCTGGATCGACGCAGGCCTGCAGAACAAGCTCAAGATGGCCGACACCATCGCCGAGAAGGCCTATGTCAATACCGGCGTCGACGCGATCAATCAGCGCATCCTGGGCCGCTACCAAAACGGACTGGGCAAGACCTGGGACGACCCGAACTACATGAAGTTCTTCAATGACGGGCAGGTCAACTTCCCCTATTTGAGCGACGGCATGTGGTTCCTGACCCAGCACAAGCGCTGGGGCTTGCTGAAAGATCACCCGGACTATCTGGCGGTCGCCAAGCAGATCAACCAGATCGATTTGTACAAGCAAGCGGCCAGTGCGCTCAAGGTCAATGTGCCTAAAGAGCCGATGCGCAGCTCCAAGCTGATCGACGGCGTGGTTTGGGACGGCAGCGCGCCGGCCAAGTACGCCGACGCCTTCAAAGTAAAAGCTTGACGCTGAGGAGCCCATCATCATGGTCAGTGCCGTCTTCCATTCGCCGCGTGATGTCAGCATCGAGCTGATCAAGCCACAGCTTGCCCCGCCGAAAAAGGCAAGCCCTAAGCCCAAACCTGCTCGCACTCCCATCGACTGGCGCGGCGTCTGGCTGCGCGTGCTACCGCCAGTTCTTGGTCTGGCCCTGTTGATCGGTATCTGGGCCTTGGCGACCCAGAAAGGAGGCCCTTTTCCAACCCCGTCGGCCACCTTCGATGCCGCCGTCAAGCTCTTCGCAGACCCGTTCCGCAGCAACGGTCCGAACGACCAAGGCATAGGCTGGAACATCCTGGCCTCGCTGCAGCGGGTCGCGCTGGGCTTCGGCCTGGCGGCGCTGGTCGGCATCCCGCTGGGTTTTGTGATCGGTCGTTTCGAATTCGCCAGCCGCATGATCTCGCCCTTGATCAGCCTGCTCAAGCCGGTCTCGCCCTTGGCCTGGTTGCCTATCGGTTTGTTGGTCTTCAAGAGCGCCAATCCGGCGGCGATCTGGACCATTTTTATCTGCTCGATCTGGCCCATGGTGGTCAACACCGCGGTCGGCGTGCAGCGCGTGCCCGAGGATTATCTGAACGTGGCGCGCGTTTTGAAGCTGTCTGAATGGAAAGTTATCACCCGCATCCTCTTGCCGGCCGTGCTGCCTTATATCTTGACCGGCGTGCGCCTTTCGGTCGGCACCGCCTGGCTGGTGATCGTCGCGGCCGAGATGTTGACCGGCGGCGTCGGCATCGGTTTCTGGGTCTGGGATGAGTGGAATAACCTCAATGTGGCCCACATCATCATCGCCATCTTCGTCATCGGCATCGTCGGCCTGGCGCTGGAATGGCTCTTGATGGCGGTGGCCAAACGCTTCTCTTTCGAGGACTGATGTGATGACAACCAAAGCTTTCATCGAAGTGCAAGCGGCCGAGATGGTCTTCAACACCCGCAAAGGCAGCTTCCATGCGCTCAGCAAGATTGACTTGCAAGTGCAGCGCGGCGAGTTCATCACGCTGATTGGCCATTCGGGCTGCGGCAAATCGACCTTGCTGAACCTGATCGCCGGCCTGCTGCGGCCCAGCAGCGGCGTGCTGCTGTGCGACAACCGCGAGATCACCGAGCCCGGCCCGGAGCGCGCGGTGGTGTTCCAGAACCATTCGCTCTTGCCTTGGCTGTCGTGCTTCGAGAACGTCTATTTGGGCGTCGAGTCGGTATTCGGCAAGCGTGAGTTCAAGCCCAAATTGGTTGAGCGCACCGAAGCGGCGCTGGAACTGGTCGGCATGAGCCATGCGACGCACAAGCGTCCGCATGAGATCTCCGGTGGCATGAAGCAGCGCATCGGCATCGCCCGCGCCTTGGCGATGCAGCCCAAAGTGCTGCTGATGGATGAACCCTTCGGCGCGCTCGATGCGCTGACCCGCGCGCATCTGCAAGACGAGCTGCTGAAGATCGTCGCCGCCACTCAGAGTACGGTCGTGATGGTGACGCACGATGTCGACGAGGCGGTGCTCTTGAGTGACCGCATCGTGATGATGAGCAACGGTCCGGCCGCGACCATCGGCGAGATCCTCAGCGTCGACCTGCCGCGCCCGCGCAGCCGCGTCGAGCTGGCCGAAAACGCCCGCTATTTGGCGGCGCGCAAGGGCGTGATCGATTTTCTCTACACCCGTCACGCGCGGGTCGAGCAGGCGGCCTGATGCTTGTAGACGGCCGCTTGGGGCCGCCTTGTAACAGGTGCTGACAGCCTTTCTCCTACTCCAATAGTCGCCGCTGTCCGATGCTATCTCCCACTGGGTGCGCCTAAATTTAAGTCAGGCCCAAAGGCCTTTTGACTCAAAGAGCGCCGCCGGCGCCCATCCAAGGAGTTTCAAAATGAACGCACCCAAGAGCCTGACCACCGCCATTGTTGCCGCCGCTCTCGTGAGCGCTATCGGACTGGCCTATGCGCAAAGTTCCGAGCCACAAACGGCCGCCGAAGCCCAAGCGCTTGTCGATGCCCAAGTACGGTCCGACGCGCAGCGACGTGCCGACTTGCAAGCACGTACCGACATGCAAGCGCGATCCGATGGGCAAGCTGCCGCCGAAATGCGGGCAGCTGCTGCGCAACAGCAAGCACCGCAGGTGACACAGCAGCCCGTCATCGACAATCCGCGGGTCTATGCCAACCCGAACGAAGCCTACGGCACGTCCACACCGGAGTTGACCGAGCGCAGCCCACGCAGCGATCGCAACTGACAACGTCACTCAGTCCCGTGCTTTCCATGGGCCCGGCTCGACGCAGAAGTTGTCTTGCGCTGAGTCCGGGCCTTTCATGCGGGCTTTTGCTTTGACCTTTGTCCATCATGGCTCCTTACTCGCCGCCCTCGCGCTACGCTTGGCTGAAGCTGAAGCTGCCAGCCGAGTTGCTGCTGAGCTTGAAGCAAGGCCTGCTGCTGGGCGGCGCGGTGCTGGTTTTGCTGCTGCCGCCGGTCAGTCGCAGCGGACAGCCGAGCCGGCCTGCTCAGCAATTGCTTTCGAGTGCGACTGAGCTTGTTCAGGTCGACGACTTCAACCTTGTGTCGGCATCTCCTGCCGTGCGCCAAGTGGCGAGGTGGGTAGCCAGCTCGGGCGATAACGTCGGTCTCGCGTACGTGATTTTGGACAAAAGCAATGCGCGCCTGTTCTTGTTCGACCGGCAGGCGCACCTGCTCGGCAGCACCACGGTACTGCTCGGCGCTGCGCGCGGCGACGACTCGGTGCCCGGCATCGGCAACCGGCCGATTGCCGCCGTGCGGCCGGAGGAGCGCACCACACCGGCCGGCCGCTTTGTTGCCGAGCCGGGCCGCAATGCGAGCGGTGAGGACGTGATCTGGGTTGACTATGAAGCGGCGGTGTCCATGCACCGCGTGCGCGCCACCGACCCGCGTGAGCGCCGCCTGCAGCGCCTGGCCAGCGCCAGCCCCGACGACAAGCGCATTTCCTGGGGCTGCATCAATGTGCCGCTGCGGTTCTATGAAGACCAGCTGAGTCGCAGTTTCAAAGGGCGGCGCGGCATCGTCTATGTGTTGCCCGAAACCAAACCCTTGGTCGAGGTCTTTGCAGGCCTGGCCGCGTTTGACGCGGCACCGGCCATTCGCCGCCCGCCGCCGCCCCCGGCCTGACAGCCCCCGCGCCGCCCAAATCAGCGCACAAAGACGGCGTTGGCGTGAATTCCTGCGCAGCCCTCCCGAGGCCTGCCGGCTTAGTATCGACGCCATCAGTGTCGTGCGCTACCGCCCGGTATGTTGATGCGGCCCGGCGGCGCGCGATGGGGATTCGATGGGCAACTTTGGCGGCAGGGCCTTGGCGGTTTGGGGCATTCTGGGGCTGCTGACGCTGGCCGGTCAGGTCGCTCAAGCGACAGCCGCGGCGTCTTCGGCACAGCCGATCTTGGCCCAGCACAATGCCTCTGCCCTGTCCGCCGACGCGAGCGAGATGCGGCAATGGGTGCTGGCTGCCGGCGACCATCAAGGTCTGCCCTTCGCCATCGTCGACAAGAAGGTCGCACGGTTGTTCCTTTTTGATGCGACGGGTCAGCTGCTTGGCGCTTCGCCGGCGCTGCTGGGCTTGATGCCCGGCGACGGCGCTGCGGCTCAAACCGGCCGCCGCGACGTGAACCAGATTCCTGTCTCCGAACGCACCACGCCGGCCGGCCGTTTTGCCTCTGAGCCTGGCCGCAATCTGCAGGGGGAAGCGATTGTGTGGGTCGACTATGACGCCGGCCTGGCGATCCACCGGCTGCGCCCGGCGCCGTCCAGCCAGCGGCGGCCACAACGCATGCTTGCCGAGCAACCTGCCGAGCGGCGTATCTCATTGGGCTGCGTGGTCGTGCCGGTGAGCTTTTATCAAAGTGTGGTGGCGCCGGTGCTGGGCCGGCAACGTGGTGTGGTCTATGTGCTGCCCGAGACGCAGCCGCTGCAAAGCCTGTTTGGACGGCCCCAGCAAATGGCGCTGAATCAGCGCTAGAGCGCAGGGTCGCCGCGACCCGACAGCGGCAGTTCAGCCCAAGAGCATCTGCAGGCAGCGCTGATACTGGCTCGTCAAGCGGTCCAGCTGCGTCAACAGCAACTCGCTGCTGCGCGCCAGGCCTGCCGCCGCCTCGGGCCCTTGCACATCGCGCAGACTGCGCAACAGGCGCAACCATTCTTCGCGCACCGCCGCCAGCGACTGCTGAATCTCGGCGTTGGTCAACGGGGCTTCCTCCAAGGCCTTCAAACCGGCTTCGAATTGGTCAAGCCCTAGCGCGATCAGGCTCGGATCGCGGTTCGGCAGCAAGTCGGCCAACAAGGCATTCTTGGCCAAGCGCTGGCTCACCATCCGTTGGCGGCCACATAAATTCACCAGCTGCAGCGGGCGCCCCACGCCGCCTTGCTGCTCTATCCCAGCGGCCAGACTTTCCGACAAGTCGAGCAGCGCCTCCGCGGCGGCGTCGGCTTGCCGCAGTGCATCCGCATCGACTTTGCCGACCAGCAGGGCCCGCAGCGTCAACCAGGCGCTGTCGAGCCCGGCAATCTGTGCTGCCGTCAGCAACTGGCGCAGGCGCGCCAGATTGCTGTCTATGCGCAAACGCGATTCATCTTGCAGCAGCTTGGCGCGGCGCACTTCGATGCCCGCCGCCCGCTGCGCCATCAGCTTGACCAGGCGCTGCGACAGCATGCGTTGCTGGCCGGCCAGATTGATCGCCTCGGCCTGCTGGGCCGCCTCGACCAGCGAGCGCGCCACCTCGCCCAGGCGCAGATGAGACTGCATCGCCGCAGCGCGCAGCCATTGATAGGCGCCGGCTTCGTCAAGCGCCTGGCCGGCCATCAAGATGCCCTTGGCCCGATCGGTCCATTTGCGCTCATCCAGCAGAGTCTGCAAGCCGGCCTTGGCCTGCGCTTGCCAGCCCGCCCAACGCAGTTGCTGCAGCAGTTCGCCGGCATCGGGCAATTGTTCTAGCCAGACCTGCACGCCCAAACTCAGGCCGCGGCGGCGCTGCGCCTCGTCGGCACCGGCGGCTACGCAAACCGCCGCACAGCCGGCTGGCAGTTGTTCGAGTTGATCGAGCAAGGCAGTGACCGCCCCAGGCTTGGCCGCGCCGCTTGGCGACCACAGCAAGAGCGCTTGGGCAGGCGATTCAAGTGCGTGCTGCACCAAGTTGTGGCGCGCGCCATGTTCGATCACGGTGCAAGCCTGTCTCGCCAGTGCCTCTTCAAGGCGCAGCCAAGCAGGCAAAGCCCGAGCTTCGGGCGGGCACAGCAGTTGTAAATGCGTGGACAACGGGGTCGGCAAGTCGGCCGCGTCCGGCGGGGTTTTCATAGGTGGCGTTGGGGCTGCGAGCTTGGGGTCATGGACGCTGCAGCATAAATCAGGCCCGATCTGAACCGGCTTGGGTTTAAGTTGGCATGGCGATTGCATGGCAATGGCTGCGGCGCAACGAAGCGCAGTACACCGCGGCGCCTCGGCCCGCAATCATCGTGGTGACCTCCGCTTGTGTGAGGCGCTGCAAAACCAAATCAATGGCCTCGCCAAGCCCGGTGCTTGTCGCGGCCTTTTTGCGTCCCAACAACAAACCATGACCTGTTTCTTCAATGCTCTATCGCCGATGGCCCTTGGCCGAGCCGTGGGCACAGCGCTGGAAGGGCGCAGGCGGCGGACAGCCCAGGCTGCTGGCCGGCACATCCCTTGCAATACAAGCTTCAAGTCAACGAGGTCGCTATGAAAAAAATGAAACTGGTGATGGTGGGCAACGGCATGGCCGGCGTGCGCACGCTGGAAGAGCTGCTCAAAATGACGCCCGAGCTCTACGACATCACGGTGTTTGGCGCCGAGCCGCACCCGAACTACAACCGCATCTTGCTCAGCCCGGTGCTGGCCGGCGAGCAGACGATTGAGGAGATCATCCTCAATCCGCTTGATTGGTACGCGGACAACAACATCACCCTGCATCTGGGCAAGACGGTCACGCAGATCGACCGGATCCGCCGCAAGGTGATTGCCGATGACGGCACCGAGGCTGAATACGACCGGCTGCTGATCGCCACCGGCTCCGTGCCTTTCATCCTGCCCATCCCGGGCAAGGACCTGGACGGCGTGATCGCCTACCGCGACATCGCCGACACCAACGCGATGATCGAAGCCGCGACCAAA
>CAUPEV010000045.1:0-28167 GCA_963510335.1 uncultured Roseateles sp.
GGCGGCTGCCCATGGTGTCAAGGGCGCCGCTGCGAATTTGGGCTTGGCCACCGTTCATAGCCATGCCTTGGCCTTGGAGTTGGGTGCCCGCAAGGCCATGCATGAAGGGGCGATCGGCGAGACGGCCTGGTCCGACCTGCGGGCGCTCAAACATGCGCAGCTGCAAGCCATGCAGCGCAGCGAAGCCGTCTGCGCCGAGCAAGGCTTGCTTTAGAGCAAGAGCGGTTCGGTTTCCAGGCGGATGCCGAAACGGCCGTAGACACTTTCTTGAATCGCCCGGGCGAGCGTCACCACTTCCGCACCACGCGCCTCACCCCGATTCACCAAGACCAAGGCTTGGCGCTCGTAGACCGCCGCGCCACCGACCGCCTTGCCCTTCCAGCCGCAGGCGTCGATCATCCAGCCGGCCGCCAGTTTGATACTGCCGTCGGGCATCGGGTAATGAACGATGTGTGGATCGCGGCCAATGATGTCGCGACATTGCTCGACGGTGACCAAAGGATTCTTGAAAAAACTGCCCGCATTGCCGATCACGGCCGGGTCGGGCAGCTTGGCGCGGCGGATCTCGCAGATCCAATCAAATACTTGTCGGGCCGTCGGATGCGCCGTCCCGGTGTCGGCCATCTTGCGTTCCAGCTCCAGATAGCCCAGCACCGGCTGCCAGGGCTTGGGGCAACGCAGGCGCACATGCGTGATCACGCTTTTGCCGGCCAAACCGCCAAAACCTGTCTGCTTGAACACACTGTCCCGGTAGCCAAAATTGCACACCGAGGCCGGCAACAAGACATTGCGCCCGGTCACCAAGTCCATGACGGCAACGCTGTCGAGCCTGTCCTTGATCTCCAGCCCATAGGCGCCAATGTTCTGCACCGGCGCTGCACCCACGGTGCCGGGGATCAGTGCCAGATTTTCCAGACCCGGAAAACCCTGCTCTATGCTCCATTGCACCAATTGATGCCAGCCCACGCCCGCTCCAGCCTCGATAATCCAGGCGTCCGACCTTTCTTCCAGCAGGCGAATGCCCGGTATTTCCATCTTGAGCACCACCGCATCGACATCTTTTGTCAACACGATATTGCTGCCGCCGCCCAGCACGAACTTTGGCGCGCGGCCCAATTTGGGGTGGTCAACGACACGACGCACATCGGAGATGGAGCGGATACGCACCAGTCGATGGGCGGTCGCCGGCAAGCCGAAGCTGTTGTACGGCTTCAGATTGACCTCGAGTTCGATGGGCAGCGCAGCGCTTGCCGCTTCGACTTGGGACTCATTCGGGGGATTTACAGCTTGATCCTGCATGGCAGAATTTTCCCAGATCAATCGGGCTATCCTTCTCACATCAGTCACCAATCTACAAATATATAAACATGCCTAGCTTTGACACCACCCTCGAACCCGATATGGCCAAGATCAAAAATGGCGTTGACACCAGCGCCAAAGAGATCGCCACCCGTTTTGACTTCAAAGGCACCAGCGCTGAAGTCGTGCTGAAAGAAAAAGAGAAAGAAATCCACGCCACGGGTGACAGCGATTTCCAACTCGAGCAGATCGAGGCCGTGTTCTACGCCAAGCTGATCAAGCAAGGCGTCGTCATCAGCTTCCTGGACAAGCAAGAAAAGATCGAGAAGCTTGGCGGCGACAAAGTGCGCCGGGTCTACAAGATCAAGAACGGTATCGAGTCGGTGCTGGCAAAGAAAATTGTTGCGGCCGTCAAAGATGCCAAGCTCAAGGTGCAAGCCTCGATCCAAGGCGACACCGTGCGCATCACCGGCAAGAATCGCGATGACCTGCAGGTCGGCATCGCCTTGCTGAAGAAAGAGTTTTCCGACGTGCCGCTGAGCTACGACAACTTCCGGGACTGAGTCAAGCCGATGAAGCTGCTCGCACGCACCTGGACAGCCCTTGTCGCCAGCTTCTTGCTCAGCTCAGCCTGGGGCCAACAGGCCGCGGCGGTCAGCTTCAACGGCAGCTTAGGCAGCAAAGCGGCGTTGCTCTTGATCGACGGGGAGGCCCGCACGGTGGCGGTAGGCAGCACCGTGCGCGGAGTACGCCTGCTGTCAGTGGAAGACGGCCGTGCCGAAATCGAACTCGGTGGACGCCGCCAGACCTTGTTGATGGGTGCCTCACCCGGCCGCGTCGGTGACGCAGGTGCGGCCCTCACCGCTGGCCGCAAAATCATCTTGAGCGCAGGTTCGGGCGGGCATTTCACCAGCACGGGCACGATCAACGGCCAAAGCACGCAATTTCTGGTCGACACCGGCGCGACGGCCATTTCAATCAGCCAGACCGAGGCAGAACGGATGGGACTGAATTTTTCAGCCGGCCGTCGCATCATGACGCAGACCGCCAATGGGGTGGTGCCCGCGCACATGATGCAACTGGGGAGCGTGCGCATAGGCGAAGTCGAGGTGCGCAATGTCGAGGCGATCGTGATTCCTGGTCAGATGAGCCATGTGCTGCTCGGCAACAGCTTCTTGACGCGCTTTCAGATGCAAAGGCACAACGATGTGCTGACGCTTGATTTGCGCTACTGAATCCGGCTTGAGCAAAAGACTGCTCCGCCCATGAAAAACCGCACCCTTCGCGGCACCTTGAAATCCAAGCCACCCAAGCGTTTCACGATACTGCGCGGATGCGCGCAAAGAATCCCATGAGCAAAAGCTACCCACGTCCACAGCAAATCTTGGGCCTATTGCTGGCTGGCTTGCTGTCCTTGGCCCAAGCCACACCCGAGAAGGCCGCCAAGTTCTACGAAGACGCTTTGCTGCGCTATGAAAAAGGCGACCTCGAAGGCGCCTCGATTCAACTCAAGAACACCATTCAGCAGGATCAAAAGATGCTGGCCGCGCATCTCCTGCTCGGCAAAGTACTCTCCAAAAGCGGCGAGCTCAAAGGCGCCGAAGCGGCCTTTGAGGAGGCTCTCAAGCAAGGCGTTAACCGCAGCGAGGTCGCGCTACCTTTGGGGCAGATTTATTTGCAACTCGGAAAGCGCAAGAAGCTGCTGGACGAGATCACGCTGAGCGGCATGCCGCAGTCCATCCATGCCGGCATCTTGACGCTGCGTGGCTCGGCCTATGCAATGTCCGGCAATACCGCCATGGCCAGCAAGAGCTTTGCAGAGGCCCGGCAATTGAACCCGACATCGGCGGCACCCTTGATTGCGCAAGCACCCCTGCTCTTGCGCATGGGCGAGCCGGACAAAGCCCGCGCGATGGCCGCAAAGGCAGTTGAGCTGGCTCCGGACAATGCTGCCGCCTGGTACACGCAGGGCGTGATTCTGCATGCACTGCAAGATGCCAGGGGTGCCTTGGCCGCGCAGGAAAAAGCCCTGTCCATCAATCCGAAACAGGTTGACTCACGTATCGCCCATGCCTCACTTCTGATCGGGCTTGGGCGTGAAACAGAAGCCGAAAGAGATCTGGCCATCTTGCTTGAGCAAAAGCAGGCCGATCCGCGAGCATCCTTTTTGACCGGCCTGCTGGCCAGCCGCAAGGGCGATGCAGCGGCTGCGCAAGCCGCCTTTGGCGAGGCGGTCGCCATGCTGGACGTCATTCCGCCGGAGTCCATCGCTGGCAATGAACCCTTGTTGATGGCTGCAGCCTTTTCCCACCGCGCGCTCGGCAATGCAGAAAAAGCGCAGTTCTATCTTGAAACTCTGCTGACCTCGAACAGCAAGCACTACAGCGCCATGATTCAGTTGGCCGCGATCTACATCGACAAGCGTGACTACAGCCGGGCCACGACGCTGCTGGAGAGCGCTCAGCGCGCCAATCCGGATGATCCGCAAATGATGTACTTGATGGGTACATTGCAGATGGCCCGCAAGCGCTATCAACTGGCCAGCGAGCTGTTCGAAAAAGCCGCAGCCAAAAGCGGCACCGCATCCTCTTCGCGTGAACTGGGCTTCAGCCAACTGAACCTGGGGCAAGACAAAGCCGGCATGGCCAATCTTGAAAAGGCCTTCGCAGCCAAGCCAGGCGATGCACGCGCCGGCGTTCAATTAACGATGACCTATCTGGCCCAAGGCAATAACGCTAAAGCCTTGCTGACCGCGCAAAGCATTGTCAACGCGGACCCCGGGAATCTGACCATGCTCAATTTTTTGGGCAATATCAAGGGGCGCACCGGCGACAAGCGCGGCGCGCGAGAGGCATTTCAAAAGGTGTTGGCCAAAGACCCCGCCTTCAGACCTGCGGCGATCAACCTGAGTTGGCTGGACATGGAAGAACTGCGCTTCGACGAAGCGCGTAGCCGGCTGAGCAAAATGGTCATCGGCGCAAAAGATGACCCCGATGTCTTGTTCCAATTGGGCGTGCTGGAACTGCGTGCCAAGCGGCCCGCCGAAGCCATGGCCAACCTGCAGAAATCTGAGGAGTTGCAACGCAGCGATCCGCGCGCCGGCTTGCTGATGGTCGATTTGCTGTCTGAGCAACAGCAAAACGACAAGGCACTCAGCTTGGCCAAGGCGCTGTCGGTGAAGTACGCAAATTCTCTGGCCGCACAACTGCTTGTGGCGCGGCAGTATCTGGCGGCCGGCGATGCCGGCAATGCCCGGTCGAGCTTGCAAGCAGCCACTCGAATTGCCGAGTTCAACCCCGTTCAACAAGTGCAAATCGGCCGCATGAACCTGATGGCGGGCGGTATCGATGGCGCGGCCTATAACGTTCAAAAGGCCTTGCAGGCGCAGCCGAATCATCTGGATGCGCTGGGCTTGCAGGTCGAAATCGAAGCCAGGCGAGGCGATGCTGCGAGGGTCGATGCTGCACTGAAAGCGCTCAACGCAGCCCACCCGGGGTCCACCCTGACTTTGATCACCACGGGTCATGTGGCGCTTTCGCGTGGGCAATTCGGCGCAGCGCTGGCCAGTTACAAGGCCGCTATGGAAAAGGAACCCAATACCGCCAATATGATTTTGGTCACGCAGGCCCAACTCTCCCTAGGCGACATTGACAAGGCACTGCTTGGCCTGGACGCCTGGGCCAAGAAGAATCCGAAAGACCGCAACGCCCAGAAGGCGCTGGCGCAGGTCCAATTGCAAGCGGGCAAGAAAGATGCGGCCCGCAAGACCTTCACGCAAGTACTGGCCTTGAACCCAAACGACGCGGGCACTTTGATCGATTTCGCCATGCTGCTGCAGCAATTGGGTGACCCGGGCGCCGTTGAGGCAGCCGAAAAGGCCGTCAAGTTGGAGCCCGGCAATGCAGAGGCAACCGACACCCTGGGCTGGATCTTGGTGCAAGGTGGCCGCGTCGAAGCAGGCCTTCGCCATTTGCGTGAGGCCCGCTTGCGTAGCCCCAACTCGGGCGAAATTCGCTTTCACCTGGCCTATGCTTTGGCCAAGTCCGGCCGCAAAGTTGAAGCGAAGGATGAACTAGCCGAAGCCTCAACAGTGGCCAACAAAGTTCGGCCAAGCGCTGAGTTGAGTAAATTGCAGGCTGAACTTGCGAAACAATAAGTTAGCTGAGCAAGAGCAAACAATCGTACTTTTTAGATCTCAGCAAGAAACTGCTGCCCCTCGGTGAAACCCCTAATCCAAGCCGATAAATACCCCCCGATTCGCGGGATTGTTTACCCAGACTTAATTGTTAGCATGACAGTCAAGAGGATGACTACATTGTGAAAAGGTCAGCGCCATGACAAAACCAGCTCAAATGATCAACAAGTTCAGCACCGTATCCGGTTTTGCTATGGCTTGCATATTGGCGCTCGGATTTAGCTCCGCTCATGCTGCAACGACGGGCTTGACCACCACAGCGAACACCGCCACCGAAGACCGCACCGTGAGATTTGGCGGCGGCAGTGACAGGACGGTCAACTTCGGTAGTTTCGAAGTCAAAGACAACGCCAACAATGCGTTTTGGGTCTATTGCCTTGATCCTCTGACCACCTACAAGGCGAATGCGATCTACAGCACCGACTCATTGAGCAATTTCTTGACGAAAGACGGTGACAACAGCGCTTACAACAAGCTGTTCAAGACCAGCCAATACACCGCTGTCGCCACTGGCAACGCGGCGACGGCATATGACAACCGCGACACGTCGACCGTCAACACTAAATTGATGGCCTTGTATGAGCATGCTTATGCGGACGCTAAGCTAGGAACCGCCCAGGAAAGCACCTTGAAATCAGCCGCCTTTCAATATGCGGTTTGGGAAATTGAAGGCGACTTGGCCGGCAGCTACTCTGCCGATAGCTTGACTGGAAATGGCCTGCGATACACAGGCACAACGCCCGAGTTCCGCACTCAGGTGAACGCCTACCTGACGGCACTGAACAACAGCGCTTGGGGCGATGTAAACGGCGCGAATTTGAGCGCCAAGACCAACTACACCTACACCGTTTACCAATCTGACCCGCTGGGTGGTTCACAGTCATTCCTGCGCGTCACAGCAGCCGGCACCGCTGTGCCTGAGCCCGGCTCTTTGGCTCTGGCTGGTTTAGCCTTGTTCGGTATCGTTTATACCCGTCGCCAAAATAGGGCAGCGTCGGCGATATAAGTTCTGCTCAATCAATAAATTCGACATCGCAAAGTGGCCTCTAAGGCCGCTTTTTGTTTTTGTCCACGCTTCTCTGTCGCTGCTGAGACAAGGGCCAACAGAAGCTTCGTGCTAAAAACCGACTCTGTACGTTGGTTCAGAACAAGGCGGGCTATAGGCATGGACTTGAACTTCACGGCGGATGAAATCGCCTTCCGCGCCGAGATTCGGCAATGGGTGGGTGAGAACCTGCCCCAAGATATCAGCAGCAAGGTGCACCAAGCCCAAAGGCTTGGCAAAAGCGATATGCAGCGCTGGGCCAAAATCCTGGGCAAGCAAGGCTGGCTTGGTTGGGCCTGGCCCAAGCAATTTGGTGGCCCCGGCTGGACCGCCGTGCAGCGCCATCTCTTCGAGGAAGAATGCGCGTTGGCAGGCGCACCGCGCATCGTGCCCTTTGGCCCGGTGATGGTGGCCCCTGTGATCATGGCCTTCGGCACACCCGAGCAACAGCAGCGTTTCTTGCCAGGCATCATGAGCGGCGAGGTATGGTGGAGCCAGGGCTATAGCGAACCGGGTTCAGGCTCGGATCTTGCCTCGGTCAAATGCAAAGCCGAGCGCGAATCCAATGGCAACTACCTCGTCAACGGACAGAAAACTTGGACCACGCTCGGTCAATACGGTGACTGGATCTTCTGCCTGGTGCGCACCGACTCATCCGGCAAGCCGCAGACCGGCATCTCATTCTTGCTGATCGATATGAAGTCAAAGGGCGTGACCGTGCGGCCCATCATCATGCTGGACGGCGAGCATGAGGTGAACGAGGTGTTCTTCGACAATGTTGAAGTGCCTGCCGAGAACCTGATTGGCGAGGAAAACAAGGGCTGGACCTATGCCAAATACTTGCTGGCGCATGAGCGCACCAATATCGCCGATGTGAACCGCGCCAAGCGGGAGTTGGAGCGGCTTAAGCGCATTGCCACGGCCGAAGGGCTGATGGACAAGGACATGCGCTTCCGGGACCAAGTTGCCCTGCTGGAAGTCGACATCATTGCCTTGGAAATGATGGTGCTGCGCGTGCTCTCCGCCGAAAAGAGCGGCAAGCAATCGCTTGACGTGGCGGGCCTGCTGAAGATTCGTGGCAGCGAAATTCAACAGCGCTATACGGAGTTGATGATGCTGGCCGCTGGGCCTTACAGCCTGCCCTATATCTTCGAAGCCATGGAGGCGGGTTGGCAAGGCGACCATGTCGGCGCCGCCTATTGCGCGCCGCTGGCCAGCCATTATTTCAACCATCGCAAGACCACCATTTACGGTGGCTCGAACGAAGTGCAACGCAATATCGTCGCGCAGACGGTCTTGGGCTGAGTTAGGACCGGGGACAGCCCACTGCGGACTGTCCGACGCCCAATGAAGGCCCGCAGACCTGCAAGTCGGCGGGCCGGGAAACTGGAGAAAAAATGGACTTTGATTTCACCGAAGACCAAGAATCACTGCGCGAGGCGGTGCGCCGCTGGGTAGGCAAGGACTACACCTTTTCGCAGCGCCAAAACATTGTGCGTGCCGGCGGCTTCTCGGCAGACGCCTGGGGCGGCTTGGCCGGTCTGGGCTTGCTGGGGCTGGCCGTACCTGAGGCCCATGGCGGTATGGGCCTTGGGGCCACCGACGCGATGGTGGTGATGGAAGAGCTGGGGCGAGGGCTTGTGATGGAGCCGTTTGCGCAAGCCGGCCTGATCGCGCCTGCCGTGCTCATGCATGCGCCCGAAGCTTTGCAGAGCCAATGGCTGCCCAAAATTGCCGGCGGCGAGGCGCTGATCGTCTTGGCCCAGCAAGAGCGGGCAGCGCGCTACGATCTCAGCCATGTCGCCACCCAAGTGGAGGGCGGCCAACTCAATGGCAGCAAAAGCCTGGTGGCAGCCGCCGACCAAGCATCCGCCTTCATCGTGCCGGCCCGCGTATCTGGCACGGTCAATGATGCCCAAGGTATCGCGCTCTATCTGGTCGAGCGCGCCGCAAGCGGCGTCGCCATCCGGCCCTACAGCCTGCAAGACGGGTCGCGCGCGGCCGATCTGACATTGACCGACGCGCCGGCCTCGCTATTGGTCGGGCCCGAACAGGGTTTGGCCGTGCTGGAGTTGGCCGTTGACATCGGCATTGCAGCCCTGTGCGCCGAGGCGGTCGGAGCGATGAAAGCCCTGCTACTGATCACCGCCGACTATATGAACCAGCGCAAGCAGTTTGGTGTGGCGATCAGCAGTTTCCAGGCCCTGCGCCACCGCGTGGCCGACATCAAAATGCAGCTGGAGTTGGCCCGCTCGATGAGCTATTTTGCAAGCTTGAAGCTGGGCGACCCGGCCCCCAGCCGACGCCGCGCCTTGGCCCAGGCCAAGCTGCAGCTGGGTCAATCCATGCGTTTCGTCGGACAGCAATGCACGCAGCTGCACGGCGGCATTGGCGTCACCGAGGAATACATCTCCAGCCACTTTTTCAAACGTTTGACGGTGATGGAGATGCAATTCGGCGACACCCTGCATCAGCTTGGCGAGGTCAGCGCCCGCATGACGGACACGGCCGGCGTGTTTGCCTAGGCTCAGGCATCCTCATCGCCGTAAATCGCCAGTACCGGCGGCTCGCCTAGTCTGGCATAGCCACGGTACATGCCCTCGGAGTTGAAACACAAAGATACTTCTCCATTTGCAGCCACAGCAATCAAGCCGCCACTGCCACCCACGCTTGGCAGCTTGGTTTTGACCACGCTCTCGGCAGCGGCCTGAACCGACAGGCCCAAATAGGCCATTTGAGCGGACATATCGTAGGCGGCACAACAGCGCATAAAGGCCTCGCCAGTGCCGGTGCAAGACACCGCCACCGTTGCGTCATCGGCGTAGCAGCCCGCGCCGATGATGGGCGAATCTCCGACCCGGCCGGGCTGTTTGTTCGTCATCCCGCCGGTTGACGTGGCGGCGGCCAGGTGTCCGGCGGCGTCCAGTGCCACAGCGCCAACGGTGCCGAGCTTGCGAGCATCGTCGATCGGGGCCATGCCAAGGTCGCCGCCGTCATGATCAAGCTGGGCACCGGTCTGCTCGCGCTGCACCGCCTGCAACTGCTTGAGTCGCAGTTCGGTGCCAAACCAATCCGGCGCAACTTGCTCCACTTGATGCTTCGCAGCGAATGCATCTGCCGCTGAGCCAACAAACATCAGATGTTCGCTGTGTTGCATCACGGCACGCGCCGCCAGCACTGGATTGCGTGTCGTGCGCAGGCCCGCAACCGCGCCAGCCTGCAAATTGCTGCCGTCCATCACGCTGGCATCCAGCTCATGCGTGCCAGCGGCCGTATAGACGGCGCCGCGGCCGGCATTGAAGAGCTCGCATTCTTCCAGCAAGCGCACCGCCTCCACCACCACCTCAAGCGCTGCAGCTCCGGCCGCCAATTGCGCTTGGCCGGCCAACAAGATGCGCTCCATCGCATCCAAATACTCGCGCTCCTTGGTGGGCGTCATCTTGCTTCGCAGCAAGGCACCGGCGCCACCGTGAATGACTAACACCGGTTTGCGTGGCTGGCTTGAGATCGGTTTCATCGCTTGCTAAGTTCCTTTTTAGTTCGGCCTGACTTCGTACGCGCATTCTTGCAGCCCATTTCCGAGAGTCAGTCAAAGCAAACCAAAAAGCGCGCAAGCTACCTTGAGGGACAATACGAGCATGAAGATGCATATCGCCCAAATCCTGTTTTCCCAAGGCTTCGGCAGCCGCCGCCTGTGCTCCGGACTGCTGTTCAATGGTGAGGTCAGCGTAGGTGGCCACGTCATTGCAGACCCCTGGGAGGAGTTCGAAACCGAGGGGCTCGAGTTCGAGGTTTCAGGCAAGACCTGGCCCTATTACGCCAAGGCCCTGGTGCTACTCAACAAACCGAGCGGCTATGAGTGCTCGCGCAAACCCAAGCACCACCCCAGTGTGATGAGCCTGCTGCCCGCGCCACTGCGTGAGCGCGACGCGCAGCCAATCGGTCGCCTGGATGAAGACACCACCGGTCTGCTCTTGCTGACCGACGACGGCGCCTTGATCCACAAACTGACCAGCCCCAAGCACCATGTGCCCAAGGTCTATGAAGCGCAGTGCAAGCACCCGGTGACACCCGAGATGGTGGCCCAGCTGCTGGCCGGCGTAGAGCTGCGCGAACCGGAGTCGAACAAGCCCCCTGGCAGCCCCGGCGCCAAGCCTGTTCGCACCGTACCCTACAAGCCCGAGCAAGTGCGCGCCGAGGGGGCTGAGGCCTTCGGCACGCATGGCCTGCGGCTGACCTTGATCGAAGGCAAATACCACCAAGTCAAGCGCATGGTGGCGGCCGTCGGCAACCGGGTTGAAAGCCTGCATCGCCCGCAGTTTGGCGCGCTTACTTTGCCGCCCGACCTCAAACCTGGTGAATGGATCTGGATCAGCAGCCCCCAATTGATCACACCAACATAACAATTTGATGATGCGGCATGGGCAGTCAGTGTTTGCCCTAAAAATGCTGCTTAATTGAGACGTACGGGCAACTATTCAGGGTTGACCCGATACTTTCTGTAACAAAGTTTCTGTAGAACCTCGACCTTAGGACAAAGGGGATTAATCCCATTGTCAAAGAGCTGCCAAAAGTGCAGCCGACTTGCCGAGGGAATCAGACTTATGACAGCAGCATCTGCCTTGGGACAGGTGAGCGCGATGGCGCCCGACCTGGCGCTGCCAAGCAATGCAAGGCCTAGTGAAGCATCACAGCCCGACATCACCGAACAGGTGAAGTCGGAGCGCTTTGCTTCCCTGTGCGAACGCATCATCACGCCAACCCTGATGGGACTTGCCTTCAGCTTGGTGCCGCTGCTGCTGTTTTGGCCGCACTTGCCCCACGCGGTTTTGCTCACCTGGGTCGCTGTTCGGCTGCTGCTCAGCGGGCTGCGCTGCCTGGATGTGCTGCGCTTTCGCCGCTTCTGGCAAGCCAGCAAAACCACGCCGAGTACCGCCGACTTGGCGCCCTGGCGACGCCGTTTCATGCTAACGCTGGCCTTGGACTCACTCAGCTGGGGAGCCGCTGGCTGGTTTTTTCACGCCGAGGCCGCTCCCGAACTTGAAGGCGTCATTCTGGCCGCCCTGGTCGCCCTGAGCGGCATTGCCTTGCTCAATCTGGGCGGCCGCTGGCGCGCTAACCTTTTGTTCAGCGGCTTGGCCTTGACCCCGCTGATTGCCCACCATCTGAGTCTGGGCACCCAGCTCGGCGCATTCACGGCCTTGGGTTTGATGGTGTTTGTTGCGATCGGCATGAATGAATCACGCCGGGCCGACAAACGCAGCACCGAACTGCTGCGCATGCGCTTGGTTACCGACCGAGTGGCTCAGCAGCGCCAGCAAGCCCTGCAGTCTGCCGAGCAGTCCAGCACCAGCAAAAGCCGTTTTGTGGCCAATATGAGCCACGAGATTCGCACCCCGCTGAACGGCATTCTGGGCATGACCCAGTTGCTCGAGCGCTCGGGGCTGGACGCGCAGCAACGCGAGCAGGTCGATATCATGCGCCGCTCTGGCCATCACTTGTTGGCGCTCGTCAATGACATCCTGGATCTGGCGCGGATCGAATCCGGCAAGCTCGCCGTAGACGCGGGCCCGGTCAATGTGCGTGAAACTGTCGATGATGTCTGCCGCTTGCTCGGCGAAACAGCTCGCGACAAGGGCCTGGACTTCGACTTGCAACTGAGCCCCGCCCTGCCCCATTACGCGCTCGGAGACGCATCCCGCATCAAGCAGGTCTTGCACAACCTGATCGGCAACGCCATCAAGTTCACCGAACGGGGTCAGGTCTTGATCGAGGTTGGCACCACCCTGGATATGCGCGCCGGCACGCTGCTGCGTTTTGCCGTACGAGACACCGGCGAGGGCATTGCTGCCGATCAAATGGAGCGCGTCTTCGCGCCGTTCGAGCAAGCCACGGCCGCCATTGGGGACGCCAGCAAGCCTCGCCGCCAAGACGGCACGGGCCTGGGCTTGACGATCTCGCGCGAACTCGCCCGCGCCATGGGCGGCGATCTGCGCTGCAGCTCAGTCCCCGGTCAAGGTTCATTGTTTGAGTTCACGCTGCCGCTATTGCCTTGCGTTAGCGAGATCCCACCGCTGAGCACGGCGCGAGGTCTGGTGCAAGCCGCGCCGAAGTTGTCCGGCCGAGTGCTGCTTGTGGATGACAGCATGGTCAATGTGCTGGTTGCCACGGCCATGCTGGACAGCTGCGGTCTGAAAGTTGAGCAAGCAGAAGACGGTCTGCAAGCGCTGGAGCGCCTTGAGACTGCCGCCTACGACCTGGTGCTAATGGACTGCCAAATGCCCAGAATGGACGGCTTTGAAGCGACCCGCCGCTGGCGCGCCCAAGAACGCAAGCGCTTCCTGGGTCATGTACCGATCGTGGCGCTGACCGCCAGCGCGGTGAACGGTGACCGCGATCGCTGCATTCAATCGGGCATGGACGACTACTTGGTCAAGCCTTTCGAGATGGATGATCTGGTCGCCGTCGTTCAGCGCCATATCCAGGTAGCAGAATTTGTTTGAGTCGAACGGCAAGCGCAACTGAGAAGTTGCCAAGGCCCCTCAACAGCAGATGGCGATACAGGCAATTCGGCGCAGCTGGCTGTGGCTCGCCCCATTGCTAGCTGCCGCTTGTGTCTGCGTCTTTGTGCTCTTGCGCGTACACCAGTACCGATCAAGCACCCACATCAGCCAGCCCAGCGAAATCATTGCCCAAGCCCTCGAACTCATACAAGCGAATGCACTGAAGGGCAAGCGTGCGGACTGGCCGGAAATTCAAGCCAGCGCTAACGAGATCGCCCGCAACAATGGCGGCGAGCGAGAACTCGACCTGGATCGGGCTCTTCGCTTTTTGGTCTCGAAGCTGGGCGACGGGCACTCAAGCTATTTGTCGCGAGCCGAGGTTCAAGCCCTCTCATCGCCAACACCTACTGCGCCGAACAAGCCTGAATCGATGGCTCATCTGAGCATTGCCAAGGGCCATCCCTTGATCGCGGTGCAGAGTTTCATGAGCCTGGAGCTGATGTTGAACTGGCCGCTGCCCGCCATTTAAGAGCATTGATGGATGAAGGCTTGGCGCGTAGCAACTGCGGCCTGATCCTGGACCTAAGGGCGAATTCAGGCGGAAATATGTATCCGATGCTGGCCGGCCTATTGCCCCTGCTGCCAGAGGGCTTGATGATGAGTTTCGATTCGGCCATGGGCGCGCGCACTGAGCTTGTTCGCCTGGGCGGTGAAATTTGGCTGGCAGGCCAAAGGGTGGTTGGTGCGCTAGACAGCACCCCGCCGACACGGATCGTGGACAGGCCTATCGCTGTATTGACCGGGCCGCAAACTGGGAGTTCCGGCGAAATGCTGACGCTCGCCTTCAAAGGCCGCGCCAACACCCGCTTCTTCGGCCTGCCAACGGCCGGCGTCACCAGCGCTAACCAGTTTTTTCCACTCAGGCATGGCGGGATTTTGAATCTGGCGACATCGGCACCCTTGGACCGGACAGGTCGGCCTCATCCCGGGCCGATCGAGCCCGATGAAGGAATCGAGTCCGCGAGCACGCAAGGCAGCCTTGAGCAAGCAGCGGCGGCTTGGCTGAGTACGCGCTGCGCCAAGCCCTAGCGCCTGGGCTTGTGACCCTAGGGAGCCACCACGACATGGATGCACAGCCTGAAGCAGCCGACGCATAATCCCGGCCATGCATGTTTTTCGCGGATTTCATCACCCCGGCATCGCGCCCGCTTGCGCGCTGACCATAGGCAATTTCGACGGCGTTCACCGTGGCCATCAGGCCATGCTGGCCTTGCTCAAATCGGAGGCGCAACACCGCGGCCTGCCCTCTTGCGTGATGAGCTTCGAGCCGCATCCACGTGACTTTTTCGCGGCCAAGCTGGCCAAGCCCGATTTGGCGCCGGCGCGCATTGCCTCACTGCGCGACAAACTCAGCGAGTTGGAGCGCTGCGGCATTGAGCAGGTCGTGGTGCTGCGTTTTGATGAGCGCCTGGCCAGTTTGAGTGCGCAGGACTTTATTCAGCAAGTGTTGCTGCAAGGTCTGGGCGCCAAATACATCTTGGTCGGCGACGACTTCCGCTTCGGCGCCAAGCGCCAAGGTGATTACGCGACCTTGGACGCGGCTGGCCGCAGCCAAGGCTTTGATGTCGCTCGGATGATGAGCTACGAAGTCCACGGCCTGCGCGTCAGCAGCTCGGCCGTGCGTGAAGCCTTGAGCAGCGGTGATATGGCGGCGGCGGCCAGGCTCTTGGGCCGCCCCTACTCCATCTCCGGCCATGTCGTGCATGGCAAGAAGCTCGGCCGCAGCTTGGGCGAATCGGCCGCAGGTGCGGCCGACGGTTTTCGCACCTTGAACCTGCGCTTTGCCCATGACAAGCCGGCCGCCGAGGGCATCTTTGCCGTGCGCGTGCATGGCTTGGTCAAGCAGGCCTTGGACGGCGTCGCCTCGCTGGGGCGGCGCCCCACGGTAGAAGACGCCGGCCGCGTTTTGCTGGAGGTGCATTGTCTGGACTGGCCGGAGCAGATCGGCGTGGACGGGGCCTACGGTAAACTCGTGCGTGTGGAACTACTGCATAAACTTCGCGACGAGGCCCGCTACGACGGGCTGCCCGCCTTGACGGCCGCCATCCGGCAGGATGTGGCGGACGCCCGCGCCTTTTTGGCCACCCATGCGGCCATGCTGCGCCAAACCACCCGCGACCGAATTTGACGCAGCTGCTGCGGCCTTTTGAATCTCGCGCCGCTCGCCTTTAGATTCGCATCGGCCGCTGAAGCAGCGGCGCCCTACCCCCTCCGAGCTGCGAGCTCGCGCAAACAGCGTGAACCCAGCAGCCCGAACGTTCGAGTTCCGCCATCATGACCACAGACAAAAAAGACTACCGTGCCACGCTGAATCTGCCGGACACGCCTTTCCCGATGCGGGGCGACTTGCCCAAGCGCGAACCGGGCTGGGTCAAGGCTTGGGAAGAGCAAGGCACTTACCAACGTCTGCGCGAAGCGCGTGCGGGAGCACCGAAGTTCGTCCTGCACGACGGCCCACCCTATGCCAACGGCCAGATCCACATCGGCCACGCCGCCAACAAGATCTTGAAAGACATGATCGTCAAGGCGCGCCAGCTGGAAGGCTTTGACGCCGCCTACATCCCCGGCTGGGACTGCCACGGCCTGCCGATCGAAAACCAGATCGAGAAGACCTTTGGCCGCGGCCTGCCACGCGATGAGGTGCAGGCCAAGAGCCGCGCCTATGCGGGCGAGCAAATCGACGCGCAGCGCCAGGACTTCAAGCGCCTGGGCGTGTTGGGCGATTGGGCCAAGCCCTATCGCACCATGGATTTCAAAAACGAAGCCGGCGAGATCCGCGTGCTCAAGCGCCTGTTCGAGCGCGGTTTTGTCTACCGTGGCTTGAAGCCCGTGTACTGGTGTTTTGACTGCGGCTCCTCGCTGGCCGAGTTCGAGATCGAATACCAGGACAAGCAAAGCCCGGCGGTGGACGTGGCCTTCTTGAGCGCCGAGCCCGCCAAGCTGGCCGCTGTTTTCGGCCTGGCCCAGCTGGACAAAGAAGCCTTCACCGTCATCTGGACGACAACGCCCTGGACCATCCCTGCCAATCAGGCGCTGAATCTGAACCCGGATCTGAGCTACGCGCTGGTCGACACGCCGCGCGGCATCTTCATGATCGCCGAGGCGCTGGTCGAGAAGTGCCTGAGCCGCTGGCAGCTCGAAGGCAGCGTGCTGGCGACCACGGTCGGCAAGAATCTGGCCGATCTGAACTTCAAGCATCCTTTGGCCCATGTGGACGCCGGCTACGATCGCCTGAGCCCCGTCTACTTGGCCGACTACGCCACCGCCGATGACGGCACCGGCGTCGTCCACTCGGCGCCCGCCTACGGTCTGGATGACTTCCAGTCCTGCGTCGCCCACGGCATGGCCTTCAAGGACATCATCAACCCGGTGCAAGGCAACGGCGCTTACGAGGCCGAGCTGCCCTTGTTCGGTGGCATGCATATCTGGAAAGCCAATCCGGTCATCGCGCAAGCGCTGGAAGACGCCGGCCGCCTGCTCTCGCACACCAAGATCACCCACAGCTACCCGCATTGCTGGCGCCACAAGACGCCGGTGATCTACCGCGCGGCGGCGCAGTGGTTTGTGCGCATGGACGAAGGTGTGGGTTTGTTTGCTTCAGAGACACCCGAAAAATCACTGCGCCAGACCGCGCTGGAAGCGATTGAGGCGACCAGTTTCTACCCAGAAAACGGTCGCGCCCGCCTGCGCGACATGATCGCCGGGCGGCCCGATTGGTGTATCTCGCGCCAGCGCAGCTGGGGCGTGCCGCTGCCGATCTTCTTGCACAAAGACAGCGGCCTGGCGCACCCCAACACGCTGGAGTTCATCGAGCGCGCGGCCGTCATCGTCGAGGCCGGTGGCGTCGAGGCCTGGGCCAAGCTGGACCCGGCCGAGTGGCTGGGTGCCGAAGCCGCCGAGTACAGCAAGGGCAGCGACATCCTGGACGTTTGGTTCGACTCCGGCTCGACCTTCCAGCATGTCCTGAAGGGCAGCCATCTGGGTGCCGCGCACGACAAGGGCCCCGAGGCCGATCTCTACTTGGAAGGCCATGACCAGCATCGCGGCTGGTTCCATTCCTCGCTGCTGATCGCCTGCGCGCTCTACGGCCGCGCGCCGTACAAGGGCTTGCTGACCCACGGCTTTGTGGTGGATGGCCAGGGTCGCAAGATGAGCAAGTCGGTCGGCAATGTGGTGGCACCGCAGACCGTCAGCGACAAGATGGGCGCGGAGATCATCCGCCTGTGGTGCGCGTCCACTGACTATTCAGGTGACTTGGGTCTGGATGAAAAAATCCTTGCCCGCGTCGTCGACGCCTACCGCCGCATCCGCAACACGTTGCGCTTCTTGCTCGCCAACACCAGCGACTTCGATGCGGCCAAGGACGCCGTGCCGCTGGATCAGTTGCTGGAAGTAGACCGTTACGCGATGGCCCGCGCGGCCGAGTTGCAGGGCGAGATCCTGGCGCATTTCCAGCGCTATGAATTCCACCCTGTCGTGGCCAAGCTGCAGGTCTATTGCTCGGAAGACCTCGGTGGCTTCTACCTTGATGTACTGAAGGACAGGCTCTACACGACAGCGCCCGGCAGCCTGGCACGGCGCTCGGCGCAGACCGTGCTCTGGCACTTGAGCCACGCGATGCTGCGCTGGATGGCGCCGTTCTTGAGCTTCACGGCCGAGGAGGCTTGGGGCGTTTTTGAGGGCGGCCACGCAGGCAAGAGTATCTTCATCGAGACTTACTGGAAGTTCGAGGCTGTCGATGCCGAGCTGCTGGCCAAGTGGAGTCGCATCCGCGAGATTCGCGAGGCCGTCAACCGCAGCATCGAAGAGGTGCGCAAGGCCGGCGATGTCGGCTCATCCTTGCAAGCCGACGTGGTGCTGGGTGCGCCCGCCGCCGATCTGGCGCTGCTGCAAACGCTGGCAGATGACTTGAAGTTTGTCTTGATCACTTCGGCCGCCACTTTGGTCGAAGCGGCTGAACTGACCGTCTCGGTCACGCCGTCGACGCAACTCAAATGCGAGCGCTGCTGGCACTACCGCGCCGATGTGGGCGCCAACCCGGCACACCCGACGATTTGCGGGCGTTGCGACAGCAATCTGCACGGCAGCGGCGAAACCCGCTTGGTGGCCTGAGCCATGGCGACCAAAGGGAAAAGCAGCGGCGGCAACAAGCTCGGCCAGTGGCTAGGCCTGGCCCTGATCGTGATCCTGCTGGACCAGTTCACCAAGGTCTTGATCCTGGGGAATTTCCAGCTAGGGGATAGCCGCTTCGTCACCAGCTTTTTCAATGTCGTACGTGTTCACAACACCGGTGCAGCCTTCAGCTTCCTGGCCGGCGCGGGCGGCTGGCAGCGCTGGTTCTTTGTTGGCCTGGGCGCACTTGCAACGATCTTCATCACCGTCATGCTGCGCCGCCATGGCCAGCAAACGCTGTTCGCAACAGCACTGAGCCTGATTCTGGGCGGCGCCATCGGCAATGTGATCGACCGCCTGCTGCACGGCTATGTGGTCGACTTCATCCAGGTGCATGCGGGCGGCTGGTACTTCCCGTCTTTCAATATTGCCGACAGCGCGATCTCGGTCGGCGCGGTGCTGCTGATTTGGGATGAGATACGGCGCGTGCGGCGCGGCTGATTCAGCGCGGCAAAAAGTGATTTAGTCCGCCGGACTGCTGGAAAGTCCGGTGGCGCAGGCGGACTGCCGTGCACTACGCTGCGCGCATGACCCAGAACAAGCCAGAACCAGCCGCTGAAGAGCAGGCGCCGCTCGACAATTCCTTCAATATTGCGCTGCGCAACTTGCGTTTTCGCGAGCCGCTGTGTTGGCTTGCGGCGGGCCTGCGGGACTTCCGCCGAGCACCCGCCATTGGCCTGTTCTATGGCCTTTGCTTCATGCTGATGGGTTGGGCGATTTTGGGCGTCTTCAAGCATGCGCCCATTTACACCTTGGCCTTGTCGGCCGGCTTCTTGCTGATGGGGCCGTTCATGTGCTTGGGCCTGTATCAGGTCAGCGCGCGGCTGGAGCGCGGCGAAAAGCCAAGCCTGCTGGACTCGCTGACGGCGTGGCGACGTCGCCTGTCCCAGATTGCCATTTTCGGCGGCGTGCTTTTGATCCTGGAGATGATCTGGGGTCGCGCCGCGCTGATCGTCTTCGCAGTTAGTTTTGACGGCATGCCCGACTTTGCCGGCTCGATCACCAAGCTGCTCGACCCCGAGAACCTTGGCTTCATCACCGCCTATTTGGCCGTGGGTGCGCTATTTGCTGGCTTGATTTTCTCGATCAGCGTGATTGCGATGCCGATGCTGCTCGCCCGTAAAGCCGATGCGGTCACCGCCGGCCTCACCAGCTTGCGCTTGGTGCTCTCGCAGCCGGGGGTGATGCTGTTCTGGGGCTTTTTGATCACCAGCATCGTGGTGCTGGCGCTCTTGCCTGGGTTTGCCGGTCTCTTGATCGCAGGGCCGGTGTTGGGGCACGCCAGTTGGCACGCTTACCGCGCGGCCGTGGTCGATTGAGCAAATTCTTGGGGCTAGTCGAGCAATAAAACCTGGCCAAGCAGGAACGCAACAAGCGGGTCGAGACACAATGCAAGGCTAGCTCCCCCTTCTTGCCCGGTCCCCCCCTGAACTCCTCCCATGCTCGACTTTTCTTGTTTGACGCATTACGACTGGCTCGACGTGCCCATGTGGGTGTTCGACGCCGAGCGCCAGCGCAATCTTTGGGCCAATGCGGCCGCCCTGCGTTTTTGGCAAGCAGGCACGGCCGAAAAGTTCCTGTCCAGTAGTTTTTCAGACACCAGCGAAGCAGTGCGTGAGCGCTTGGCCGTGACCGCCACCGATCATGGCCAGGGCAAAATCGTGCGCGAGCAATGGACGCTCTACCCAAAAGGCCAGCCGACCACGGTGATGCTGGTGTCACGCGGCATCCTGACCCCGGATAGGCGTCAGGTGATGCTGTTTGCGGCCGACTCGCTGGCCAGTGGCGCCGACTTGAGCGCCTTGCGCGGTATCGAGGCCTTGCAACACACCTCGGTGCGAATTGCGGTATTCAGCCTGAAGGATGGCAGCTGCTTGATGCGCAACCCGGCGGCAGCACTCGCATTCGCCCAAAACAAGAGCGCGCTGCAGCCTGGCCCGACAAGCATGTCGGGGGCAGGCCAACAAGCCGAGCTGGCAGCGATTTTTGCCCACCCCGACGACGCCGCACATGTTTGCGCACAAGTCCGCGCTGGGCAAAACGTGAAGGCAGATTTCGAGCTGCGCACCAGTACCGGCCTGTGCTGGCATGGCGTGAATGCCAGTCCGATGCGCGACCCCGCCACCGGGGAGCCTGTTTTGCTGCTCAATGCACGCGATATTGCAGACCTCAAAGCCAGCCAAGCGGCGCTGGAGACCGCGCGCGAGGCTGCCGAGGCGGCCAGCCAAGCCAAAAGCAGCTTCTTGGCCAATATGAGCCACGAAATACGCACGCCTATGAATGGCGTGCTGGGCCTGACCGAGCTGGTGCTGTTGACCGAGTTGACCGACAAACAGCGCAAATTCATCGAGCTGGCCCACAACTCCGCCAAAGGTTTGATGGTCATCATCAATGACCTGCTCGACGTGGCCAAGATCGAGGCCGGCCGGGTGATGATCGAACAAGCGTCCTTCTCGCTGCATGACTGCCTGCGCGAAGCTTTGCATCCTTTGCTGCTGCAGGCGCATGAAAAAGGCATACAGCTGCATGCCCGCGTGCAGCCCGGCGTGCCGCAACGCGCCTTGGGCGACGCGCTGAGGCTGCGCCAGGTGCTGGTCAACCTGGTCGGCAACGCGCTCAAGTTCACCGAAAAAGGCGAAGTCCGGCTGGAGGTGCAAGTGGTCGAGCCGGAGCTTGAATCCGCCCATGCCCATATTCAAGGGCATGCCCCATCTAGTACGAGCGGCCCCTGCGCGCCTGGGCCTGAGCCTGAGCTGCGGCTGCGCTTCAGCGTACATGACACCGGCATCGGCATGACCAAGGACCAGATCGCGCAGATATTCGAGCCTTTCACGCAGGCCGACGGCAGCATCACAAGGCGCTACGGCGGCACGGGCCTGGGGCTGACCATCGTGCAGCGTCTGGTCAACCTGATGGGGGGCCGCATCGCCGTCGAAAGCCAGCCGGGCACCGGTTCTTGCTTCAGTTTTGAAGTGGCGCTTTTGCCGGAGCCCGGCAAAGACGCGGCAGCCACCAGCGCACCGTAGAGGCGCCGGCTTTGCGACTCTCTGCGCGTCTGATCTTGCTGCTGACCCTGCCGCCCCTGATGTGGGCGGGTAATGCGGTCGTCGGGCGGCTGATGGTGGGCAGCGTGCCGCCCTTGGCCTTGAACGCCATGCGCTGGGCCTTGGCTGCCCTGCTCTTGCTGCCGCTGGCTTGGCGAGTTGTGGCCAGGCCAGCGCTGCTGCTACAGCGCTGGCGCTATTTGGCCGTGACCGGCTTTCTTGGCATGGGCTGCTACAACGCCCTGCAATACCAAGCCCTGCGCACCTCTTCGCCACTCAACGTCACCTTGATCGCGGCCAGCATGCCGGTTTGGATGTTGGCCGTGGGCGCCCTGCTCTTCGGCGTGCGGCCGATGCGGCAGCAGCTATGGGGTGCTGCTCTGTCGCTGAGCGGCGTGGCGCTTGTGATCGCTCGCGGCCAACTGTCTGCGCTGGCCGAGGTGCGTTTTGTGACGGGTGATCTGTTGATGCTGGTGGCGGTGTTCAGTTGGGCAATTTACAGCTGGTTGTTGGCGCGCCCGCCGCGGTCTATGCAATCCCAGGCCCTGCCCGCATGGAACTGGGCCGAAATGCTGCTGGCGCAGATCCTCTTTGGCCTGCTGTTTGCCGGTGGCATGGCGGGGCTGGAGCAAATGGCAAGGCCAGACCCGATTGTTTGGGGGCCAGGTCTTGCCATGGCCTTGGCCTTTGTGGCGATCGGTCCATCGTTGCTGGCCTACCGATGTTGGGCGCAGGGCGTCGCTCAAGCCGGCCCGGCCACGGCTGCTTTTTTCAACAATCTGACGCCGGTATTTGCCGCGCTGATGTCGGCGGCCCTGTTGGGCGAATCGCCGCAGTGGTATCACGGCATGGCCTTCGCGCTGATCGCCGCGGGCATCTGGGTGTCGGCGCGGCCTTGATTCGTGAACGGTGAGCAGCGCACGCCTGAACTGGGCTCGCGCCGGCTGATGCCTACAATTGCAACAACCATGCAAAACAGTCTCCCCATTCTCAATATCTCGTCGTATAAGTTCGTCGCTCTGCCCGACTGTCACGCGCTGCGCGATGTTCTGTTCGAACGCGCCCTGGCTCTGGATCTCAAAGGCACCGTGCTATTGGCCGAAGAAGGCATCAATCTATTTTTAGCCGGCAGCGCCGAAAGCGTACGTGCCTGGGTCGCTGCCTTGCAGCAAGACGGCAGATTTGGCGATCTGGCGCCCAAGGAAAGCTGGAGCGAAGCCGTCCCGTTCAAGAAGCTCTTGGTCAAGGTCAAGGGCGAAATCATCCGCATGAACCACCCTGCCATCCGCCCGGATGCCTTGCCGCGCGCGCCCGCATTGCCCGCCACAACGTTGGCACGCTGGCTGAGCCAGGGCCATGATGACGACGGTCGCCCGGTCGTCACGCTGGACACCCGCAATGCCTTCGAGATTGATTACGGCACGTTTGAAGGCGCCATCGACTGGCGCATTGCCAAGTTCAGTGAATTCCCTCAGGCCGTGCAAGATCACCGTGCTGATCTGATGGGCAAAACCATCGTCAGCTTTTGCACCGGCGGCATTCGCTGCGAGAAGGCCGCTATCTACCTGGAACAACAAGGCCTGGATGGCCCCGTCTATCAGTTGGAGGGCGGCATTCTGAAGTACTTCGAAGAAGCCGGCGGCGCCCATTACCAAGGGACTTGCTTTGTGTTTGACCAGCGCGAGGCGCTCGACGCTGGCCTGCATCCCTCGACCGAAATCTGCCGCCCGGCCAGCGAAGCGCACCGCGCCCCTAGCGCAGGATGAGTCGTCTGACGGAGGCCCTGCTGCGTGCGCTGGGCCTGCTCTTGCTGCTGGGCGCTTTAGGCATCGCCGCCACCAAAGCGCCTGATCGTCCGCTGGAAAGCCTGATCCAGCGCTGGGCCGCGCCGCCCTCCGAATTCATTGACCTGAACGGTCAGCTGTTGCATTTGCGCGACCAAGGTCCGCCTGGCGACAAGCTGCCCATCGTGCTGATCCACGGCACTTCGGCCAGCCTGCACACCTGGGAAGGCTGGGTCAAGACCCTGAGCAAAACGCGCCGCGTGATCAGCTTTGATCTGCCCGGTTTCGGCCTGACGGGGCCGGCCATCTCGGGCGACTACAGCGCCTCCGCCTACGTCAAATTCGTGCAGGCCTTGCTCGACCACTTGCAGCTGGAGCAGGTCGTGTTGGGCGGCAACTCTCTGGGCGGAGAGATCGCCTGGATGGTGGCGGCAGCAGCGCCGCAGCGCGTGGCGGGGCTGATCTTGGTCGACGCCGGTGGCTATGCCTTCACGCCTGAGTCGGTACCGCTCGCATTCCATCTGGCTCGGCTGCCGGGCCTGGGCGCGCTCAGCGAGCATGTGCTGCCGCGCAGCTTGGTCGAGCGCAGCGTCAAGGCTGTCTATGGCGACCCGAGCAAGGTGAGCACGGCCCTGGTCGAGCGCTACTACGAGCTGAGCTTGCGCGACGGCAACCGCGCCGCACTGCGTCAACGATTTGCTCAAATGCAATTGGGCGACCAAGCGCAAAGCATCAAGACGGTGCGCCAGCCGACCTTGATTTTGTGGGGTGAGAAAGACAGATTGATACCGCCCGCCAACGGGCAAAACTTCGCCCGCGATATTGCCGGCAGCCGACTGATTACCTTTCCCGATTTGGGACATGTGCCGCAAGAAGAAGACCCGAGCGCGACGCTGGCGGCTGTACAAAACTTTCTGACTACGCTCAAACCCTAGGTCCACAAGCCCAATATCCCATGCAGACTAGCGGCTTAACTTTTTACTCCCACGGAGCAGACATGCAAAGACGTCACTTGATCGCCATCGCAGCCATCGCCTGCAGCGCCCTGACAGGCTTCAGCGCCCAAGCGCAAACCGCAGACATGAAGAAAATCCGCATCGGCGTGGAAGGTGCTTACCCACCCTTCTCCGAAGTGGGCAAAGACGGCAAGGTCATGGGCTTCGAAATCGATCTGGCCAATGCCTATTGCGCCGAAATGAAGGTCGCTTGCGAGATGGTGCAGGTGGACTTCGACGGCCTGATCCCGGCCCTACAAGCCCGCAAGATCGACGCCATCATCGCCTCGCTGTCCATCACCCCCGATCGCCAGAAGGCCATCGCTTTCTCCAATGCCTACTACAACACGCCGGCCCGCTTTGCCGGCAAGGCCGACGCCAAGCTTGAATTCACGCCCGCCGGCCTGAAGGGCAAGAAGATCGGCGTGCAGCGCGGCACCATCCATGAGACCTATGCCGCAGCGGTCTTCAAACAAAGCGAGATCGTTCGCTACGCCACCCAGGACCAAGCCTTCTTGGACCTGAAATCAGGCCGTATCGACCTGACCCTGGCCGACCTGGTGGCGATTGACCAAGGCTTTCTGGCCAAGCCCGACGGCAAAGGCTTTGCGATGATCGGCCCCAGCTACGACGATGTGAAGTACTTCGGCACGGGCTCAGGCGTAGGCATGCGCAAAGCAGACGAAAAAGTGTTGGGCAAGAAGTTCAATGACGCGATTGCGGCGATTTCTGCCAATGGCACGTTCAAGAAGCTCAACGACAAGTACTTCCCTTACGACCTCGCACCGAAGAAGTAACTTCTTAGCGCCCCCTAGGCCGACAACCTAGGTCGGCCGCCCCCCTGGGGAGGCAAGAAGGGTCGGGGTGGCCCGGCCCTTTCTTGTGAGCTTGATCGATTGATTGTTAGATAGAGAATGAGATAGCGCCGATGGCTTTGCACGGTTTGTTGATTGACTTCCTGCCCAGCCTGCTGGAAGGGGCCGGGGTCACGCTCAGCGTGGCCCTGACCTCGATGGCGATGGCAATGACGCTAGGTTTGATGGGTGCCTTGGCCAAATTGTCCAAATGGCGCTGGGCGCGTGGGGCGGCCTATCTCTACACGACACTGATTCGCGGTGTGCCGGATCTGGTCTTGATGTTGCTGATCTTCTATGGCGGCCAGATCGCCTTGAACGATGCCTTGATGGCCATGGGTCACGAGGAATATGTCGACATCAACCCCTATGTGGCCGGCGTGCTGACGATTGGCTTCATCTTTGGCGCCTACCTGACCGAGGCTTTTCGCGGCGCTTTCCTGGCCGTGCCGCCGGGCCAGCGCGAGGCCGGTCTGGCCTTCGGGCTGACTAACTGGCAGATTGCCTACCGCATCACCTTGCCGCAGATGTTTCGCCACGCCTTGCCGGGTTTGTCCAACAACTGGCTGGTGTTGATCAAGAGCACGGCCATCGTGTCGGTGATCGGCCTGTCTGATTTGATGACACGCGGCCAACAGGCGGCGGGCTCGACCCGTGAGCCCTTTATGTTCTATCTGGCCGTGGCGATGATTTATTTGCTGTTTACCACCGCGTCCGAGTTCTTGTTCAGTTGGCTGGAGCGGCGCTTCTCGATCGGCGTGCGGAAGAACGCGCTATGAGCTTCGACATTATTTTCGAGAACCTGCCGGTCTATTTGAGCGGCGCCTGGACCACCTTGCAGCTGCTGCTGATCTCGCTCATCCTGGGCCTGCTCTTGGCCGTGCCGCTGGGCGTCTTGCGCAGTTTCCGGGGCAGCTTGGTCTCGCGCGTGGTGTGGGTCTACACCTATGTGTTTCGCGGCACGCCAATGCTGGTGCAGCTGTTCCTGATCTATTACGGTTTGGCTCAATTTGAAGCCGTGCAGCAAAGCGTGCTGTGGCCCTGGTTGAGTTCGGCCTGGTTCTGCGCCTGCCTGGCCTTTGTGCTCAATACCTGCGCCTACACGACCGAGATCATTGCCGGCTCCATCAAGGCGCTGCCGGCCGGTGAGATCGAGGCGGCCAAGTCCATAGGCATGAGCCGCTGGGTGATGTTTCGTCGCATCATCTTGCCTTCGGCCTTGCGCCGCTCGCTGCCGGCCTATAGCAATGAGGCGATCTTCATGCTGCATGGCACTTCGTTGGCCAGCATCGTCACCATTCTTGATTTGACCGGTGCGGCTCGCATCGTCAACTCGGCGCACTACATCCCCTTCTCGGCTTTCATCACCGCAGCGGTCTTCTACTTCTTGATGACACTGACGCTGGTGGGCCTGTTCCACAAGGCCGAGGCACGCTGGCTCAAGCCCCTGATGCCGCGGTGATATCTCATTGATGTCTCCTTGATGCCGCAATTTTCTGCTTTTTGACCTTCATGCAAATCCA
Organism: uncultured Roseateles sp.; assembly: GCA_963510335.1. Lineage (GTDB taxonomy): Bacteria > Pseudomonadota > Gammaproteobacteria > Burkholderiales > Burkholderiaceae_C > Paucibacter_A. Next base: position 26,475 of record CAUPEV010000045.1, read on the forward strand.
AAAACACGCCCTGCTGTCGCCCGCACCGGGCACCCAACGCGAGCTGATCTCGCTGCACTACGGCCAGTCGGGCGGGGCCAAGGCCTATATCCAAGCCTCGCTGCACGCTGATGAGCTGCCCGGCATGCTGGTCGCCCATCATCTGCGCTTGAAGTTGAACGCCTTGCAAGCGGCCGGGCGTATCAGCGGCGAAGTCATTTTGGTGCCGATGGCCAATCCGATTGGTCTGTCGCAATATGCTTTGCACATGCATCTGGGCCGCTTTGAAGCGAGCACCGGCGAGAACTTCAACCGCCATTACCCCGATCAGACGCTGGCCGCTGCGCAGGCCGCTGAGACTGAACTTGGCCCGGACCCTGCCCATAACGTGCAGATCTTGCGGCGCGAGCTGAAAAAAGCCGTCAGCGCTTCGGAGGCCGACACCGAGTTGAAGTCGTTGCGTCGTACCTTGATGGCCTTGTCTTGCGACGCCGACATCGTGCTGGACCTGCATTGCGACGCGCAAGCCGTCATGCATCTGTATACCGAGACGCCTTGTTGGCCCGAATGCGAGGCGCTGGCCGCTTACCTCGGCGCACATGTGACGCTGCTGGCACAGGATTCGGGCGACAACCCTTTCGACGAAGCCTGCTCGCAGGTCTGGTGGAAATGGGCGAAGCGTTTCGAGGGTCGTTTTCCGATTCCTCAGGCTTGCCTGGCCGTCACCGTTGAACTGCGCGGCGCCGCCGATGTCGAGCATGGCTTGGCCGAGGTGGATGCGCAAAACATCATCGATTTCCTCTGCCACCGTGGCCTGATCTCCGGTGATGTGCCCGCCATGCCGGCCGCAGTGGGAGACGCCCGCCCCTTGGCTGGCTGCATGCCGATCAAGACCGAGACGGCCGGCGTGCTGACCTTTTTGCGCCAGGCCGGCGAAACCGTGGCGGCCGGCGATGTCTTGGCCCATGTGATCTGCCCCTTGACAGCCCAGGTCGCAGAGCTGAAGAGCCCCGTCGATGGTTTGTTTTTTGCGCGCGACTTTGTTCGCTTCGCCAGCGCCGGCATGAAGGTCGGCAAGGTCGCGGGCCGCGAAGCCTTGCGTACCGGCAAATTGCTCGGCGCCTGAGTCCCATACGAGAAAGCTAGAGATGTCCGAAGCCAGTCTGATTGTCGAAAACCTGCACAAACGCTATGGCGATCGGGTGGTGCTCAAGGGCGTCTCCCTGTCGGCCAAAACTGGCGATGTGATCACCTTGATCGGGTCGAGCGGCTCGGGCAAGAGCACTTTTTTGCGCTGCTTGAATTTGCTGGAGCAGCCTTTTGAGGGCAAGCTCTCACTCGCCGGCGAAGAACTGAAGCTCATACCTGACCGCGACGGCAGCTTGAAGGCGGCTGACGCCAAGCAGCTACAGCGCTGGCGCTCGCGCTTGGCCATGGTGTTCCAGAACTTCAACCTCTGGGGCCACCGCACGGTGCTGGAAAACGTCATCGAAGCGCCGGTTTACGTGCTGGGTGTGCCCAAGGCCGAGGCCAGCGCCCAGGCCGAGGCTTTGCTGGCGCGGGTGGGTGTGTCGCACCGCAAGGACGCTTATCCGGCGCAGCTGTCGGGCGGCGAACAGCAGCGCGTAGCGATTGCGCGGGCCTTGGCGGTCGAGCCCGAGGTGATGCTCTTCGATGAGCCGACTTCGGCGCTGGACCCCGAGTTGGTCGGCGA
>CAUPEV010000046.1:0-27906 GCA_963510335.1 uncultured Roseateles sp.
AATGGCACATCGACGATGGCCGGCCCTGCAGGCCTCACCAACATTACCCAGATCTACGGATTGGTTGATGTGGTGCTGCACCCCGCAGGCGACCGACTTTATCTCGCCAATCGCGGCAGCTCACCCGACGACGTGAGTCGCATGGACTTGGGTGGCGACCCCGCCGCAGCCGAGATTCACGACACCCGCTATCACGGTGACTATCCGTTTTGCGGTCGCCTGGCAATCTCGCCCGACGGGCGCCGGCTCTACACCGGCTGCGGCGTCGTGTTGAATACGGAGTCGCTTCTCGGTGACGACATGATCTATGCTGGGCGTATGAACCTGTCGGCGCGCGACCCGTCCGGTTTCGGGCAGTACGCGTCGGTGGCGCTGAGTGTGGCACCGGACAATGGCAGCGTCGCTCTGCTGGAGGAGAACCAATCCACTTGCGAACCCCGAGGCGACCGGCTCAGCGATTGCCACACCCGGATCGCCATCTATAACGCCACGACCTTGGAGCGGCGCAGCCTGCGTGGCTTAGCGCCCTTCGAGCGCGGGGGCGACCGTCTGAAGCAGTGGGGCCGCCGCGTGATGCACCGCGCCGACGGCAGCCTGATCGTGATTGCCGAGGTTCGCACGCGCAACGAAGCGACGCCCTCTTGGCTATTGCATCGTTTGAACTCCTGACGGCCCAGCTAAGCTGAGCCGTCAGAATCCTAGCAGCGCCGCCGGCACAAAGCTGCTCGGCCGCTCGGCATTGACCAACAGGGTCAAACGTTGCCTGGCTCGCGTTGCGGCGACATAAAAGAGGTTTCTTTCTCCGGCCGCCTCTGCCTTGGCGTCGGGGAACACGCCCTGGGCCAGATAGGGCAGAAGTACATGCTCAAACTCCAGGCCTTTGACATGGGCGGCGCTGGCCAAGGTGATGGTGGGGCGGCTCTTGTGCTTGTGGGAGAACACCTTGCCCTCGGCGCGTGCGGCCACCCTCTGAGCCTGCGCCTCGTCCAGAACTTGCAGCGACTGGAAGAAATCGAGCGCGCTGCGATGTTCGGCGGAGGCCGCCAGCAGACCCTTCATATGACGGCCGAGTTCTTCCCGGCGCTCTTTCTCGACGAAGACGTCGCGGCCAAACTTGGGCATCTCCAGCGCGGCCAAGAAAGCAGCGAAGCCCGCGCCCTGCTGCACCGCAGCCAAGGCCTTTTGAAGCCGCTGTTTGACCTGAGCCGGCGCCCAGTCGAGGATGTGCTGCTTGAAGATCTTGGCGACCACTTGCTCGCTGTCGGCCGCAGCGGATCTGGCTTCGCGCATAAAGGCTTCGGCGGACTGAAAGTCGGGATCATCCGCCTTCAGCGGCGGCGTTTGCGTCATCTCGAAAAGCGCATCCGGGATCAAGCGGCGCGTCTCGGCACCCCCCAACGTGTCGAGCCGGCCGCTGGCAATCGCATAGACGGTGCGCACGAACAGCACCTCGGGTCTGCGCAGGTAACTGACAAAACCCATGCATTGATAGGCGATGCCTTGCGCGTGCAAGGCGTTTTCCAGCAACACCGATTGCGACTCATGGCGCAGTAGCACCGCGCAGTCGCTATAGATATCGTCCTTGCGTTGTTCGCTTCGCCACTGCTGCAAGGCGCTGACGACGGCCGCTGCGGTCGCGGGCTGGCCGGCGCCGTCGCAGGCCACGGCCAGCAACTCGGTTTGGCGAACTTTCTGCGCGGCAATCGGTTTGGCTGAGAGCTTGGCCATCCAGCCGGCAAGCGTGGGCCCATAACGAAAACTCAGTGACAGTGGCAGCCGCTGCAGCTTGCGGCCCAGTTCTGCGTCGAGTGCGCGGCTCATGAAGCGGGCGTCGGCGCCGAAGTGCTGATGGATGACCTGATCGCGGTCGCCGACGCCGCAAAAATACACCTCGGGTCTGTGCAGCAGCGCGCGCAGCACGGTGAACATCGCTTCGTTGCAGTCATGCATTTCGTCGATGAAGATGCCGTCGAACTGGCCCAACGGCAGCTCCTCTGGCCCATCGATGCTGTCCGAACGCAGCAGCCGGGCGAGGTCATAAGTGGCGTCCAGCGGCATGCGGAAGTTCGCTTGCTCGTAGCCCGAGTCCAGCCGTTGATGCTCATAGGCGCGCAATACGCGCAAGAGGCTGTAGTCCAGGCCTAGCTCGTCGCTCGCATAGTCGGGACTGTCGCCTTGCTCGGGCGGGTTCAACTCCAGCAACAAGCGGCCCTTGATGCTTTGTGTGCGGCGCAGGAATTCGCCCACATAGGATTCGGCCCCGTAAGAGGGCAGGCTGAGCTCGTCGGCAAACTGCTCTTGCGGATTGTCGGCGACGGCATCGACAGCAGCCCAGACATAGGGCCGGGCCTGCTCGGCGCTGTGCAGCTGACGCACCGGGGTGCTGGGCAAATCACCGCCGACCTGTTCGATCCGCTTGAGTACGCCGACCGCGTAAGTGTCGAAGGTCTCGATGCGAACCTGGCTGTGCATGAGGCTATCGCCGGCGACGAAATGCAAGGCCTTGCGCAAGGCCAGGCAGGCCGTGGGCGTAAAGGTCAGTGCCAGCATGCGGCGCGGCGCAGCACCTCGCGCCAGCACTTCGCAGATGCGCAGCGCCAGCGAGGTCGTCTTGGCCGTGCCGGCTGCCGCTTCGATCAGGATGGAACGCTCGCCCGAGGCTTGAATCTCCTCTTGCTCGGCGGTGATTTGGATGGCTTGGGTGCTGAAGCGCAGTGAGCCATGAGTTGACATGAGGTGGAGCCTAGTGAGGAGCGAGCAAAGCCGCATTTTCCTTTACTTGGCCGGCGCCCCGAGCTAAGAGCTTTTTTGAGCGGTGCTGGGGTTCTGATGCACGTGAGTCACTTGAGCCACTTGAGTTGACCAATGTTTGATAGCGAACAGACTCTCACCCGTTCAATCGTGCAAAGTTGTTCTATATGCAAAGCGACAAAGTACCGTCCACTCAAGCCGCCGTGCCCTCTGGCTCAGCGTCAGGCCCAGAGCCCGGCACAGCCATTTTTGTTGCCAACGCGCTGGCAAAAACCTACCAGATGGGTGAGGTGACCGTCACAGCCCTGGTGGATGTCGATCTGACGATTTACAAGGGCGAGTTCATTGTCTTGCTGGGCCCCTCGGGCAGCGGCAAATCGACCTTGTTGAATATTCTGGGCGGGCTGGACAGCCCCAGCAGCGGCAAGGCGCAGTTTGGCGAGCAGGATTTGACGGCGGCGAGCGAGGCCGAGCTGACCCGCTACCGGCGCGAACATGTCGGCTTTGTGTTTCAGTTCTACAACCTGATTCCCAGCCTGACGGTGCGCGAAAACGTCGAGCTGGTGACCGATATCGCCAGCAATCCAATGCCTGCCCTGGAGGCGCTGGCGCTGGTGGGGCTGGCGGAGCGGGTCGATCACTTTCCGTCCCAACTCTCGGGCGGCGAGCAGCAGCGGGTGGCGATTGCTCGCGCCATCGTCAAGCGCCCCGATGTGCTGCTGTGTGACGAGCCGACCGGCGCGCTCGACTATCTGACCGGCAAGCTGGTGCTGGAGGTGATTGCCAATATCAACCGCGACCTGGGCACCACCGCCATCGTCATCACGCATAACGCCGCGATTGCGGGCATGGCGGACCGGGTGCTGTATCTTGGCGAGGGGCGGGTGCAGCGGATTGAAGTCAATGCCCACAAGCTGCAGCCGTCCGAGCTGACCTGGTAGGGAAGGGTCAAGCACCGATGAAGACGCTGGACAAGAAGCTGCTGCGCGACTTGAAGCTGATGTGGAGCCAGGCGCTCACCATTGCGCTGGTGGTGGCCAGCGGCGTGGCCGGCTTCATCACCAGCTTTAGCGCCTATGACGCCTTGTCCTGGTCGCGCGACTTGTACTATGCCGACGCTCGCTTTGCCGATGTGTTCGCCACGCTCAAGCGCGCCCCCTTGTCGCTGGAACCGCAATTGCAGGCGATGGCCGGTGCGGCCCATGTTGAAACCTCGCAGGCGCAGGTCGTGCCGGTCAGCATTGCCAATGTGGCGGACCCCATCGTCGGCCTGCTGCTGGGGCTGGACCCGCTGGCACCACCCCGGCTCAACAAAGTCAATCTGCGTAGCGGGCGCATGCTCGCATCCGCGCGCAATGGTAGCGGCATAGGCGCGATGGAAGTGCTGGTGTCGGAAGGCTTTGCTCAGGCGCGCGGGCTCAAGCCCGGCGACTCGGTCACGGCGCTGATCAACGGCACCCGTGAGCAGTTGCTGATCGTCGGCATCGCGCTGTCGCCGGAATACATTTTTGCCGGCTTAGGGGGTTCGCCCGATCAGCGCGGCTTTGGCGTCTTTTGGGTCGACAAGAAGACGCTGGCGGCCGCCTACAACATGGAGGGCGCCTTCAACCAGGTGGCCGTGCGCTTGGGGCCAGGCGCCAGCGAAGGCGCGGTGATTGATCAGCTGGACCGTCTGCTGGCGCGCTATGGCGCCAGCAATGCGCATGGCCGTGATTTGCAGATGTCGCATGCGATGCTGAGCTCTGAGATCAGCCAGCAGCGGGTGATGGGCACGGTGCTGCCCAGCATCTTTTTGGCGGTCGCGGCCTTTTTGCTCAATGTGGTGCTGGGGCGGCAAATCGCCACGCAGCGCGAGCAGGTCGCTGCGCTGAAAGCGCTGGGTTATGACAATCTGGCGATTGGCCTGCACTATCTAAAGCTGCTGCTGCTGATCGTGGCGCTGGGCGTCGTTCTGGGACTGGCCCTGGGCGCCGTGTTGGGGCAGCTTTTTGTCGGCGTCTACGCGGAATCATTTCGCTTCCCCGACATGCGCTTTCGGCTGCGGCCCGATCTGGTGCTGGTGGCCGTGTTCGTGACATTGGGCGCGGCGGTTCTGGCCACCGTCAGCGCCATCCGCGCAACCGTGCAGTTAGCCCCGGCCGAGGCGATGCGCGCGCCTTCGCCCGGCATTTACAAGCCCATGTTGATCGAGCGCTGGGGTTTGCAAAAGAGTCTGTCACCGGCGCTGCGCATGGTGCTGCGCACGATGGCGCGCCGGCCTTTGCGCAGCAGCCTGACCGTGTTTGGCGTAGCGCTTTCGATGGCGATCGTGATCACCGGGGCTTTTATGCGCGACTCGGTGGCGGTACTGATGGAGATCCAGTTCAGCCAGGTGCTGCGCGGCGACGTGGTGGCAGCCTTGCTGGAGGCCACGCCTGCCGAGGTCTTGTATGAGGCCGCCAAGCTGCCCCATGTCACCGCCGTGGAAGGCATGCGCAGCGTACCGGTGCGGCTGGTTAATGGCCAGCACCATTGGCGCGGCACTCTATCTGGCAAAGCGCCGCAGCCCGATCTGAGCCGGATTGTGGACATGAACGGTCGCGCTTACGCGGCTCCGCGCGATGGCTTGCTGCTGACCGATCGCCTGGCCACCAAGCTGCAGGTGCAAGTGGGCGACTTGCTGCGGGTGGAAATGCAGGAGGGCAGGCGGGAAGTGCTGGAGTTGCCGGTCAGCGGAACCGTGCATGAAATGCTGGGGCTCAATGCCTATCTGCAGCGGGCCAGCCTCAACAAGCTCTTGCGCGAAGGCGATGTGGTGAACAGCTTCACCTTGGCCGTGGCACGCGATGTCGGTGCCGAGCCCGCCTTGCTCAGCCGCCTCAAGGACTTGCCCCGGGTGGGCCTGGTCATCAGCAAGTCGACCATGGCCAAGAATATCGAGGACGTGACCGTCGGCAATCTGTTGATGGTCAGCACGGTGCTGACCGCTTTTGCCATCGTGATCGCTGTCGGCGTGGTCTATAACAATGCCCGCATTGCGCTGGCCGAGCGCGGCTGGGAGCTGGCCAGCTTGCGCGTGCTGGGCTTTACGCGCGGCGAAGTCTCGGCCATTTTGCTGGGCGAGTTGGCGATTGAAATCGCGCTGGCCATGCCGCTGGGCATGCTGCTGGGCTATTTGCTGGCGGGCGGCATCGTCACAGCGATTCAAACCGACGAGTTCTTTTTCCCCTTTGTGATCACGCCTGCTACCTATGCGTTTTCTGCCCTGTGCGTGCTGCTGGCCGGTGCGGTCAGCGCCTTCATCGTGCGCCGCCGCGTCGATGCGCTGGATCTGGTTGCGGTGCTGAAGACCCGCGAATGAAACTGCCACTTTTGGAATCAAGATGAGCAATAGCCCCAACGATCCTACTGCTGCTGCTGCGCCGCCTTTGCCGGCGACAGTGCCAACGCCAACGCCAACGCCGCCCGCACCACCGGCACCGGGCGAGCCGGCCAAGGCACCGGCGTCTGTCCCGCCCAAGGCGCCCGCTAAATCCAAGCTCAAGCGCAATCTGATCCTGGGCGGCGTGGGCCTGCTGCTGGCGGCGCTGCTGCTGTGGGCCTTCATGCCAAGACCGGCCACGGTAGAAGTGGCCGCTGTAACCCAGGGCCGCTTCGAGCGCGCCGTGCAGGACTACGGCAAGACGCGCGTGCGCGACCGCTTCATCGTCTCCGCGCCGCTGGCCGGGCGGGTCGGCCGGGTGCTGCTGAAGCAGGGTGACGAGGTTGCCCAAGGCGCGACCGTCGCCCTGCTGTGGCCAATGGCGCCGGGCCTGCTGGATGAACGCACTCGCGCCGAGCAAGCGGCGCGCGTCGGCACCATGACGGCCGCGCTGGCCCGCGCCCAAGCCAATGTGGGGCGCGCGAAGGCGGCGACGGACCAAGCGCAGGTGGAGCTGCGGCGCAGCGAAGCGCTGGCTCAGCAGGGTTTCATCTCTCCCACCCAAAACGAGACCGGCCGGCTCAATCTGCGCCAGCGCACGCAAGAGCTGGAAAGCGCGCGTCAGGAAGAAAACGCCGCCCGCCCCGAGCTGGAACAGGCCTTGGCCGCGCGCCAGCAATACGCGCAAGCGCCGCTGGGCGGCGTGCAGCCCAGCTTTGCCGTCAAGGCCCCCGTCAGTGGCAAGGTTTTGAAGGTCTTGCAGCAAAGCGAAGCCAGCGTGTCGGCGGGCACCGGTCTGGTCGAGCTGGGCGACCCGAGCCAGCTGGAAGTGGTGGTGGACATCCTGACCGAAGACGCCACCCAGGTGCGGCCCGGTGCTGCGGTGGAGCTGTTGAACTGGGGCGGCGCTCAGTCGCCCAGTCAAGTGCTGGCTGGCCGCGTGCGCTGGGTCGAGCCGGCCGCGTTCACCAAGGTGTCGGCGCTGGGCGTGGAAGAGCAGCGCGTCAATGTGGTGGTCGACATCACGGCCCCGGCCGCGCAATGGCAGGCCTTGGGCGACGGCTTCAAGGTGGACGTGCGCGTGCTGGTGCAAGTGCAGGAGAACGCGGTGATGGTGCCGGTCAGCGCGCTCTTTCCGATCGGGTCACGCGTCGGGGTCTTTGTGGTCGAAAAAGACCGCGCCCATCTGAAGGAAGTCAGCGTGCAAGCCCGCAATGGCGTCAGCGCCTGGGTCAAGGACGGCCTCGCCCTTGGCACGCAAGTGATTGTTTACCCGGACAGCAAGCTGGCAGACCAGGCCAAGGTGAAGCTGCGCTGAATTGGCTTGATCAAACGGCGTTGATGCCTTGTGCTTGTTTGAACAAGGCAGTCGGATCGAACTTCGCCTTGATTTGTTTGAGCCGCGCCAGATTGCTGCCGTAATAGGCCTGCTCCGGATCGCTGATCAAGGCGTCGAGATAGTTTTGGTAGGCGCGGCCGCTGCTCCAGGGACGCATCAATTGGCGCATGCCATGGGCCCATTGCTCGCCCTCGCTGACTTCGCTGCTCGATGCGAGTGGGCTGTATTCGGCGTAATACTGGGCGCTGAACAAGGCCTGGCGGTGCACAAAGGCGCTTGCGTCCGCCGCCACGCGGCCGACCGCGCCGCCCATCAGATTCATGATGACCGTGCCGGGGCGGCCAGCGCTGCGACGCTCCAGTACGGCCGTGCTCAGCGCGGCGGCCATGCCTTGTGGATCGGCCAGGCTGTCGAAGAAGTCGGAGCTGGCGGCCATGGCGACGCGCCTCAGCACGCCGGCCGAGTTCTGGCCAGGTAGATGGCATTGCGCCGGGCTCAAACTCGCGCAGTCGCCCAACATCACTTCGCGGTAGCTGCGAGCAACTAGCGCGCGGCTGCTTGGCGTGCGGCCGATCTGGCTCAACAAGTTTTGCCAATGGGGCTGCAGCGCCGCCTCGTCACCGATGTTGAAGCCCCAGAGCGCGCAGCCATTGGCCGACACCACCAATTGCGACCAAATCTGATCCGGCATGCTCTTGGGCCATTGGCTCCAGGCCGCCAATACCGCCGGCAAGTCGGCCAAGGCAAAGTTGGCCGAGAACTGCACCAAGGGCGTCAGCGCATGGGTCTGAAACGTGAACTCGCTGACGATGCCGAAATTGCCGCCACCGCCGCCGCGCAGCGCCCAGAACAGGTCGGCATTCTGGTTCTCGCTGCAGAGCAGTTCGGTCCCGTCGGCGGTGATCACGCGTGCGCTGCGCAGCACGTCGCAAGTCAGGCCGTAGGCCCGGTCGATCACACCGAAGCCGCCGCCCTGGGTGATGCCGGCGATGCCGACCGTCACGCAACTGCCGGACGGGATGCAGCGGCCTTGCGAGATCAAGCCCTCGTACACGTCGGATAATTTGGCGCCAGCGCCGACGATGGCTAACTCGCCGTCCAGACGCACGCTGTCCATCGCGCCGGCGTCGATGACGAGGCCTGTCCCGGTCGAGTTGCCGATATAGCTGTGGCCGCCGCCGCGCGGCACGACGGTCAATTGCAGACGCCGCGCAAAAGCCAGGCCGGCCCGGATATCGGCCGTAGCCGCGCAGCGAATCAGGGCCTGCGGCAACAAGGCATCAAAGCGCGCATTGGCAGGGCGGCGCAGGCGCTCATAGTCGGCGTGGCCGGGTCGTATCAGCTGGCCCTGGAGCTGCGCGCCCAGCGCTTCCCAATCACTGGCCGACGGTCCGCCGCTGGGCGGGGGCGGTGCGGGTGGCGGAGGCGGGGGTGAGGGTGAGGGCGAGGGCGAGGGTGAGGGGGCCGGTTCCGGTTCCCCGCCCGAGCCACCGCCACCGCAAGCGGCCAAGAGTGCGGCCAGGGGTGCTCCCCAGCCGTATTGGAGCAGGCGTCGGCGGTCCATGGCTTGCCTTTCTATTTCGGCGCGATCAAGGCTGGCAGCGCTTGGCGCAGTTCCCGCTCAATCATCTGGTCCAAGGTGCTGACCTTGACTTCAGTGCTCATTGCGCGCCAGGGGTCGAAACCATCTTCCTGATTTGTTGAGCTGATGGTGTGTGAACTGCTGATCAGTTGCTGCTGCAGAACTTTGGCGGTCGCCAAATCAACCAAGGACAGTTGCAAATAGGCATAGGGCGCCAACACACCAATGCTGGTTTGCAGTGTTTCGGTGTTGTACACGCGCGTTTGCCGGTCGACATAAAACCCTATGCCCTCCAGCCGACCGCTGCCGATCGAGGCGCGCTCCAAGGTCAGCTTTGCATCTTGGCGGCTGCGCGTCAGCAGCAAGAGATGAGTGGCGCCGTCTTTCTTCATCGCCGCAATAAAGTCTGCCGGCAACAGCAGTTTCGAGTCCTCGAACAAAGCGCGCGGATCGCCAAACAGTTCTATGGACGGTGAGCGATAGAGCAAGACTTCACCCGGCCCCGAGGCTTCTTTCAGGCTGGATTGAATGGTCCGCAGCGCTGTGATGTCAAAGGGCGCCTCCGCCACCGCCGCCGTCTGCTGGATATTGCGGTCCATTTTGCTACCGACCGTGGGCTGGTAGGTCACGACGTTGATGCTGTAGCCGATCAAGGAAAGCACCGCAAACTTGCTGCCGCTATCGAGCGCCAAGGCCGCCGCGGCGGCTTTGTTCATGCCGGCAGTCGCCATCAAGGCAGCCGCAGTGAGCACCACAAGTCTTCGTTTCATTCAAATCCTCCTGAGGAACATTTTTTTTGTTGGACGTCTTGTGTCGACGTTAGGTCGGATTGTTCCTCAAGTTGCAGCCGGCTTCGCGCAGGGATTGCCCGGGCAGAGGGGTCCTGAGCCGGCGCTCCGCAGCACGCACGCTTGAGCCTCGCTTGAGCTGTACTGCTGAGACAATGGGGCATGACTGTTTTTGAAGTGTTGTTGGTGGCGGGCTTGGGCTTGCTGCTGTTGGGGCTCTTGTTGCTCTGGCTGCAAATGCGCCGGGCCACCGGCGAGAGCCAAGCGAATGCGAATTTGCTGCCGACCTTGCAGCAAGCCAACGAGCGCCTGGAGCGCGAATTACGCGATGAGCTGACCCGCAGCGCCGGCGCCACCCGCCAAGAGCTGCAGCAAAGCCTGGCGCGTTTTCAACAGGCCTTGAGCAGCGGCTTGGCCGGCAGCACGCAGGCGCAGACCGCTCAGGCCTTGGCCGCCCGCGAGGCGCAGGACCTGGCCGCTCAGCGCCAGACCCAAACTCTCGCTGATAGCCTGCGAGCGCTAGCGCAGACGGTCGAACAACGTTTGAGCCTGATCCAGCAGGACAATGAAAAGAAGCTCGAGCAAATGCGCGCCACCGTTGACGAGAAGCTGCACGCAACGCTGGAGCAGCGCTTGGGCGAGAGCTTCAAGCAAGTGGCTGAGCGGCTGGAGCAGGTGCACAAGGGTCTGGGCGAGATGCAGGGCCTGGCCCGTGATGTGGGCAGCCTGAGCCGGGTGCTCAGCAATGTCAAAACGCGCGGCATCTTCGGTGAGGTGCAACTGCTGGGCTTGCTGGAGCAGGTCTTCACCGCCGAGCAATTTGCGGCCAATGTGGCAACGATTCCCGGCAGCAGCGAGCGGGTCGAGTTCGCCATCAAGCTGCCGGGCCAGCGCAGCGACGGCAAGCCGCTGTGGCTGCCGATCGACGCCAAGTTTCCGCGTGAAGACTATGAGCGCCTGCTCGATGCGCAGGAGCGCGCCGATGCGGCCGGCGTCGAGCAGTCCAGCAAAGCGATCGAAACGCGCTTGCGCGCCGAGGCCAAGACCATTCGCGATAAATACATCGCGCCGCCTCACACCACCGATTTCGGCATGCTGTTTGTACCGACCGAAGGCCTCTATGCCGAGGCGCTGCGGCGGCCCGGCCTGCTGGAGGCCTTGCAACGTGAGTTCAAGGTGATGCTGGTCGGCCCGACCACCTTGCTGGCCACGCTGACCAGCTTGCAGATGGGCTTTCGCACATTGGCGCTGGAGCAGCGCTCGGCCGAGGTCTGGGAGGTGCTGGGCGCCGTCAAAACCGAGTTCGGCAAGTTCGGCGAGGTCTTGGCCAAGACCAAGAAGAAACTTGACGAGGCCAGCAACAGCATCGACTTGGCCGAGACCCGCAGCCGAGCGATGACGCGAAAGCTCAAGGATGTGGAGGCGCTGCCGGATGAGGCCGCGCAGGCCTTGCTCAGGCTGGCCGGCAGTCACTTGCTCGACGATGCCGACGATGCCAAAGAGGCCAAGCTTTGAAGCAAGCCAGCAGCGCTGCCCAGTTGCGCCGCGCCTTCCCATGGCTGATCGCTGCTTTGATTTCGTTGCATGCCTGCATGGCCGTGACGCGCGTTGCCGCCAGTCTGTGGGTCCTGCACCAAGGCCATGGTGAATGGGCGGTCGGCGTTCTATTGAGCTTGTTCGCGGTAGCACCGATGTTGTTGGCGATGTGGGCCGGTCGGCAGGCCGACCGCTATGGCCTGCACCGACCGGTCGGCATTGCCGTGCTGATGGGCCTTGTTGGGGCATTGGCGGCGCTGGTCGGGCAAGGCCTGTGGACGATAGGCTTGAGCTGCTTGCTCAGCGGCGGCGCGCTCAGCGTGGCGGCGGTGGCGATGCAGCGCGAGGCGGGCCAGATGGCCGACGAACCTTCCGAGCTCAAGCGTGTGTTTGGTTGGATGGCACTGGGGCCGGCGATGTCGAATGCCTTGGCGCCGGTGGCTGCGGGCTTGCTGATAGATTTCGTCAGCTTTCAAGCCGCTTTCGCCTTGGCCGTGTTGCTGCCTGTCGTGGCCTGGCTGCTGATCGCCAAGGTGCCGCGCCATACACCCAAACCTCAGAGCGCGGCCAGCCGCGCCAAGCCGGCCTGGGACCTGCTGCGTCAACCGGCACTGCGCTATTTGCTGCTGATGAACATCGTGCTGGCTGCGGCTTGGGACGCCCACAGCTTTGTGGTGCCGGTGATCGGCCATGCCAAGGGTTTGAGTGCGTCCAGCATAGGCTTGGTGCTGTCTTCGTTTGCGCTGGCTGCCATCACGGTGCGCCTCGCCATCATCCGCTGGTCCAAACAGCTGGATGAGGTGAAAGCTTTGCGGGCGGCGATGCTGATGGCCGCGGCTACCTTGGCCGTCTACGCCTGGTTGCCTGGCACGCCGGGGCTGATGCTGGGCTCGGCCCTGATGGGTCTGGCCTTGGGTTCGGTGCAGCCCATGGTGATGGCGATGCTGCACCAGGTCACGCCGGCCGATCGCCAGGGCCAGGCCTTGGGTCTGCGCATGGTGGCCACCAATGGCGCCACGGTGGCGATGCCGGTCGGCTTTGGCTTGCTGGCCGCCGCCAGCGTCAGCGCCGCACCCCTGTGGTTGATGGCCGGCTTGTTGCTGCTGGCGCAATGGCCCGCGGCAAGGCTAACGCGCCATCAGAACGGTGAGTCTTGATCGCGCTGATCTTTTGTAGCGAGCGGTCGCCAGGCTAGGCGGACGGAGCGCAGGAACCGGAACGTACTTCCTGTACGTGAGGATTCCGAGCATCCGGCCAACGACGCATGGCGGCCGCGCAGTAAAAAGTCCCTCAGTGCGACATCAAGACCGGCACCGTCATCGAATGCAGCATCGAGCGCGTGACGCCACCCAAGACCAGCTCCCAGAGCCGCGTCTGGCCGTAGCCGCCCATCACGATCAGGTCTGAGTCGCTGTCGGCGGCGTGGGACAGCAGGGCTTCGGCGACCGAGGCGTCGGGCATAAAGGATGACATCAGCCGCTCGCCCAGCGAGGGCTCGCGTTGATGCAAGACCTTCAGCGTGCATTCGATGCCGTGCAGGCGCAGATAGGCCTGCGGGCGCAAGAGCGGCTCGGGCCCGAGCTCGGCCACTTCGGCAAAACGCACCAGCTCGATATGCTTGGCGCGCTGCAAAAAGGGCAAAGCATCGCGCAGCGCGCGCGCGCTTTCGCGCTTGTCAGTCCAGGCCACCAGCACCCGCTCGCCGCAGCGCTCCAGCGGTGTGTCGTTGACGTAGGGGACGAACAGAATCGGGCAGCCGCCCGAGACCAGCAGGCGGCCTATGAGTCCATCGGCGGAGCCGTCAGGCACTTGTGGGTCTTGCTGGCTCATCACCAGCAAATCACAGTTGCGGGCGATCTGAACCATGGCCTCGGCCGAGTCGCCCATCTCGCTGCTGAAGCTGATGCTGCCGCCGGCCGCCTTGACGAGCTCGGCTGCACGCTGCACGCGGCGCTGGTCTTCGCCCTCGTGCAGGTCGAGCGCCAAGCTGGCGGCTTCGGGCGAGAGGTAGGCGCCGGTATTGCTGGGCGCGACCGCGTGGATGGCCGCCAAATGCGCGCCCAAGGCCTGCGCAAAACGCTGCGCCAGCGCTACCACCTGGGCCGAGCGCGGCTTGTCGTTGACATGCACCACCATAGACTTGATCTTGCTCGCAGCCATCACATCCTCCGTTGAGTGAATGAATGAGTCATTGGACGCAAGCATGCTAACGCCTGCAGCGTTGTGGGCCTAAATCTCGCCAAGGGTGGCGCTTTGACTACTGTTGCTGCATGCGCAGCCGCCGTGCCGCATCTTCGTCGCGGGCGTCGTCGATTTCGCGCATCACGCCGCGCAGGTCAACGGGGCGGCTCTGGTGCACAAAGCGGCCGCTCAGTTTGGCGTCCGGCGTCAGCGTGCCGCGCTCGAACAGCGCCCAGATCTCGTGGCCGAAATCGCTGCGCAGCAAGTCGGGTGCGAACTGGCCGAAGAAGTTGCGCAGATTCTCGACGTCACGCAAAAGCATCCGTTTGGCGTGGTTGTTGCCGGCCGCGTCGACTGCCTGCGGCAGATCGATGATGACCGGGCCGTCCGCCGCCAGCAAGATATTGAACTCGGACAAGTCGCCATGCACGATGCCGGCGCAGAGCATGCGCACCACTTCTTGCACCAGCGTGGCGTGGTGCGCCACGGCTTGTTGCGGTGTGAACTGCACATCGTTGAGGCGGGGAGCGGCCGAGCCGTCGGCGTCCATCACCAATTCCATCAAGAGCACGCCCTCGAAGAAGTTGAAGGGCTTGGGCACCCGCACGCCGGCGCCGGCCAGGCGGTAGAGCGCATCGACCTCGGCGCTTTGCCAGGCTTCTTCTTGTTTCTCGCGGCCGAACTTGCTGCCCTTGGCCATGGCGCGGGCCTCGCGGCTGTTTTTGACCTTGCGGTTCTCGGTGTAATCGACGGCTTGGCGGAAGCTGCGCTGCGTGGCTTCTTTGTAGACCTTGGCGCAGCGGGTCTCGCCGCCGCACTGGACGACGAACACTTGCGCCTCTTTGCCGCTCATCAATTGGCGCGATACGCCGTCGATCAGGCCTTCGTCGAGCAGGGACTGCAATCTTTTCGGTGTCTTCATATGGGTGCGATTGTCGGGGCTGGCCGTCGATACAAAAAATCAGCAAAAAAGTCAGCCCGTATTCTTGCCTCAGAATGCCGGACATTGATGAATTCCCATGGCCGCTTGAGCCCATTTATGTTGCATATTCCGTTTCGATACTCGGGCATTTTGGTGGCGCTGCTTGTGGCTCAGGTGCTCGTGCCGACGCTGGTCGAGGCCAAGGCGCCGTCGGCAGCACTAACTTCGGCAGCCAGGCCGGCAGCCCCAACTGAGGCTAACAAGCAAGTTCAGCTGCCTGGTTTTGTGCGCGAGCTGGGCGGTATTGCCGAGTACCGCCTGCCCAATGGCCTGCAAATACTGCTGTTCCCTGACGAGGCGCAGAGCACCACCACGGTCAACATCACCTACCGGGTGGGCAGCCGGCACGAGTCGCAGGGCGAGTACGGCATGGCGCATTTGCTGGAGCATTTGGTCTTCAAGGGCACGCCCAAGAATAAAGACATCCCCGGCGCCTTTGCCGCCAAGGGCATTCGCTTCAATGGCTCGACCACCACCGACCGTACCAACTATTTCGCCTACTTCAACGCCAACCCGGACACCCTGGAGTTCGCCTTGAGCCTGGAGGCTGACCGTATGGTGAACAGCTTCATTGCCAAGGCCGATCTGGACAAAGAGATGAGCGTTGTGCGCAATGAGTTCGAGCGCGGCGAGAACGAGCCCATGCAGGTGCTGTACCAACGCGTGCAGTCAGTTGCCTATGACTGGCACCCGTATGGCAACTCGACGATTGGGGCACGCAGCGATATCGAGAATGTGCCTATCGAGCGCCTGCAGGCCTTTTACAAGCGCCACTACCGGCCCGACAACGCGACTATTCTGGTCGCAGGGCGCTTCGACCGGGCCAGCACGCTGGCCAAAATCGCCACTCATTTTGGGCCATTGAAGAAGCCCGAGCAGCCCTTGCTGCAACCCTACACGCAAGAGCCAGCGCAGGATGGCGAGCGCACGGTGGTCGTGCGGCGCATCGGCGGCCAGCCCGCACTCTTGGCTTACTACCATGTGCCGGCGATCGCGCATGCCGATTCGGCGCCGCTGCTGGTGCTGAGCCTGTTGATGTCTATGCCGCCAAGCGGGCTGCTGTACCAAGAGCTGGTCGAAAGCAAGATCGCGCTGCATGCGGGATTGGGCGGCTTGGGCGGGCAAGCGCCCGGCGGCATCACGGCCGTGGCGATTCCGCCGGCGCAAGATCAGGCCGACAAGGTCGAGAAGCTCTTGCTCGATCTCGTCGAAGGCCGCGCCGGCAAGCCCTTCACCGAGGAGGAATTGCAGCGCGTGCGCGACGTGGCGCTGAACTCTTACCGCGAGCAGATGAAAAACCCGGAAGCGCTGATTCAGCAAATCTCCAGCTTGCTGGGGGCGGGCGACTGGCGCCTGCTGTTTCAGTTGATGGAGGATTTGCCGCGTGTCACGCTGGCCGATGTGGAGCGGGTTAGGAGGGCCTATTTGCAGCCGGCCAATCGCACGCTGGGCCGCTATGTGCCGGCTGACGTCGTCACCCGGGTGGAGATTCCGGCCGCGCCGTCCTTGGATCAGCGCTTGGCCGACTTGAAAGGCCCACCCAAGGTCGAGGAGGGTGAGCGCTTTGATCCGACCCCGGCGAAGCTGCAGGAGCGCACCGTGAGCAAAGTCTTGCCCAGCGGGATCGCGCTACAGACCTTGGCCAAGCTAACGCGCGGCAACACGGTGCAGCTGCAGATGCAGTTGCGCTGGGGTGAGCGTGACGCCACGTTCAAGCGGCGTGGCACAGGCTGGTTAGGTGGCTTGATGATGGAAGGCGGCGAGGGTTTGAGCAAGCAGGCCTTGCAAGATGCTCTGATTCGACTCAAAGCAGGCATCAATATCAGCGGGGGTGACCAGGGCGCGGTATTGAGCATCACGGCCGAGCAAGACAGCTTGATCGAGGTCTTGAAGTTGGCGGCCACCGTGATGCAAAAACCGGTCTTGCCAGCAGAGGCGTTTGACCGGTTCAAGCAGACCCTGTTTTCCGGTTTGCAGTCTTCTCGCCAAGAGATGGAAGTCATGAGGCGCGAGGCCGTACGCGGGCATTACAACCGCGCGCTGGGCGTGCAGCGTGGATCACCCGACTACCATATGAGTTTGGATGAGCAGATCACCGAACTGCAAGAAACTCAGCTCGGTGATGTGCGGGATTTCTACGCCGATTATTGGTCGGCCAATGAGGCGCAAGTGGCGGTTGTGGGCGCTCTACCGGCCGGGCTTGACGAGGCCATCGAGCAGCTCTTTGGTGGCTGGAAAAAACCTGGCGCGACGCGTTTTGCGCGGCACATCTCGACGCATAAGCCAATTCCCGCCGCGCGTTTTGATGTGCTGGCGCGCGACAAGGCCAATGCAGAGTTGAAGATGTCGCAGCGTTTCAAGTTCAGCGAAGCGGATGCCGACTTCGTGCCTTTGACCCTGGCCACGCATGTTTTTGGCGCTGGCGGCATGGAAAGCCGCTTGTCGACCCGAGTACGGCAACAGGAAGGCCTCAGCTATGGCATCGGCGCTGGTTTGAGCGCGTCTTTCTGGGGCGATAACGCGAACTTGGACATTGGCGGCAGCTTTGCGCCGCAAAACCGCGAGGCGGTCATTGCCTTGGTGCAAGACGAGCTGCGCCGCATGAACGAGACCGGCATCAGCGAAGCCGAATTGCAGCGCGCCAAGAAAGACCTGGCCGAGGCGCGCCTGCAGTCGCGCGCCAGCGAAGGGCAGCTGGCCGGCACGCTGAATCTGCTGGCGGATCGCAGCAAAGACTGGAGCTATGTGGCAGCCCGCGATGCAGCCATTCAGGCCGCCACGCTGGAGCAGGTCAATGCGGCCTGGAAGCGCCATATCCGGCCGGATGGTTTTGTGATTTCGACGGTGGGGGATTTCAAGGACAAGCCTTGATGCCGATGCCGATGCCGAAGCAGATGCCACGGCGGCAAAGCCGGCGGCGCGAAGGTCAGCGTGCGCTGGCTTTTGTTGGCCGTTCTGGCGGGCCGCTACCGGCCGCTTCGACGTGAAAGCGGGTCAGCATGGACTCAAAGGCGCGCTGCCCCCGCAATTCTTGCAGCGCCAGTTCAAGCTCGCGCAGCAATGTCGCCGCGCCAGGCCGGCCCGGCACAATGCCGAAGGTCAAAGGAATACCCACCAGAGCCGGCGCTTGCCAAACAATGCTACGAGCCAGGTCGCCCTTGGCATCCTGGGTCAACTGGTACTCGCCCGTCGCGCGTTCAAGCGCTACATAGTCGAATCGTTTGGCCGCGAGTTTCTTCAGATTGTTCAAGTCACTGATGGAGGGCTCCAAGACCGCGCCGGTCTGGCGCAGTTGATCGGGGTAGGTGTAGCCCCGCACGACGCCCACGGCCTGACCCTTCAAGTTCTGCCAGTTCATGCCCTGGGCCCGCCATTGCTCGCGCCGTACAAAGAAACCCAGATGGCTGATGAATACGGGCCGCGTGGGCAGCAAGCCGAGCTCCTTCACATCCGTGGGCCACAACAGCATCACGCCATCAGCATGCCCTTGCGCAATTTCGCGCGAAACCCGCGCCCAGGGCACTGACCGGACATGGACTACGTAGCCGCGCGGCTCTAGTGCGGCACGCAAGACCCATTCCATGGCGCCGCCGTCCTCCAGCTTGATTGAAGAGTAGGGCGGGTATTCGGTGGTTAAAAAGCGGACCTCCGTTGCCGCAGCGGCCGGCAGAAGCAGCGAGAAGGCCCCGACAAAGATCCAAGAGAGCAGGCGCCAAAAACGCCCGTGCGACCGCGCAGGAGCTTGGCAATTGCGATGTGCTTGAGAACTCAATGGTGCGTTCCTGCTCGGCATGCGGTGGGCGCAGTTTCAGCGAATTCCGGCGCAAGCTCAAGAGCCGGCCTCGCTGAAGTCGCAAAGGCGCGCTTCATGCAGGGTGCGGGAAGGAGGGTAGCCTCAGTCCCGCAGCACCTTGTCGATGAAAGCCTTAGGCCATGCCCTGATGCCGGAGCAAGGCATCGATATTCGGCTCGCGGCCACGGAAGGCCTTGAAGCTTTCCATCGCCGGGCGCGAACCACCCACTTCCAGCACGTTTTGCAAATAGCGCTGGCCGGTGGCGGCATTGAAGACGCCCTCGACCTCGAAGGCGCTCCAGGCATCGGCGCTCAGCAGCTCGGCCCATTTATAGCTGTAGTAGCCGGCCGAATAGCCGCCCGCGAAGATGTGCGAGAAGCTGTGCTGGCTGCGGTTGAAGGCGGGTGCCGTCGTCACAGCGATCTCGGCGCGCACCTCGTCGAGCAGGGTTTGCACGGCCGTTTCGCTGCCTTTCTCCGCGTGCAAGCGCATATCGAAGACCGAGAACTCGATCTGGCGCAGCGTCTGCAGCCCGCTCTGGAAGTTCTTCGCCGCCGTCATCTTGTCAAACAGTTCGCGAGGTAGCGCTTCGCCGCTGTCCACATGGCTGGTCAGCTGCTGGATCACTTCCCATTCCCAGCAGAAGTTCTCCATGAACTGACTGGGTAGTTCGACGGCATCCCATTCCACGCCGGAGATGCCGGAGACGCCGAGTTCGTCCACTTGCGTCAGCAGATGGTGCAGGCCGTGGCCGAATTCGTGGAACAGCGTGGTCACATCGTCATGCGAAAGCAGCGCTGGCTTGTCACCGACGGGAGAGGAAAAATTGCAGACCAGCTGCGCCACCGGCGTCTGCTGCGCACCGTCCGGCCGAGCCCAGCGGCTGCGCACCTCGTCCATCCAGGCGCCAGGGCGCTTGCCGGGGCGGGCGTAGAGGTCGAGGTAGAACTGGCCGACCAGCGCGCCATTCCTGAGCAACTGATAAAACTTGACGCTGTCATGCCAGACCTCGGCGGGCTGCTCGCTGATCGTGACGTTGAACAAGCGCTCGATGATGTCGAATAAGCCGGCCAGCACGCGCGGCACGGTGAAGTACTGCCTTACTTCTTGATCACTGAAGGCATAGCGGGCTTCCTTGAGCTTTTCGGATGCAAAGGCGTTGTCCCAGGGCTGCAGGTCGGGCAGGCCCAGTTCCTTGGCCGCAAACTCGCGCAGCTCGGCCAGATCTCTCTCGGCGAAGGGGCGGGCGCGGCGTGAAAGGTCGCGCAAGAAGTCCAAAACCTGGGTCGGCGAGTCGGCCATCTTGGCGACCATGGCGGCTTCGGCAAAGTTGGTAAAACCCAGTAGCGCCGCCTCTTCATGGCGCAGGCGCAGCAGCTCTTCGATGATGGCTGTGTTGTCCAACTCAGGCTTTTCGCCGAGTTCGCTGGCGCGTGTGACGTAGGCGCGATAGAGCCGCGCACGCAAGTCGCGATTGCTGGCGTACTGCATCACGGGCAGATAGCAGGGGAAATGCAGCGTTAGCTTATGTGTGCCCCCAGTCCGTCTTTCGACGTCCGCCCCCGGCGGGGGTGTCGGCGACTCGGGGCGGCCCAGCGTCGCCTCCCGCCCCTCTTTGCCCTCGGCCTTGGCGGCTTCAAGTGCGGCGCTGATGGCGTCGGCCGGCACGCCGTCCAGCTCTTCTGCCGTCGCGTAATAGGCATAGCCATCGGTCGCGTCCAAGACATGCTCGGAGAACTGCTGGCCGAGCTCGGCGCTGCGCTCTTGAATCGCGGCAAAGCGGGCCTTGGCCTCGCCCTGCAGCTCGGCGCCCGACAAGACAAAGTCGCGCAGCCACAGCTTGAGTGCCTGCTGGCGCGGCGCACTCAAGCTGGCCGCGTTCGGCGCCGCGGCGATGGCCTTGTACTTGGCATAGAGTTTCTCGTCCGCGCCGAGCTCGGTGAAGAACTCGGTGACGGCCGGCAGCGAGCCGTTATAGGCCTCGCGTAGCTCGGGCGTGTTGGCCACCGCGTTCAAGTGGCCCACCGCACCCCAGGCGTGGCCCAGGCGCTCGGTCGCGACACCCAAGGTGGCCGAGAGCGTGTCGTAGTCGGCCGGGGTTGCGTCCGATGTTGCGGCGGCCAGTGCCGCACGAGTTTCGTCGAGCAATTGAGCGATTGCAGGCGCAATATGCTCGGGCTTGATGCTGGCGAAAGCGGGCAGGGCGGCGGTGCTCAGCAGAGGATTTGTGGCGTTCATGTCAGTTCTCCGTGCCGCACATGCAGCAACTTGATTGCGTCAAGCAGGATAAGCCAAGTGGAGCCCGAGGATCTGGCTTG
This sequence comes from uncultured Roseateles sp., assembly GCA_963510335.1. GTDB lineage: Bacteria > Pseudomonadota > Gammaproteobacteria > Burkholderiales > Burkholderiaceae_C > Paucibacter_A. The sequence goes on from CAUPEV010000046.1 coordinate 20,672, forward strand.
GCCAGTCCGGTGGGCTCGCCGAAACCAGAGGTTTCGGCCTTCGCCAGGCGCAAAAAGTCCGCAGGGACTTTTTATGTCCGGGCTCAGCCCCTCAAGGGGTGGCGCGAAGTGCTTATGGGTTGCTCAATTTTGCTGCGCGTTCCGCCGATTCCATCGTGTTGACCAGCAACATCGTGATGGTCATAGGCCCGACACCACCGGGCACAGGGGTGATCCAGCCGGCAACTTCCTTGACGCCGTCGAAATCGACATCGCCGCAGAGCTTGCCCTCATCATTGCGGTTCATGCCCACATCGATGACTACGGCGCCGGGCTTGACCATCTCGGCCGTCAGCATATTGCGCTTGCCCACTGCGGCAACGACGATGTCGGCCTGGCGCGTGTGAAAGGCCAGATCGGCCGTTCCGCTGTGGCAGACCGTGACCGTCGCATTGGCCTGCAAGAGCATCATCGCCATCGGTTTGCCGACGATATTGCTGCGGCCGATCACGACGGCATGCTTGCCACGCAGATCCTTCATACCAATCGATTCCAGCATCTTCATGCAGCCGTAAGGCGTGCAGGCCTTGAAGCCCTGCTCGCCCACCATCAAGGCGCCGGCGCTAGCGACATGGAAGCCGTCTACATCCTTGTCCGGCGAGATCGCCTCGATGACCTTGTGGTCGTCGATATGCTTGGGCAAGGGCAGTTGCACCAGGATGCCGTGGATGGCCGGGTCATTGTTCAATGCCTCGACCCGGGCCAGCAAGTCAGCCTCGCTCATGCTCGCGTCGTATTTCTCCAGCACCGAGTGCAGGCCGGCATCGGCGCAAGCTTTGACCTTGTTGCGCACATAGACCTGCGAGGCCGGGTTGTCGCCTACCAGCACGACGGCCAGGCCCGGTTTGACGCCCTTGGCCGTCAAGGCAGCGGCGCGCTGCGCGACTTCGGCACGGACTTGTTGGGACAAGGCCACGCCATCGATTAGTTTTGCGCTCATATGCTTCTCCGAAAAAAACCGAAGCGCGCTCAGGGCGCGCTTCGTGGGGCATTTCTGTGGTGACTTCGCTCAGGCCTTGGCGGCCGCGCCAAGCGCAATCTTCAGCAGATCGGCGACCGTGTTGGCGTTCAATTTTTCCATGATGTTGGCGCGGTGCGCTTCCACCGTCTTGATGCTGATGCCGAGGTCATCGGCGATCTGCTTGTTCAGGCGGCCGGCGACGATGCGCTCGAGCACTTGCGACTCGCGAGTCGTTAGGCGCTGCAGCAAGGCGTCACGGCTGGCAGCTTCTTGATGCGTGGAGAAAGCAGCGCGGGCTTGCTCGAGCATGCGCTCGACGATGGCCGCCAGTTCGTCTTCCTTGAAAGGCTTCTCGATGAAATCCATCGCGCCTTTCTTCATCGTCTGCACTGCCATCGGCACATCACCGTGGCCGGTGATGAAGACCACTGGCAGCGGGCTCTTGCGTTCCAGCAGGCGGTCTTGCAGCTCCAGGCCGCTCATGCCTTCCATGCGGATATCGGCGATCAAGCAGGCGACTTCGCGCGGGTCATAGCGGCTCAGGAATGATTCGGCCGAGTCAAAACATTTGACCCGGTAGTCCTTGCCCTCAAGCAGCCATTGCAGTGAGTCACGTACGGCCTCGTCATCATCGACAACGTAGACATTGCCCTTCTTCGGAATCAGACTCATGGTGTCGAAATTTGGTTTGTTGCTGCGGCTGTTGCTGTCGGCCCGCCCGGCCCGGCTGTGCTGCTTGGCAGAGCCGGATCAAGGCGGGAGATGTCTACCGGGATGCTGAAGGCGAACCTGCAGCCCACAATAGCTGCGCCATTGTATAAGTTCTCGGCCCTGATCCGGCCCTTGTGCGACTCCACAATAGACCGGCATAACCCTAGGCCAATGCCCAGACCGTCCGACTTGGTCGAGAAGAAGGCCTCGTACATGCGCGAGATCACTTCCTCCGGCATGCCCGGCCCCATGTCCGTCACGCTGAAGTCGATATGGCCGCCCAACTCGGGCGTGTGCTTGGGGATCACGCGCAGCTCGATATGGCGTCTTGAGGCCGGCAGGCCGGCGTTGTCGATCGCCTCGGCCGCGTTCTTGAGCAAGTTCATCAAGACCTGCTCGATCAGAATCGGGTCCACCATCAGCTGCGGCAGGCGCTGCGCCACATAGGTATGGATGGCCACATTGCGCCGGCGCAGCTCGATGCCGGCCAGCTCGACCGCGTCTTCGACGATGTCATGCGCCTGCGCTGCTTCGCGCTTGGGCTCGCTGCGCTTCACGAAGTTGCGGATGCGGTGAATGATCTGGCCGGCGCGCTGGGCTTGTTTCGCGGTTTTCTCCAGCGCGGCCAGCAAGTCGTCCTTTTGGATCGCGTCATTGCGCACCCGCGACACCATGCCGTTGCAGTAATTCGTGATGGCGGTGAGCGGCTGGTTCAGCTCATGGGCGACGCTGGACGCCATCTCGCCCATGGTCATCAGGCGGCTGGTCATCTGCGCTTTTTCGGCCTGCAGCGCGGCTTGCTCTTCAGCGCGGCGGCGGGTGGTGATGTCGGTGGCAATCAGCATCTGCGCCAGGCGCCCGTCGGTCCACTGCAAATAGCGGGTGCGCACGTCAAACCACATTTCCAGCGACTCGACAAAGACCTCGCGCGGCGCGGTGCCGGCATCGCTGAGATGCTGGGCCGGCAGGCCCGAGTAGTCATCGACTTCCTCGTCCACATCGGGGCCGCTGCTGCGGCCCAGCTGGCTACCCGACAGCAGCGCATGGCCAGCCGGGTCGGCGCCGAACCAGAGCCGGTAGCTGCGGTTGGCGAACAGCAATTCGCCCTGCTGCACCGACAGCACCGACACCGCCGCATCCAGGCCCTCCAGCACTGTGGTGAAGCGCTCATGCGAGGCCGAGAGCTGGTCACGCACGCGCTTGGCCTCGGTGATATTGGTCATCGAGGTCATCCAGCCGGTTTGCTTGCCCTTGGTATCGACCAAAGGTGAAACATACATGCGGCCGTCAAAGGTGCTGCCGTCTTTGCGCAGCATTTTGACTTCGACGCCGCCGGCCGGGCTGCGGCCATGGATCTCTTGCTGCAACAGGCGGGCGTTCTCTTCCAGCCGGTCTGGCGGCCAAAAGGGGAAGGGCGGTTTGCGGCCGATCAGCTCGGCCTCCGAGAAGCCGGTCATCGCGCAGAACGCCGGGTTGACATAGGAGATACGCGACTCCAGATCGAGCGCACGCATGCCGGTCAGCATCGAGTTCTCCATCGCGCGGCGGAAATTGGTTTCCGAGGTCAGCGCGGTCTGGATCTGCAAACGCCGGCGCATATGGCGCCAAGTGCCCAAGAGCATCCAGACGGTCAGCGTGGACAGCGCCACCACCATCCAGAACAAGGTGTTGCTGATCAGGCCGATCGAGGTGCGGTAGCCCTCGCCGCGCAGCACCAAGCCGTTCATGGCCGGCGCCAATGGCGCTTCATGGAGGATGGATGCACGCTTGCTGCGTATGCCGGGCATGGGGGTGACCGAGCTGGCGATGACTTTTTCGCTGGCGTCAAGCACGGCCATGCTGTGCCGTGACGAGACTTCGGTCGGCACGTAATAGCGCAGCAGGGCCTCGACCGAGTATTCGGCGATCAAGACGCCCGAAAAGCCACTGCGGTCGATCAAAGGCACATGGACCTGGAAGACCGCCGCGCCGTTGTAGTCGCTGAAGACTTGCGAATAGACCGGCTGGCGTCGCTCCTTGGCGTTCTGAAAAGCCAATTCAGGTGGGTTGGACTGATTCGCCACCGGCATGGATGGATCGGTGCCATCGGAGCGCATCAGGCTGTCATCTTGAAAGCCGGCCCCGCTGACGCTGGCGCGTGATTCGCGCCGAGCACTGAGCCAGGTGACGTGGGTGACTTCGGGGCGCTCGCGTGCGAAGCCTTTGGCTTGGGCGCTGAAATCATGGGTGTCGACTGCGCGCGTGACGATTTCGCGGGCAATGCGCATCAACTGTTCCTGGTTCTCTATCAGACGCAAGCGGATTTGCTGTTGCGCAATCTCGGTGTCGCGTTTGACGGCCTCGGATTCGCGCTCGATCTCCTCATTCCGCAAATACCAAAAGGCCAAGATGATGGCGGTCAAAAACAGCAGCACCGAGACCAAAGGGCCCAGCGTGGCGAAGCGGTCTTGCCGAGCTGGAGATTGGCGACGCCACCAACCGGAGGCCAGGCGTTGCAGTGGCAGCAGCAGTTTGCGTTTGGCGGATTTGAGATCGAATGCATTGGGCATCCGGCAATTATCCGGGCATCTGTGGCCGTCAAGGATGAAGCCTTTCGCCAAGTTCGTCATGGTCTAATTGTTTAGTAAATTTCATTATATGAAACTCGCTCGCACGATTTGAGAGTGGATCAAACTTGTGCGACACTCCGCTGTGATGTATTCGACGTAAACCTCTAATTCACTCGGAGCCAAGGCATTCCCACGCTGAAGGAAGCCGGCCCTCAACACTCTGACGGAGACAACAGCCCATGTCCGCACAGCCCCTGTCTTTTCTTGGCGCCAGCGCCAACGACACCGATTCGATAGAGACCAAAGAGTGGTTGGACGCGCTGTCCGCCGTGATCGGTGAGGAGGGCGGCGAACGCGCGCACTTCCTGTTGAATCAGCTCATTGACCATGCCCGCCAAGCCGGCATCGATGTGCCGTTCTCGGCCACCACGCCTTATGTGAACACCATCCCCGCCGACCAGGAAGCGCGTTGCCCCGGCAATATCGAGATCGAAAAGCGCCTGCGTGCCTATATGCGCTGGAACGCCATGGCCATGGTGGTGCGGGCCAACCGCCTGAACCCAGCTGATGGTGGCGACCTCGGCGGCCATATCGGCTCCTTCGCCTCGCTGGCTTCGATGCTCGGCGCCGGCTTCAATCATTTCTGGCACGCCGAGAGCGAGAACCACGGCGGCGACCTGCTCTACATCCAAGGCCATAGCGCGCCCGGCATCTACGCCCGCGCCTTCCTGGAAGGCCGCCTGAGCGAAGAACAGTTGGACAGCTTCCGCCAGGAAGTGGACGGCAAGGGCTTGTCCAGCTATCCGCACCCGAAGCTGATGCCCTCGTTCTGGCAATTCCCGACCGTCTCGATGGGCTTGGGCCCTTTGATGGCGATCTACCAGGCGCGCTTCCTGAAGTATCTGCATGCCCGCGGCATTGCCAACACCGAGAACCGCAAGGTTTGGGCCTTTATGGGCGACGGCGAGATGGACGAGCCGGAATCGCTTGGCGCCATCGGCCTGGCCGCGCGCGAAGGCCTGAACAATCTGGTCTTCGTCATCAACTGCAATCTGCAGCGCCTGGACGGCCCGGTGCGCGGCAATGGCAAGATCATCCAAGAGCTCGAAGGCGAGTTCCGCGGCAGCGGCTGGAATGTGATCAAGCTGGTCTGGGGCAAGGGCTGGGACGAACTGCTGGCGCGCGACAAGAGCGGCAAGTTGAAACAGCTGATGATGGAAACCGTCGACGGCGACTATCAGGCCATGAAGGCTAATGACGGCGCCTTCGTGCGCAAGAACTTCTTCGGCAAATATCCCGAGACCGCCAAGCTGGTCGAGCATATGAGCGACGAGGAGATCTTCGATCTGCGTCGCGGTGGCCACCAGCCCGAGAAGGTGTTTGCGGCCTTCCACGCCGCTCACAACAATGTCTCTAACCAACCGACGCTGTTGCTGATCAAGACCGTCAAGGGCTACGGCATGGGCAAGGCCGGCGAGGGCAAGAACACGGTCCACCAGACCAAGAAGCTGACCGACGAGGACATCAAGTACATCCGCGACCGCTTCGCCATCCCGATCCCGGACAGCGAGCTGCCCAAGCTGCCTTACTACAAGCCGGCCGAGGACACGCCCGAGATGCGCTATCTGCACGAGCGCCGCCAGGCCCTCGGCGGCTACCTGCCGCAGCGCCGCGTCAAGGCCGAAGAAAGCTTCACGGTGCCCTCGCTGGACACCTTCAAGGCCGTGTTGGAGCCGACCGCTGAGGGCCGCGAGATCTCCACGACGCAGGCCTATGTGCGCTTCCTGACGCAGTTGCTGCGTGACAAGGATCTAGGCCCGCGCGTCGTGCCGATCCTGGTCGACGAGGCGCGCACCTTCGGCATGGAAGGTCTGTTCCGGCAGATCGGCATCTACAACCCCGCAGGTCAGAACTACACGCCGGTCGACAAAGATCAGGTGATGTATTACCGCGAGGCCAAGGACGGCCAGATCCTGCAAGAAGGCATCAACGAAGCCGGTGGCATGGCCAGCTGGATCGCCGCAGCGACGAGCTACTCGACCAATAACCGGGTGATGATCCCGTTCTATGTCTACTACTCGATGTTCGGCTTCCAACGCATTGGTGATCTGGCCTGGGCGGCCGGCGATATGCAGGCGCGCGGCTTCTTGCTGGGCGGCACCTCGGGCCGCACGACGCTGAATGGCGAAGGCCTGCAGCATGAAGACGGCCACAGCCACATCCTGGCCAGCACCATCCCGAACTGCATCAGCTACGACCCGAGCTTCGCCCATGAAGTCGGCGTGATCCTGCACAGCGGCCTGAAGCGCATGGTCGAGAACCAAGAAAACGTGTACTTCTACATCACGCTGCTGAACGAGAACTACGCGATGCCTGGTCTGAAAGCCGGCACCGAGGAGCAGATTCTGAAGGGCATGTATTTGCTGGAAGAAGCCGCCGACAAGCCGTTGACGATCAATCTGCTCGGCTCCGGCACCATTCTGCGCGAAAGCCAGGCCGCCAAGGCCTTGCTGGAAGCCGACTGGGGCGTGGGCGCCCATGTCTGGAGCTGCCCAAGCTTCAACGAACTGGCCCGTGAAGGCCAGGACGTTGAGCGCTGGAACCTCTTGCATCCGACCGAAGCGCAGCGCGCCAGCTTTGTGGGCCAGCATCTGAGGCAGACCAGCGGCCCAGTGATTGCCTCGACCGACTATATGAAGAACTTCGCCGAGCAGATCCGTGCCTTTGTGCCTGCGGGGCGCTCGTACAAGGTCTTGGGTACCGATGGTTTCGGCCGTTCGGACTTCCGCAACAAGCTGCGTGAGCATTTCGAGATCAACCGGCATTACATCGTCGTGGCGGCCTTGAACTCCTTGGCCGATGAAGGCAAGTTGCCTAAGGTGACCGTGGCCGAAGCGATTGCCAAGTACGGCATCAAGGCAGACAAAATCAACCCCCTGTATGCCTGACCACCCCCGAGGCGCTTGACGCGCCTC
>CAUPEV010000047.1:0-27309 GCA_963510335.1 uncultured Roseateles sp.
GCGTCCCCGAGGCCGGCTGCTTGAACCCCAAGCTGCCCAGCAAAGCCGCGCCCGACAGCGAGCTTCAGCAAGCGGCGGTGATGGCAGTCGCTGCAGACGATTGCTTCAACTGGGGCTACGACCCCTTTCACTACAGCGCGCCCGAAGGCAGCTATGCCAGTGACGCAGGCAAAGCCGAGCGCCGCATCTTCGAGTTCCGGCAGATGGTGCAGGCGCTGCACAAAGCCGATCTGCGTGTCGGCATGGATGTGGTCTACAACCACACCGCCGCCGCCGGCCAGCATGAAAAATCGGTGCTGGACCGCATCGTGCCCGGCTACTACCAGCGCCTGAATGCGCTGGGCGAAGTGGAACGCTCGACCTGTTGCGATAACACCGCCACCGAACACCGGATGATGGCCAAGCTGATGATTGATTCGGTGGCACTGTGGGCGCGCGAATACAAGATCGATTCCTTCCGTTTCGATTTGATGGCGCATCAGCCCCGCGCGGTGATGGAGGCCTTGCAAGCGCGCGTCAATCAGGCGGCCGGCCGGCCGGTGCAGCTGATCGGCGAGGGCTGGAATTTTGGCGAGGTGGCCAACGGCGCCCGCTTTGTGCAGGCCTCGCAGCTGTCCTTGAATAGCTCCGGCATCGCCACTTTCAGCGACCGTGGGCGTGACGCCGCACGCGGCGGCAGCGCAGGCGACAGCGGCCAAGCGGTGCTGCAAAACCAGGGTTGGCTCAACGGCCTGGTCTACGCACCTAACGCCATAGCAAAACAGGGCGCGCAGCGCCCCCCGGCCGATCTATTGCAAGCGGCGGATTTGATCCGGGTCGGCCTGGCCGGCTCTTTGCGTGACTATGAACTGCAGTCTTGGCAGGGCAAAACGCTCAAGCTTGCTGATATTGCCTATGGCGATCAGCCGGCCGGCTATGTCTCACAGCCCGGTGAAGTGGTCAATTACGTCGACAACCACGACAACCAGACCCTGTTCGACATCAATGTGCTCAAGCTGCCGCGTGAGACCTCGTCGGCCGAGCGTGCCCGCGTGCAGGTCTTGGGGCTGGCGCTGACCGCCTTCAGCCAGGGCGTGGCCTATTTTCACGCCGGCGTCGATGTGCTGCGCTCCAAGTCATTGGACAAAAACAGTTATGACTCGGGCGACTGGTTCAATCGCCTGGACTGGAGTTACCGTGACAACGGCTTCGGCGCCGGTCTGCCGCCCAAGATTGATAACGGCGAGCAATACCCGCTGTTGGCGCCGCTGCTGGCGGATGCCAGCATCAAGCCCAGCCCGGCCGATATCGCCTGGACGCGCGACGCCTTTCTTGATCTCTTGAAAATTCGCGCCAGCTCCAGCCTGTTTCGCCTGCCCACGGCGGAAGAGGTGAAGCGCCGTTTGACCTTCTTGAATACCGGCCCGGCGCAGAACCCGCGCGTGCTGGTGGCCAGCCTGGATGGGCTCGGCTGGCCAGGGGCAGGCTTCGAACAGATGGTCTATTTCATCAATGTGGACCCGGCCGCACAGCGCATAGCCTTGCCTTCGGAAGCAGGCAAGCAATTTGCCCTGCACCCGGTGCACCTGAATGCTGCTGCGGCTGACAAACGGATTGCGGCCGAAGCCGTGCTTGATGCCAGCCTAGGCCGCTTCAGCCTGCCTGGGCGCAGTGCGGTAGTCTTTGTTCTGCATTGAAGTTCGACAGGGCCAAGGTTTGAGTGACGTTTTGGCCCGGTCAAATCAACAGCTCTACAGCTCAATAGCTCAATAGCTCAATAGCAGCACGCTGCCCACGGCAGGCAACTCAAGGTTCAGATGCCCGTCGCGCAGCCCGAAGACCTTGCCTTCGGGCGATTGCCAGGTCTTGACCGGCACCGGCAACTGCCAGACCGGCAGGGTCACCAGGGTCGGGTACGGGCCGCGGTTGACAGCGATGATGCTGGCCTCCCAGTCGGTATAGCGGGCATAGACGATCCAATCGGCGCCGCAGCCTAGCGTTTGCACCGCGCCATGACGCCATTCGCCGCGTTGCTGGCGCAGTTTTGCCAGGCTTTGGTAATGCTGGAACAGCGGCATATTCCATCCCGCGCGATCCCAGACAAAGGGCCGGCGGCAATCCGGGTCCGGGCCACCGGCCAGGCCGATTTCATCACCGTAGTAGATGCAGGGCACACCGGGCCGGGTGAACAGCAGCGTCGCCGCCAGCTTCATGCGGGCGCTGTCTTCACCCAGCAGCGTGAAGAAGCGGGTGGTGTCGTGGCTGTCCAGCAGGTTCAACTGGGCTAACTGGTTATCAAAAGGGATGCAGGCCTGGGCACGAGTCATCCAGGCGTCGAAGGCGGTGGTCGACAGCTTGATCGGCTGGTAGGCCACATCCTGGCCGGCCAGCCAGGCCCGCACCGGGTTGGCGAAGCCGTAGTAATTCATCGCGCCGTCTTCCTGCTCGCCTTGCAGCCAGCGCGTCGCTTCGGAGAAATGTTCGCCCATCACATAGGCTTCGGCATTCTCTTGCTTGATGGCGCTGCGGATTTCGCGCAGGTGGTGGGCGTTGTTGCGTGCGCCCGAGCCTTCGCCCAGCATATGAATCACATCGAGCCGCCAGCCGTCAATGTTGTAGGGCGCTTTGAGCCAGCGGCGCAGAACCGCATCGGGGCCGGCATAGATATGCTCGCGCAAGGCGCTGGATGAGAAATCCAGCACCGGCAGCGAGGTGTAGCCCTTCCAACCAAAGTGATGACCGTCTTGGTTGAAGAGATAGAAGTCGCGGTAGGGCGAATCTGTGCCGGCTTGCGCTTGTTTGAACCAGGTATGGTTGACGCCGGTGTGGTTGATCACGCCGTCCAGCACCAAGCGCATGCCTCGGTTGTGGACGGCGCCGCTCAGGTCTTCTAGCGCTGCATTGCCGCCGAAATGTTCGTCCACCTGCTCGTAGTCATCGGTGTCGTATTTGTGATTGCTGCCGGACGCAAAGATCGGGTTCAGGTATAGCGCCGTGACGCCCAATTCCCCCTGAAGGTAATCGAGCTTGGCCGTGATGCCGGGCAGATCGCCGCCGTAAAAGCTGTTCGCGGCGTGGTCAGGGTCAACCGGCTCACTCCACTGCGGCTGTTGCACGGCGCGGCCGTCTTGGCCGGGCAAAACCTGACCCTGCCGGTCGACAGGCGGCAGCGCTTGATGAAAGCGGTCGGGGAAGATTTGGTAGAAGACCTGATCGCGCACCCAGCTTGGCGGCAGCGCCGTCGGGTGCAGGCGGAAATGCCGGTCTTCGGGCGGCAGGTGTTCATGCGCGCCGTCGGCCGCCAGCCAATACTGTGTGCCGTCGGCCAGCACCTTGAAGGCATAAAGCGTCAAGGCATTGCCGCCATCCCAAGGCAGAAATGCTTCCCAGCGGTGCAGTTCGGCATGGCGCCCCGCATAGTGCATGGTCAGCAGATACTCTTCGTTGTCGGGCGTGCTGCGCAGGTAGACGGTGTCGAGATCGACCCGCTCGGACAGCAGACTGATGCGGCAGCCGTCGGAGCCGCGCTGGATCCAGGGGCTGATAGGGGGGTGCAAGAGAAGCATAGTTTGTAGGCAAACCGCTGTTCAGATGGCCCCTATTGTGTTGAGCGATGCAAGGGCAGGGCGTCATCCCCCGGGGTGGATTGAGGGCGCTGCAGTCGCAAGCTCGCCACAGCCCTTGCTTGCGATTCTGTCAACAGGCTGGCCCTTGGCGATGGCCAGCTATACCGCTTGCACGCTGTGGCTGATGTTCAGCCTTAACCATTGGCCGGGCTGTTGGGGCAGCTGGACCTGGTACTCCTGGCCTTGGTGTTCATAGCGCACGGTGTAGTCGCGCACCTGCTCGCGCTGCACGCTGACTGGCCGGCAGACCTGCACTTGCTGTTGGCTGTAAGTCGCGTAGCTTGGCGCAGGGTTTGATTGTTCGGCCAGGCTCTTGCCGACCAAGGCACCGGTGGCGCTGCCGGCGGCAATCGCCGCGTGTTTGCCATTGCCCTTGCCCACTTGGGATGCCAGCAAGCCTCCGGCCAAGGCGCCGAGCAAAGCGCCGCCGGTGCCGCCCATGCCGGCCTGCTGGCTTGCTGCCGGGCTCGGTACTTGCTGGGTCTCGTAGCCGCATTGCTGGCGGGTTTCGGTGATGCGTTCCAGATTGGGTGTGGACGAGATCACGCGCACCAAGGTGCTGCGGTCACCTGCCTGCGGCTGGGTCTGGGCGCGCACTTCTGCGGGCATAGCGGCAAACAAGACGGCGCTCAGGGCCAGCGCCAAGGCAACTGCGGCAAGGTTCTGCGCTGGGCTGCGACTGGCGATGGCTTGGGGCGCGACATGCGGCTCCTGGACGCGCTTGAGCCGCCTGCCCAAGCGGCAATTGAACTTGTGCTGGAAGGGGCTGGGGGTGGTGGCCAATGCGTGCATGGTGAAGTTCTCGGTCAAAGCTGTTGTGTCGATGAACAGCATTGTCAAAAACCTCAGCGGATAAGTCTGTGGCGCTTGCGTGTGCAGACTGTGACGGTCTGTGACCGGAACTGCTTGCATGCTCGGTGCGGCAGCTCGGCCTACTTGACAGGTGGCCTCGTGCCGGGCGGGCCGACTGCCTCGCGCTGTTCGCAACTTGGGGCCGGCCAACGAAGCTTGGCCGAGCAGAGATTCGAGTTTGTGCTCCGGCCACATCGCTGCCACCCCAAACCCGCTGCTTCGGATCAGCTGCTCAAGTGCCGCGCTCGCTGCACCGCTTCTTCGCGCGAGCCGATATTGAGTTTGCTGTAGACGCGGTTGATATGTGTCTTGACCGTGGCGACCGAAACAAACAAGGCGCTGGCGATTTGCTCGTTGCTGTGTTGTTCGCCAATCAGGCGCAGCACCTGCCATTCGCGCCCGGTCAGGCCTTGCGGGGGCGGCCCCTCGTGAATCATCGCGTCGTTGGCGCCGCCTGGCTGGTCGGGCGCTGGCCGTTCGGCTGCGCTGCGCAACAGGGCCAGCAAGTCCATGGCACGGCTGCGCGCTTGGGGGTGGTGAACGATGCTGGGCGAAGTGAGCAGCGCAGCCAAGGGCCCGACCAGCTTGGGTGCGAGCCAGCGAGCATCGGCTTCCAGCAACTCGTCCTCACTGCCTAACCATTGCAGCAGCGCTGCCAGATCCGGGCCAGCCTTGCCGCCCAAGGCTTCGATCAAATGCAGGCGGCGTTGCAGCTGCGGCAGGGTGCGTCGCTGCAATTCGGCCTTGAGCGCATGCAATCGCTCATCGGTCAAGGCTTGGGCCGCGAGCAGGGCGCAGCCGGCTTGCAAGACCGCCAGCTCCAATTCATAGAGCGAGCAGCCCGAGAAAGCGCCTAGCCTGAAACCGGCGGCAATGGCCCGCAGCACCGGCACCTCATGGCGCAGCGAGGCCAGCCAGCTTTGCGCGTGCACAAGGCGGTTGCGCCATTTGAAGCAGTAGAAGGCCTTGCGCTCGCGCTGCTCCAGCTCGGCAAGGCCGGCCGAGGCGGCTGCGATCTGGCCGGCGAACAGTTGCTGCGTGGCCCGGTCCAGCAGCTGCGGGAAGGCGTTGTAGGCGTCTTCGGGCCAGGCTGCTTGCGGCTCGCGCAGGCCCAACTGGCGGCGCAGGCGCTGCGCTTCTTGGGCGTAAAGCTCGGCGGGCGCGGCCAGCTCCAAGACAGCGTGCACTTCGCTCAAGGCCTGCAGCGCGTCGATCTGCAGCAGCGTTGCGCCGTCACGGTTGGCGCCCTTGAGGGCGGCGCTCAGGGGCGCTATTGCCGCTTGCGGGTCGCCCGCTTCCAGTAGCGCCAGTCCCAGCGTGTAACGTGCCAACAGAGCGGGCAGTACGAGGTCATTCGGAAAACTCTCGATGGCGACTTGCGCTTGTTGAATGGCGCGCTGCGCTTGGTCAAACATCTGCGCGATGCGCGCATGCAGCGTAGCCCGCAGGCCATCGCTCAGTCCGGCCGCGGCCGGCAGTCGGCGCTCGACTTGGTGCGGCTCGCCGCTGACTTCAATCGTCCAGATGTATTGCAAGCCCAAGAGCTCGCCCTCTTGCAGGCGTGGCTGCAAGGCATTCAGGCTCAGCAGCTGCCCAAGCAAGGGCCGAGCGGGGCTGTAAAACAGCGCCCAGCCGGCTTGCTCCAAAAAATCCAGCTGCAGCTCGGGCCTGCCGTGCTGGAGCAAGAGTTCGGCGGCGCGTGCGATCTGCTCGGTGTTCAGCAGGAGTCGCACTGCACGCGGCAGCAGCTCGGCTTGGAGCTGCGCCGCGCCAGAGGCTGCGCTAGCCGCCTCGCATGCCTTTTGTGCCGGTGCCAGGGTCAACGAAGCTTGTTCTATCTGCTGCGGCGTTTGGCTCAGCAAGGTGGCCAGCGTGGCGGTGTCCATGGCGCCCAGCAGCGCCTGCGCGGCTTGTACTTGCGCCGCCAGGCTTGCAAGAGAGTGGGCGGGCATGCGGGCGGATGGGGTCATTGCAGAGCAAACTCAACTGAGGGGGTGGACGCAGGGGCGGCGCGCGGAGGCAACAATCGCGGCAACTCTCGCTGCTCAAGCCTGCGCTGCGCGCAGTCTACGGTTTTGTTGGCCCAGTTACGGTTTCTTGATGCCTTCTTCTGCTACTTCTACAACTCATCAATCTGTGCCTGCCGCGCCGCGCTTGTTCAGCATTGTCTGGCCCTTGTTCATCGAGCTTTGGCTGGCAATTGCGCTGGGGCTGGTCGGCACGGCCATGGCGGCCAGAATCTCCGATGCTTCGGCCGGCGCCTTTGCCTTGGCCATGCAGGTGTCGGCGACGCTCTTTATCTTGTTTCGCGTCATTGGGGCCGGTGTCAGCGTGGTGCTGACGCAAAACTTGGGTGCTGGCAGGCGAGTGGCAGCCGATGCCGTGGCGCGGGCAGTGCTCGGGGCGAGCAGCTGGATAGGCGGCTTCGCAGCCCTGGCCGCGGTGTTCGGTGCCGCGCCGTTGTTGCGGCTCTTGAATGCGCCGGCCGAGGTGATGCCGCTGGCGACACCGTTCTTGCAAGTCTTGGCGCCGGCCATGCTCTTGGATGCCTGGAATGCCTCGATGTCCAGTGTGATGCGCGCGCATCTGCGCAGCCGCGAGGCGCTGGCCGTGGTGGTGGTGATGCAGATCACTCATTTGGCGCTGGCCCTGCCTTTGATGTTGGGCTGGGGGGGCATTCCGGCGCTGGGCTTGCTCGGCTTCGCGGTCGCACTCGGCGTGAGCCGGGCTTTGGGCTTGACCTTGCACCTGTTTTTGTGGCGCGCGCGGCTGAAGCTGGTGCCGAAGTGGGGCGATTGGTGGCGTTTGCGAGGCCCGGAGTTGGCGGCGGTCTTGCATATCGGCCTGCCCGGAGCGGCCGAGAATATTGCCTACCGACTGGCCTTTGTGGTCAGCGTTGGCGTGGCGGCCAGCCTGGGCGCCACGGTCTTGGCCACGCAAGCCTATGCCTTGCAGCTGATGGGTTTTGTGATGATGTTCGGCATTGCCACCGGGTTCGCGGTCGAGATCGTGGTGGGCCATTTGATCGGTGCCGGCCGCTTGCATGCGGCGCATAGCCTGGTGCGGCGGGCGCTGGCGCGCGGCTTGGTGGTCAGCGTCGTGGTGGCCTTGGCCGCCGCAATAGCGGGGCCTTGGCTGATGGCCTGGTTTACGCAAGACCAGGACATCATCGCGGCGGGCGTCACGCTGCTCTGGCTGACCGTGCTGCTGGAGCCAGGGCGGACCTTCAACCTGGTGGTGATCAATGCGCTGCGTGCCGCCGGAGATGCGCGTTATCCGGTCATCGCCGGGGCGGCGTCCATGCTGCTGGTGCTGGCCGGGGGCAGCTGGCTTTTAGGCGTCCATCTGGGCCTGGGCTTGCCCGGCATTTGGACCGCCTATGTGCTGGACGAGTGGATCAGGGGGCTCTTGATGTGGCGCCGCTGGGCCACCCAGGCCTGGGTGCCCAGCGCCCGCGCGGCACACCGGCGCGTGCGTGCGTCCATGCAGGGCTAGGCCTTATTGCAAGGCCTAGCCTTGTTAGCGGCTGTGCGAGGTCAGCCGAGCCAGCGGGGAGGCCAGGCTGACACCGGGCGCGGTGCGTCTGGCCCTGATCACGTCGGCGGCGTCCTCGGCGCCAGCGCTTTGCTCATCCAGGCCCAGCAAGGGCGAGTTTGAGAGCGGATCCAGTCCGTCTGCATTGCGACGCATCGCCACGCCCACCGCCAAGATATCGATCACCAGCAGGTGCAAGATGCGGCTCACCATCGGCACATGGGTTTCCACATCTTCCGTGTGATCGACGATCAAGGCCACGTCGGCCTTGCGAGCCAGCGGGGATTGTCCGGCCGTGATGGCCACCACCAAGGCACCGCGCTGATGCGCTCGTTCCACCACCTCCAGCAGCTCCGGCAAGCGCCCGCTATTGCTGATCACCACGGCCACATCGCCGGGCTTCAACACATTGGCGGCCAGCAGTTGCAGGCGCGGGTCGGTGTAGGCCGAGCTGGGCATGCCGAAGCGCAAGAACTTGTATTCGGCGTCTTGCGCCACCACGCCGTAATGGCCCAAGGCGTAGAACTCGATCCGTCCGGCGTGCAGCAGCAGCTCGACCGCGCGCGCCATCATGTCGCGGTTGAGCTGGCTGCGTACCTGCAAAATCGCCGAGGCCGTGTTGCCCAGCACCTTGGCGCCTAGCTCCAGCATCGAGTCATCCAGGTTGACCTGGGTATGCGTGACCGGCACGGTGCCGGTCAGCCCCGAGGCCAGGCGCAGTTTGAAGTCGGACAGGCCCTCGCAGCCCAGGGTGCGGCAAAAGCGGATCACGGTGGGCTGGCTGACCTGGGCGGCGCGGGCGATCGTGGCGATCGGGTCATTCAGGGCCGAGCGCGGGTGCGCCAGGATGTGCTCGGCCACACGCAGCTCGGCCGGCGACAGCTCTGGCCGGGCGCGCCTGATTTGGCCCAGCAGGCCGGCACCGGGCGTGGCCTGCAAAGTACGCAGCTGCGCTTCAAGAATCGCCGAGGCGCCCTTGAAGGTGGCGTGCTCGGCGGTGATGACAAAAGTCGGTATGGCCGAGACGTAGGCGGTAAAACGGCCTTTGTCTTCGAAACGCTGTCTGAAGCAGGAGCGGGCGAAATATTCACCCAGCTTAGGCACAATGCCGCCGCCGATATAGATGCCACCAAAGGCGCCCAGCGTCACCGCCAAGTCGGCCGCGGCCGTGCCCAAGACCGCGCAAAACACCTCCAAGGTCTCCTCGCACAAGGGGTCGCGCTGCTCCAAGGCGCGCAAGGTGATTTCTGGCGCATGGATGTCTTCGGCCGCAATGCCGGCTCGCTCGGCCAAGGCGCGATAAATCAAGGCCAGGCCGGGGCCGGACAGCAGACGCTCGAACGACACATGCTCGAACTGCCGCATCGCAAAGCGCAGCACCGCGATCTCGCGTTCGTCGCGCGGCGCGAAGGCGGTGTGGCCGCCCTCGGTACCCAGGGCGACCCAGGCATCGGCTGCCGGGATCAGACCCGAGAGCCCCAAGCCGGTGCCTGAGCCGAGCAGGCCAATCACACTGGGCATGCGCGCTTGGCCACCACCGATTTGTTGCACCTCATTGGCGTTCAGGCGCGGCAGCGCCATGGCCAAGGCTGTGAAGTCATTCACGACGACCAAGGTGTCGAGTTTGAGCCGCTGGCGCATTTCTTCAATCGAGAACTGCCAGTGGTAATTGGTCATGCGCACCAGATCATCTTCAACCGGGTAGGCGATGGCGATGGCCGCATGTTCGATCGGGGAACTGGCACTCAGGCCGGTCAAGTTGGCCAGGTAGGCGCTGACCGTGGCATGAAAGTCGGCGTAGTCGGCGCAACGCAGCGAGGCAATCTGACTGAATTCGCCGGGGCTTGTTTCAAGCGCAAAACGAGCATAGGTGCCGCCTATGTCGGCAATCAGGCGCGGGCTGTCAAAGGTCGAGGGCATGGCTGAAGAGGCGTGGCAATTGGCGTGACGGCAATGGTTGCATGAGTTTGCGTCGCATTATGGGGCTGCCTAGGGCAGGTCTCTCGTGATGGCTGCAGCTCCATCCCACTGGCCTTCGGCTGAAATCGTCGTCTCATGCGTCCTGCCTGGATCCATGATCTTTGGAATGTAGCGAGACTACATCATTTTGATGGCGATCTCTGCTGTTTTTCTGGTGTCGAGAAGCCGATTTTTGCTTGAATTTCATGGGTAAATGATCGACAAGACAAGAATTGCTTGAATTCGGGAAAGGCGCTATTGCGAAGTGCATGTAGTTTTGTTACCTTATCTGCTTGTGATGAATGGGGTGCTTGGTGGCTTGACGTTGGCCATCAAGGTCGGTATCTGCTCGGGGCGACTTTCGCTGCCTTGAGTCTTTCGAGTTGAGAACTATCGTGCGTGCAAATACTTGTGAGTCTGTGTTGCTGTCCTTGAGTGAGGTGGCATGAGTGCCAAGGCCTATCCCTGCTTGGTGGCCGATATCGGTGGCAGCAATGCGCGCTTTGGCTGGATAGCCCAGCCGGGTGCCGATGTCATGCATATTGCTGTGATGCCGGTGTCCGAACATGCGGGGCCGGTGGCGGCGGTGCGGGCCTATTTGCAGGGTTTGCGGCCACTTTTGGCTGCTGAGCTTTCGGGGCGGAGTGAGCCTGCGCCCAGGCGTGCGGCTTTTGCTGTTGCTACGGCTGTGGTTGGTGATCGGGTTGAATTGACCAATGGGCATTGGAGCTTTTCGCGTGCCGAGGTGCAGCGCTCGCTCGGCTTGGATTCACTCCTGGTTTTGAATGACTTCGAGGCTCTGGCCTTGTCATTGCCGAGATTGCAGGCGGGTCAGGTGCGGCAATGGTGCGATGTCACCGGTTTGCCGCGTCAGGGCTTGTCGGCAGGGCTAAATACCTTGGCCGTGATCGGACCGGGCACGGGTCTGGGTGTGGCTGGTGTGGTCTTGGCCAATGGCGAATGGGTTGCTTTGGCCGGCGAGGGCGGGCATATGACGCTGGCGCCCTTTGATGATTTCGAAAGCGAGTTGCTCGCTCATATGCGTCGTAGCTTTGAGCATGTGTCGGCCGAGCGTTTCTTGTCCGGCATTGGCTTGCCGATGCTGCATGGCGCTGTGGCGGCAGTGCGCTCAGTGGCCGGCGCACAGTTGCTTTCTGCTGAATTGATTGTGGAGCGCGGCCTGTCGGGTGCGGATGAGGTCTGCGTCGAGACCTTGGATGTGTTTTGCGCCTTGCTCGGCGGATTTGCCGGCAATGTGGCGCTGACCTTGGGTGCGCGTGGCGGCGTCTATATCGGTGGCGGCATCGTGCCGCGTCTGGGTGAGCGATTTTTTGCGTCGCGTTTTCGTGAGCGTTTCGAGGCCAAGGGTCGCTTTCGGGACTATTTGTCCGAAATCCCTACTGCCTTGATTACCGACACCTTGGCGGCACTCAGTGGCGCGGCGCTGGCGCTTGAGCAGCAACATGATTGAGTGGGGCTGCAGCGGTTTTGTGCTGTAGTTCTACGAGATTGGATATGTAGTACAGCTACACGTCCAGGTTTGAAAATTGGTCTTGAAGTGGCTTTGATGCCTGATAAGGCGGCATAAACAGGTGTAAACCCGCTGTTTTTTGCTGTAGTTTTCTTGAAATTGGTAGTAGTAAAGCAACGCCTAGGGTTTACGTTTGTATGAAACAAATCTAGTTTTGGTACAAATGAGCTTGAGACGTTCGGATCTCCATCCCTTCGCACAACACCCGAGTTGTCAGGGTCCACCCCTTTGTTTTTTGACGCTTGAGGAGACAAATCAATGAGTACTTCCGTAGAGAAGCGCAAGCAGATGTCCGCACTGCAGCGCGAAGTTTTTAAGTTCAAGCCGGTGGCCATTGGCTGCGGTTTGCTGGCTCTGGCATCGGCTGGCTTTGCCCAGCAGGCTCCAGCCACGGCGGCCACGCCCAACACGCTGGATACGGTCACCGTGACCGGTATCCGTCGCGGTATCGAGGCGGCGATCTCGGTCAAGAAGAATTCCGATTCGATCGTTGAGGCGATCTCCGCCGAAGACATCGGCAAGTTGCCCGACAACAGCATCGCCGAGGCGATCTCGCGCTTGCCGGGTTTGTCGGCCCAGCGTTCGGCTGGCCGGGCTTCGGTGATCAGCGTGCGCGGCTTGTCGCCCGACTTCGCCACCACCTTGCTGAACGGCCGCGAGTTGGTCAGCACCGGTGACAACCGCTCGGTCGAGTTCGATCAATACCCGTCTGAGCTGCTGGCTGGCGTGGTCGTCTACAAGACGCCGAATGCGGCGATGGTCGGCCAGGGCTTGTCCGGCACGATCGATATGCAGACCGTGCGTCCTTTGAACTTTGGCAAGTCGGTGGTGGCCTTGAACGGCCGCATCTCGCAGAACTCGCTCGGCTCGGCGGCCGACTCGAGCGACCGTGGCAACCGCATCAGCGCCAGCTATATCGACCAGTTTGCCAACCGCACTGTGGGTCTGGCAATCGGCTACGCTCACCAGGAAACACCGGTACAGGAAAACCAGACCGGTACTTACGAACCCTTCTTCGCCAACCCTTCGGACGGCGGCCAGCGCCCCGGCGTTGCCAAGGGTGCGTACATGACCGACGGTGTCAAGGCGCTGCGCCGCACCGGCTCGACCAAGCGTGACGGCCTGATGGCCACGCTGGAGTGGAAGCCTTCGGCCGACTTCAGCAGCACGGTGGACCTGTTCACCTCCAAGGCGACGCAAGAAGACACCTCGAATCAGTTCGAGTCGCACCTGTACTACAACGGCGACTACCCGTGCCAGCCTGCTTGTAACTGGACTTCGTCCACCGTCAACGCGACCAACACCGTGGTCGGCGGCGTTGTCACCAATGTCTACCCGCTGGTACGCGGCCAGTACAACAAGCGCGAAGACAAGATCAACGCGCTGGGCTGGAACAATGCCTTCAAGCTTGGTGGCGCCTCGATGGTGGCCGACCTCGGCTACTCGAAGGCCAAGCGCGAAGAGCTCTACCTCGAGAACAACACCCAGTTGGTGCCGGCCAAGCAATTGGATGTGCTGACCGTGGCCTTCCCGAACGACGGCTTCATGACCATGAACCCGGCCCGCAGCTATTCGGACCCGACCAAGCTCTACCTGCGCAACAGTATTTACGGCTCCGGCTATGGCCGCACGCCAAGCGTCGAAGACGAACTGAAGAGCTTCAAGCTGGCAGGCAAGATCCCCGCGCCAGAGTCGATGAGCAGCTATTTTGCCGACTTTGACATTGGCCTTAGTTACACTGACCGCTCGAAGAAAAAGCGCCAGCCCGAAGGCAATATCAACCTCGGCGCGCAAGGTGAAACCACGATTGCGCCGGAACTGCAGTACGCGCCAGTGGATCTCAGCTTTGCAGGTTCCAATCTGGGCTCTATCCCGGCTTGGAATGTGCCCGGCTCGGTCGCTAAGTACATGACCTTCAACCCGGTCGACAACTTAGACTACCTGATCGCCAAGGCCTGGAATGTCTACGAGAAGACCACAACCGGCTACGCGATGGCCAATATCGATTCGAACCTGGGCGGCATTACGCTGCGCGGCAATATCGGTGTGCAGGTGCAAAACGTCGATCAATCCTCAAGCGCCAACTATTGGGACGGCACGGCACCGGCCGGGCAGCAAGTCAAGCCCTTCAGCGCCGGTAAGAAGTTCACCGATGTGCTGCCACAAATGAACCTGGTCTTCGGCCTGGGCAATGACCAGACCGTGCGCTTCGGTGCAGCTCAGCAGACAGCACGCCCGCGTGTTGATCAGCTGCGTGCTGCCTTGGACTTTAACGTCGATAAAGCGACCGGCAAGCCAAGTGCCAACGGCGGCAACCCGGAGCTCGACCCTTGGAAGGCCAATGCCTTCGATCTGTCCTATGAAAAGTACTTTGCTACCAAGGCCTATGTGGCCGTGGCCGCTTACCACAAGGACTTGAAGACCTATATCTACGAAGACAGCCGCGAAGTTGACTTCTCGCCTTTCGTGGCCAGCTATGTCCCACCCGTTGGCTCGCCACCTGCGCAGAAGATTGGTCAGTACCGCTCGGCCTTCAACGGCAAGGGCGGCAAGCTGCAAGGTATCGAGTTGTCGGCCTCCTTGCCTTTCAACTTATTCGCGCCGATGTTGAACGGTTTTGGTATCTCTGCCAGCACCTCGATCACCAACAGCGATATCAAGATCAAGCCCGATCCAGGCAGCGTCAGCGCTGTCGGTGAGGCCAACATCACCTTGCCGGGCCTGTCCAAGAACGTCAGCAGCATGACTTTCTACTACGAGAACTCAGGCTTCGAAGCCCGCATCAGCCAGCGTCGTCGCTCCGACTTCATCGGTGAGATCGGCAACTTCAATGGCAACCGTACCGTGCGTTATGTGGTGGGCGAGAACATCACCGACGCGCAAATCGGCTATAGCTTCAACCAAGGCAGCCTGAAGGGCCTGGGACTGCTGCTGCAAGTCAATAACTTGGCTGATGCAGCGTTCCAGACCTATGCCGGCACCAAGGATCGCCCGCTTGAGTACATCAAGTGGGGCCGTACGGTCCTGCTGGGTGCAAGCTACAAGTTCTGAGCCCGCGCACAGGGCGGCGCCTGAGCGCTGCCCTTTGGCTGGCGAAGGGCGCGCCGCCTGACGGCGGAGCGGCTAAGCCCAACTGATTCAGCCTTGAGAACGGCCCCTGCAGGCATGCCATGCCCGCAGGGGCCTATTTGCTTTCCAGAACGAGATTCATCATGCCCAGTCGTCCTGCCACCGTCCTTCATTTCAAACGCCGCAGTCTGCTGGCGACCGCATTGCTGTCAGCCTGGCCGCTCAGTTACGGTCAGGGCGCGAAGCCAGCAATTGCCGACGCCGAACAGTTCTTCCGCTCCGAACAAGTCTTGGGGGCTGAGCTGGCACCCGACGGCCAGCGCCTGGCGATGCGGGTGGTGGGGCCGCATGGGCGCGTGATGTTGTCGGTGCTGGATTTGGCGACGATGAACGCCAAGGTGGTGTACAGCTCGGACGCAGCCGATGTGCAGCGGGTGGTGTGGGTCAACCCACTGCGCCTGGCCTTCACGCTGGAGGATAGGGACACCGCGCAGGGCAAGCAGGAATCCGCCCCTGGCTTGTTTGCCGTCGATCATGATGGCGAGAACTACAGGCAGTTGGTCGAACGTCAGCGAGTTTTTGTCAAGGTCGGTAATGACGCCCGACTGGAACCTTGGAACACCTTTCTACTCAACGGCAGCAGCCAGCGTCGAGGCGACGAGGTGCTGGTGCTGCGCCCCGAGGCCTATAGCGAAAAGGACGTAGGCTTCGTCAAGTTGCTGAGGCTCAATACCAAGACCGGGCGCAGCGAAGAGATTGCCGCACCGCTGCACGCGGTTGGTTGGTGGGCGGACGAACACGGAAATCTAAGGGTGGTGCGAACCCGCCAGGGCGAGCAGGGCTCGATTCGGTGGAAAGACCCCAAGAGCGGCGAATGGCGTGTCTTGAGCGAGTTCAATGTCTATACGCAAGCGGGCGAGTTGCAAGTGCGCCATGTCGGCCCCGACGGCAAGCTCTATGTCACCGCGCAGCGGGGCAGCGACAAGGCGGCCATGTGGCTGCTGGACCCGAGCAGCGCTGAATGGTCGGCCAAGCCTTTAGCCTCATCGCCCTTGTTCGATGTGGACGCCGCTGTGATTGCACGTCAGGACAAGGTCTTGGGCCTGCGTTTCACCATCGATGCCGAAGTGACGCAATGGTTGGACGCCGAGATGCAAGCGCTGCAGGCCCAGATTGACAAGGTGCTGCCGAACACGGTCAACCGACTCTCGCTGCCCTGGTCGGGTGATGCGCCCTGGGTCATGATCGAGGCTTTTGCCGATGTTCAGCCCGTGCTGTTCTATCTGTACAACCGCGCGACGAAGAAGTTCAGCAAGCTCGGCGCCTTGCGGCCCGATATCAAACCGCAGCAGATGGCCGCGATGGACCTGCACCGCATCAAGGCGCGTGACGGGATGGAGCTGCCGGTTTGGCTGACGCTGCCTGCCGGCTCGGCGGAATCAAAGAAAAATCTGCCCATGGTGGTGCTGGTGCATGGCGGGCCATTTGTCCATGGGCCGAGCTGGCAATGGGATGCGGAGGTGCAGTTGCTGGCCGCGCGGGGCTATGCGGTGCTGCAGCCGCAGTTCCGAGGTACCTTGGGTTTTGGCGAGGCGCATCACAAGGCCGGCTGGCGCCAATGGGGCAAGGCGATGCAGACCGATATTGCCGACGCGACGCGTTGGGCAATTGCTCAGGGCATTGCCGACCCGCAGCGCATCGCCATCGCCGGCGCCAGCTATGGCGGCTACGCGACCTTGATGGGCTTGCTGCGCGAACCCGAGCTGTTCCGCGCCGGCGTGGCCTGGGTGGCGGTGACGGACCTGGACATGCTGCACACGGTTAACTGGGATGACATCTCGGACGACTACAAAAAGCACGGCATGCCGACCCTGCTGGGTGACCGCGTCAAAGACGCCGCCGAGCTGAAGGAAAACTCACCGCTGACCCATGCCGCCAAGATCAAGCAGCCGCTGCTGCTGGCCTATGGCAGCGCTGACAAACGCGTGCCGCTGGTGCATGGCGAGGATTTCGGTCGCGCCATCAAGGCAGCCAATCCCAAGGTCGACTACATCGTCTACCCGGACGAGGGGCATGGCTGGCGCGTGCCGGCCAACAAGATCGATTTTTGGAACCGGACGCTGAAGTTCTTGGATCAGCAGTTGGCGTCTAAATGAATTTTTCTAATTGAGTGGGCGCCAATTTGGTCGGGGTGATGTGAGAGCTATCCCCCGCTGTCGGAGCCCTCAACTACCAGGCGCAAACATCCACAGCACCGCTCGCTCGAACTCACTGGCCCAGAAGGCCTCGTTGTGGCCGGCGCCCGGCGTGATCTTCAGCGAGAGATTGGCGGGCGGGTGCCCGCCTCGTAGCAAGGCGGCGTTGACCTTCTCTACATTGCTGACCATATTGCCGCCTTCTTCCTCCCCCATCAGCAAATAGAGCCGCGCTTCCGGCGCCGCTGGCTTGGCAGCGAAGTGATCAAGCGCCGCAGCGCCACCGGCCCAGTAGGATGGCGAGAACACGCCCGCCGCGCCAAACACGGCCGGGTATCGGGTGATCGCATAGTGCGAGATCAGCCCACCCATCGAGCTGCCCATGATGCCGGTGTGGGCGGGCTCAGGTCTTGTGCGGTATTGACTATCGATCAAGGGTTTGACGACCTGGACGATGAAATTCAAGTAGGCCTCGCCCTCGGGCGCACCGAGTTTCGAATCGGGGTCTTTCCAGGCATTCAACTCGGTGATGCGCTTGTCTTGGCCGTTATCAATGCCGACCACGATCAGCTCTAGCTTGCCCGCTTTGGCCAAGGCATTCAAGCTCTCATCCACCTGCCATTCGCCAGCATAGCCCGTGGCCACGTCAAACAAGTTCTGTCCGTCGTGCATATAGAGCACAGGAAAGCGTTTGTCGCTGGACTCAGCGTAGCCCGGCGGCAGGTAGATCCGCAGCTGTCGCTGGCGGTTCAGGCCCGGCATATCAAGCAGTTGCGGCAATAGCGCGACATTCGCTTGCGCCGTTGAAGCCTTGGGCGGCACGGCTTTGTCTGGCGTGGCGGCGGGCATGCCGCCGCCGTCGCAGCCTATGCTCGACAAGGCCAGCAGCAGCGACAGCGAGTGCCATATTTGTCGGACGCTTTTTTTCATGGTGTGATCTTGTAGACCTTGACGGACAAAGGGGCTAGCGGCAGCGTCAGGCGACCCTGAGCATCAGCACGCGCTGCTGCGGGTGCTGATGGGCCGGTCGGATAGGCCGCGATCAGGCGTGCACGTGCCGGCAACTTATTGAGGCTGACCTCACTGGCCTCGGCGCCATAGTTAATCACCACCAAGTTCGTCTGCTTGCCCAGCCCCCGCTGAAAACTCAAGACCTGACCCTGCGTGCTCGGTGCCTCATAGTTGCCGCGCGCCAGTGCCGGGTATTGCTTGCGCAGCTTCAGCATCGCTTTGTAGAAATTCAGGATGGAGGCCGGATCGTCCTGCTGGGCTTGCGCGTTCTGGCTGGCGATATTTGGCGCCAGCGGGCGAAACGGTTTGTCGCTGCTGCTGAAGCCGTCTTTGCTGCCGCCCGCACTCCAGCTCATCGGTGCGCGCAGCGGTTCGTCACCGGGCAGGCCCACCACTCCGGCCATGCCGATCTCTTCGCCGTAATAGATGAAGGGCGTACCGGGCTGCAGCAGATAGGTAGCGGCGGCCAGCTTGTAGCGGGCTTCATCACCACCCAGCTGATCCCAGACCCGCTGGCCGGCAAAGATGTCGTGATTGGCCAGCATGGTGGCCATGCTGGGCGGCGCGCTCAAGAAATAATCGGCCACGAACTTGATGGCGTCCACCTCGCCGCGTGCGGCCTTGATGACTTGGGCTTCAAGGCCGAAGGCGAATGCGCTGCCGCAGACCTCGGCTGCCGCGTAGACCGTTGGGTTGGCGGTGGCTTCGCAGACGGTGTAGCGATCGGGGTAGCTCTTGATCAGCGCCTGAAAATCTTTGGTCAGACGCCGGCTCTCGGGCTGGTCGTTCCAGTTGACGGCGTCGTTCTCAACCATGTGCGGCACGGCGTCAAGCCTGAAGCCGTCCAGCCCTCGGTTGAGCCAAAAGCGCAGGCTGCTGCGGTGGTAGTCGACGACGGCCGAGTTCTTCAAATTGAAGTCCGGCATATGCGGCCCGAAGGTGCCAAAGTAGTGAGCAGAACCTGGCGCGGTCGTGTACCAGGGGTTCTTGCCCCAGATGTCCCAGCCTTCGGGCGCCGTCTGCTGCCACACAAACCAGTCGCGGTAAGGGTTCTCCGGCCCCAGCAACGCCTGTTGGAACAGCGGGTGGGCGGCCGCGCTGTGGTTGAGCACATAGTCGATGATCACGGCGATGCCGCGTTTGTGCGCCTGCAGCATCAGCTCATCAAAGTCGGCCAGGCTGCCATATTGCGGCTCCACGCCTCGGTAGTCCGTCGTGGCATAACCGTGATCTTTATCGGCACTGGGGCTGATCGGCATCAGCCAGATGCCCTGGATGCCCAGCGCCTGCAAATAGTCCAGCCGCTGGATCAGGCCGCGCAGATCGCCGATGCCGTCGCCGTCGCTGTCTTGGTAGCCTCGAACAAAGATCTCCATAAAGGCGGCGCCGTCGGCCCAGCCCTTGGGCAAAGGCTTGACGGCCCGCGCCATCTTGTGAGGGACCGGGCTCAGATCAAGCGGCGCGGCAAGGGCGCTGCCCATGAACAACAGCAACAGGGATGCAGTGCGCCACATCAGATGAGCCCCTGCCAAGCGCCGCAAGAATCCTGATCCAGGAAGGCTTGGCGCAGCTTGGCCTGAAGTTCAGCGTCCAAAGGCCCCATCGTCAAGGCTGCCAAGTTCTGCTTGAAGTGCGCGGGCTTGGACGTGCCGACGATGCAGCTGGCGATACCCGGCAGAAAAGCCGTGAATCGCAGTGCTATCGCACTGACTTCTTCTGGAGCCAAGTCAGCCGCCAAGCCCATGGCCTGCCAGCGATCCCAGTACAGACCTTCCGCATAATCGTCGGGCCGCTGCGTGTGGCGCCAGACCGCGCCGGCCAGCGGCCGCTTGGCGATCACGCCGATGCCACGCTTGTCCGCGAGCGGTAGACGTGTGGCCAGATTGACCTGATCGCAAACGCTGATCGAGGTCTGCACCGCGCCAAATGCGCCACTGTTCAATGCAAAGTCCAGCTCGGCGTTGTCGCCCGAATAAGCGGCTACACGCAGCTTGCCGGCCTTCCTGCAACTCAGCAAAGCTGCGATCACATCGCCTTGCTGCAGCACCGCCAGCGGGCAAGAGTGCAGATGCACGATGTCGATCTGCTCGCAGCGCATGCGTGTGAGGGCCGCGTCCACGCCTTGCACAATGCAGGCCGCCGTCCAGTCGTCCACGCCGGGGATGCCGTAGCCGACCTTGGTCGACAGCACATAGTCTTGGCGCCGGTGTGCGATGTGGCGGCCTATGCGTTCTTCAGACAGGCCGTAGCCGCGCGCGGTGTCGATCAGGTTCACACCCAGGTCCAGCACTTCGTTCAAGAGCCGACCGGCATCTGCCTCTGTGACCCGTTCGTCGTTGATGTGCATGGCGCCGAAACCCAAAGCGCTGACACGCAGGCCGGTGTTGCCGAAGTCTCGCAATTGCATGGGATTCTTCTTTATCTTCTTATCAGTGGCTGATCAGCACGCGGCCAAACATGGGGGGAACGGTGATTTGCAGCTGGCCCTGGCGGTCGGCCTTCAGCAAGCGGCCGCTGAAGGCATCTTTCCAGCGCAGCCCGCGCAAATTCGGCGCTAGCTTGAGCTTGACGGTCTGGGCTTTTGAATCGTTATTGCTGGCGCTCAGTGCCCAGGTTTTGCCGTCCTGGCGGGCCAGCACGATCACGTGAGCGTCCAGATGCAGTGGCGCGCTGAAGCTGCCGTGGCGCAGCACCTTGTGTTGGTGGCGCAGCTGTGTGAGCCGCCTGATATCGGCCAAAAGCGCGTTGTCGGGCTGCCCGCCCAGGTCGGCCCAGGGGTAGGTGGCCCGGTTGTACGGGTCTTCGCCGCCACCGACACCGACCTCGTCGCCGTAGTAAATCGCCGGCGCGCCGGGCAGCGTCATTTGCATAAAGCTGGCCAGGCGCAGACGTTGTTTGGCCAAAGCCTTGGCTTCAAGGTCGGCCTCGTCCTGCCAGCCCAGATGATGCAGAGCGCGCACCTGATCATGCGAAGAGAGCAGATTCATCATCGCGAAGAAGGCTTGCGGCGGATAGGCCTCGCGCATCAGCTCGATGTTGGGGTAGAGCTTCGTTGCATCGCCGCCGGCCGCATAGTCCAGCACAGTGTTGCGGAAGATGTAGTTCATGGACGAATCAAAGCTGTCGCCGAGCAAGAACTTGCTGGCGTCGAACCAGGTCTCGGCGATCAGAAAAGCATCCGCCTTGTGCGTCTTGATGGCGGCTCGCCATTCGCGCCAGAAGTCATCCGGCACCCAGGGCGCCACGTCCATGCGCCAACCGGCCGCGCCCAGGTCCAGCCATTGCAGCATCACCGAGCCTGGGGCGCCGTAGGCAAAGGCGCGGAAAGCCTTGGAGCCCTTGTCGATCTCGGGCAGGTCCTTCACGCCCACCCAGCCCTGGTATTGGTCCTCGGCTTTGGCTTGGGCTGCGTCGAGCTTGAACCAGGACGCGTAGCCGGAGGCTGGGTTCAGCGCACCATCATCAAAAGCGCCGCCGGCGGGGTAGTTGCCGAAACGGTTGAAGTAGGGCGAGTCGCTGCCGACATGGTTCAGCGAGGTGTCGGGGATCACACGGATGCCGCGCTTGGCCGCTTCGACCGTCAGACGCTTGAAGTCGGCGTTAGTGCCGAAGGCCGGGTCGACTTGGGTGTAGTCGGCGGTGTCGTATTTGTGATTGCTGGCAGCGCGAAAAATCGGCGTCATATAGATCGCGTTGGCGCCCAGCGACTTGATGTAGTCGAGCTTGGCAATGATGCCGGCCAGATCGCCGCCGAAGAAGTCGTTGTTATAGGTCTCGTCCGAGCCGTCTTGGGAGTTCGGCTTGGCGGGTTTATCCAGCCAGTTGGCGTGGAACTCAACGTCCTTGTCCTGGTAGTGATCGCGGCCCGGGCGAGGGTCGTTGTCCGCATCGCCGTTGCGGAATCTCTCGGGGAAGATGTTATAGAACACCGCGTCGCGCGCCCAGGCCGGCACCTGGAATTCGGCCGCATAGACGGTCTGGCGGTAGCGGCGTATGCGCTTGACTTGTTCGGGCAGCGGGTCCACCAAACCTAGGCCCATGCTGCCTTTTTCACGCGTCCAGTACACCGGGTCGCGCTTGTTTTGGTAGACAAAGGTCCTGCCCTTGATCTGGACCTCAAAGTGGTAGCCGTAGATGGCGGGGGCGGCAAAGCTGTGCTCTGCGCTCCAACGCTGCACTTTGCCCACCATCTTGCTGGCCTTCATCGGCAGGCGCGTCGCCTCGCCATATTCCAGCAACTCTTGATTGCCTTCCAGACGGCGTTTGGCAATCACCAGCGTGGCCTGCTCGATGCCGGGTAGCGCCTGGAAGCTGTAGTTCACGCGCTTGCCCGGCGTGACAGCGCCAAACGGTGACTTGTCGCGGAGGTCGCGCGAGTCGAAGCGGATGCTCAGGGCGACCGGGTCGGTGACGGTAGGCGCGGCAATGAGCTGCGGCGCTTCGCCTGAAAATGGGCTGATTTGAAGGCGAGCCGCGCGACTGTCGCTGAAAAGCAGTTGGAACTTGTGTCCACCGCCAAAGCGCTCGCTGAGCGCACCGCCCTTGAGTTTCAATTCTGCCGCGCTGCCGCCAAAGTCGGCGTCGGTCGACCAGTCCTCATCGGCGATCTTGAAGCTTTGCTCGCCGCTCAGCTTGGCGTAGAGCTCATAACGGTCGCAGACATAGACAAAGCGGTGCTCGTCGCTGGCGCTCCAGTTGTTAAAAGTGCCGCGCAGAAACAGTTCGCGCTCGCCCAGCGGGCTGGGCTTGCAGTCGGATGCTTGCGCCAATGCCGGCAGCAGCCCGCAAAAAAGAGCGAGGGTGAAGCGTAGCATCACCGACCTAACCCTTGACGCCACCGGCCGTCAGGCCCGAGACGATCCAGCGCTGCGCCAGCAGGAACACCAGTGTGATAGGCAGGCCCGAGAGCACGGCTGCGGCGGCAAAGTCGCCCCACAAAAAGCGCTGGTCATGCAAGAAGTATTTGGAGCCAACGGCCAGGGTCAGATGGCTTTCCTCGCGCAGCAGCACCGAGGCGACCGGGTACTCGATGATGCAGCCGATAAAGGCCAGCACGAACACCACCATCAGAATCGGCACTGCCATCGGCAACAGCACCAATCGAAACGCTTGCCAATGGCTGGCGCCGTCGACCTTGGCGCATTCCTCGATCTCGACCGGGATCGTCTCGAAATAGCCCTTGATGGTCCAGATATGGGTGGCCACGCCGCCCAGATAAGCCAGCACCAGCCCGCCATGGGTTTCAATGCCCAGCCAGGGGATGAAATTGCCAATCGTCTCGAAGATCGTGTAGATCGCGACCAGCGCCAAGACAGGCGGGAACATCTGCAAGAGCAGCATCGAGTTCAGGATCGGCATCTTGAAGCGGAACTTCAGGCGCGCAAAGCCGAAAGCCGCCGAGGTCGAGATGGCAACAATCAAAAAGGCCGAAATCGTTGCGACCTTGATCGAATTCCATAACCACAAAAGCACCGGGAAGGGCG
This sequence comes from uncultured Roseateles sp., assembly GCA_963510335.1. Lineage (GTDB taxonomy): Bacteria > Pseudomonadota > Gammaproteobacteria > Burkholderiales > Burkholderiaceae_C > Paucibacter_A. The sequence goes on from CAUPEV010000047.1 coordinate 23,240, forward strand.
GCTGCACCAGGCTGCCGTCGGCCGCCTGGTAGGGGATGCCCAGCGCCAAAGACCAATGCTCGAAGCTGATCTGCGTCGGGATGATGCTGCCCGTGGCGAAGTTGCCGGGCCGCAGCGAGATGCTCACAATGGCCAGCAGCGGGAACAGCGTGATGGCCAGGAAGGCCCACATCAAGGCATGAGCTGCCCAGACTCGCCAACGTGCTTGTTTGCCTCGAACGATTGCCATGTGAAGTCCTTAAGCTTGGGCTTTGCGCATCAAGCGCAGATTGATCAAAGACATCGCCGCCACCAGGAAGAAGATCAGCGTCGAGATCGCGGCCGCGAGGCCGAAGTCGGAGCCCGAATCCTTGAAGGCGATGCGGTAGGTGTAAGACACCAGAATATCGGTCTGCCCGGCCGGGATCTTGGTGCTCAGGAAATCAGGTCTGCCATCGGTCAGCAGCGCGATCAACACAAAGTTATTGAAGTTGAAGGCAAAAGCACTGACCAAGAGCGGCGCCAGCGGCTTGATGACCAGCGGTGCGGTGATCTTGAAAAAGTTGGTGAGCGGGCCGGCACCGGCAATCGCAGAGGCCTCGTACAGATCGGCCGGAATTGCCTTCAGCAAGCCGGCACACAGAATCATGATGTAGGGGTAGCCCAGCCAGACATTGACGATCAGCAGCATGGTCTTGGCCAGCAGCGGGTCGGCAAACCAGGCCGGCTTGACGCCGAACAGCGCGTCCAGAATCGCGTTGATCTCGCCAAAGTTCTGGTTAAACAGGCCCTTGAACACCAGGATGGAGATAAAGCCCGGCACTGCGTAAGGCAGGAACAATAGCGTGCGGTAAGTGGTGCGGCCCCTGAGGTCATCCCAGTTCAGCATCACCGCCAGCAGCATGCCGATGGACGTTGCCAGTACGACGGTCAACAAGCTGAAGATCACCGTCCAGCTGAAGATCGCCAGGAAGGGCCCGCGGAACTCCGCGTCCAGCACCATGCGGGTGTAGTTCTGCCAGCCAACGACGACCTTGAAGCCGGGCTGCAGAATTTCACCTTCAGCATTTTGAAAATTGCCGATCTCGCGGTTGGCGCTGAAGATCTGGCTGTCGGCGAGCCTTGTCAGACTGCCGTCTGCGTTAGCTTGCCAGTTGCGCCTGATGGGGCCAAATTCGCGCAGACCCAAATATCGCAAATCGCCCAGACCCGCCGAAGCCGGCATGACCAATTTCAGTTGCATCAAGGCTTCGCGGTGCAGGATCAACTCGTGCAGCGACAAGGCGGGCTGCAGGGGCTGATTGGCGAAGGCTTCCATTTCGACCGCCAACTCTTTGCCCGAGTTGCGCAAAGCAAGCGGTGGCGAGACCCAGGCAGGAGTCTCATCGGCCCCTCTGAGCGCCAGGCGGAACTCCGACCCAGCGGCATGCAGGGTGAAGGGCTGGGTGAGTTCTTGCACCGCCTCATGCTGATCAAGCAAATAGTCGCGCACGCGCTGCTCGCTCAAGAGATGCGCCGAGGAGTAGTTGGTGAAGCCGATCTGCGCCGTGTAAATCAGCGGGAAGGCAATGAAGATCAGCATGCCGGCGATGCCGGGGAACAAGTAGCGGTAAGCAAAGCCTGCATTGCTGACGTAGACGTAAAACGCAGCCGAGAAGAAGCTCAAGGCCCCCACAGCCCACCAAGTCTGGCCGGCGGCGTGGATCATGAAGACCATGTACAGCGAGGCCAGCATGGCCGCGCCGGTGAGCGGCCAGCGCAGGGCCCGCAGCGCGCGCTCCAGCGCGGTGGGCGGCAGCTTGCTGTAGGCGCTGAGTGCGCCCAGGCTTGTGGATGGTTGGGGTGCGGCGTTCATGTGTTTTTCTTGTACTTATTTGGCGGTCTTCAAGAGCATGCGGGCCGAGGCGCCGTCGAGCGCGTCCTTGGGGCTTTGGAGGCCGTTGGTGATGGCCTCAAGCGCTGCGTCCATCGCGGTCCAGAAACGTCCAACTTCGGGAATATTCGGGATGGCCTCGCCTACGCGGGCGTTTTCCATGCTGGCACGTATCAGCGGGTTGACCGACAACTCGGCATAGAAAGCTTTGTTGGCCGGCACGCCGATAGGCACATTGGCGTCCAGCACCTTGAGCGCGGCCGGGCGCATCAGGTGGTTCTCGAGGAACTCGCGGGCGATGTCTTTCTGGGTGCTTGGTGCGGCAATCATGCAGCCGAGTACTCCGACAAAAGGCTTGGACGGCTTGCCGGCAATAACTGCCGGAATCGGCGCCACGCCGAAGTCAATCTTGGCCTTCTTGGCGTTGTCCCAGGCCCAGGGGCCGGAGATCATCATCGCGATATCGCCCTTGGCAAAGCCGCTTTCCATCTCGGCGTAGCGAGCGCCCTTGGGCATATGGCCTTCGCGCAAGAGGCGGGCAATCATCTCGGCACCCGCCAGCGCACCGGCATTGTTGACGCTGACCTGGTTGGCATCGAACTCGCCCTTGGCATCGCGGCCAAAGATCTGCCCGCCCGCGCCGGCTAGGATGGACCAGGTGAAAAAGCTCTTGTTGTAGTCCCACAAAATCGCGTGCTTGCCTTGCTTTTGCAACTGCTTGTCGAGCGCGATCAGTTCGTCGAATGTGGTGGGCGGCGTAGGCACCAAGGCCTTGTTGTAAATCAGGCCGGTGGTCTCGATCGCAATCGGGTAACCCCAAATCTTGCCCTGGTAGGCAAAGGCCTTCCAGGCTGCTTCTTCGACTTCGTCGTAGATTTTTTGGCTCGGACGCAAGGGTGTCAGCAGACCCGACTTGGCCCATTCGCCGACCCGGTCATGCGGCCAGCAAAAGATGTCGGGGCCTTTGCCGGCACCTGCGGCTTGCTGGAACTTGTCGGTTGCGTCGACCGGATGCTCGACCACGACCTTGACGCCCGAGGTTTTCTCGAACGCATCGCCGACTTGCTGCAGGCCGCCGTAGGCCTTGTCGCCATTGATCCAGACCAGCAGCTTGTGATTGCTGCCAGCGTGAACGGCGCCGCTCAACAGCAAGGCGAGCAGTGGGAGGGCGCTGCCTTTCATGTCGGCGTCCCGCCCAGTCGTGGCAAGGCCACGCCTGCCGCATCAAACACATATGAGGCTTCGGGCGGCAGGCTCAGGCGAATGTCCTGGCCGGCGCGTATGCGTGTGCGGCCGTCGAACTCACAGGTCAGCGCATCCTCGACGCCGGGGTAGGCGCAATAGGCATGGGTGGCACTGCCGAGTGCTTCGACAAAGGTGACCGTGCATTGGATCGCGTTGACCGCCTCGGCCGCAGCTTCGCAAACGACGAAATGCTCGGGCCGCAGGCCCAGCGTGACCTTGTCGCCGGCTTTTGCGCTGGCGGCATTGACCGCCGCGCTGACCACCGCGCCGCTGGCCAGGCGCAGCTTGGCGCCTGCGGCATCGGCGGCGACCACCTCAGCCTCCAGAAAATTCATCTTCGGCGAGCCTATAAAGCCGGCCACAAACAGATTGACCGGGTGCTCATACAGCTCCAGCGGCGTGCCGACCTGCTCGATGCGGCCGGCATTGAGCACGACGATGCGATCGGCCAGCGTCATCGCTTCGACCTGATCATGGGTCACATAAACCATGGTGGTCTTGAGCTCTTCGTGCAGCTTGGCGAACTCGTAGCGCATGCGCACGCGCAAGGCGGCGTCGAGGTTGGACAGCGGCTCGTCGAACAAAAACACCTCGGGCTTGCGCACAATCGCGCGGCCAATTGCGACGCGCTGACGCTGGCCGCCGCTCAAGTCCTTGGGCTTGCGATCCAGCAGATGCTCGATGTGCAGAATTTTCGCCGCGCCGCGCACGGCAGCTTCGATCTCGGCCGGTGGCACCTTGGCCAGCTTGAGACCAAAAGCCATGTTGTCGTACAGATTCATATGCGGATAGAGCGCATAGCTCTGGAACACCATCGCGATGCCACGCTCGGCCGGGGGCACTTCGTTGACCACGCGCCCGCCAATGCGCAACTCACCGCCGGTGATCTCCTCCAGGCCTGCGATGGTGCGCAAGAGCGTCGATTTGCCGCAGCCAGAGGGGCCTACAAACACCATGAACTCGCCGTCGCGAA
>CAUPEV010000048.1:0-26864 GCA_963510335.1 uncultured Roseateles sp.
GGCAACGGCGCCAGTCCATCGACGACTTTTCGCGCACTTAACCCACCAAGGAGAGAATGATGAACAGAAGACACCTGCTAGCGTTGGCATCCTATGTTTCGCTGGCTATACCCTCGGCGGCTCGGGCCGCAGACACGATGGACCCGGCTTTGCGCGAGAAGGCGCGGCGTGCCGTCGACGCAGGGCTGCACTATCTGCGCGGCCAGCGTGGCCCAGACGGCTCGGTGGCCCGGTCGGTCGGCATCACTGCCTTGTCGCTGCGCGGTTTTCTCGAGAGTCATCGCGGCTACAACGAGGGTGACGGTGGCTTCGTCACGCAGCAGGTCGAGTTCTTGCTGTCCAAGGTGCAAAGCAACGGCTCAATCAGTGAGTCACTGCAAAACACCAGCTACAACACGGCTGTGGCCATGGTCGCACTGGTAGCGACGAAGAATCCGAAATACAGCGGCGTGATAGCGAACGCGCAAAAGTTCCTGATCGGCCATCAGATTGACGAGAGCGATGGCTACAAACCCGACCACCGCTATTTCGGAGGCATTGGCTATGGCGGCGATGAGCGCCCGGATATGTCGAATGTCTATCTTGCGGTAGAGGGCTTGAAAGCGGCTTCGACCGACCCCAAAGATCCGGTTTGGCAAAAGGCGCTCGTGTTCGTCAGCCGCTCGCAAAATCGCAGCGAGAGCAACGATCAGAAGTGGGCCGGCAACGATGGCGGTTTCATCTACATGCCCGGATGGAACCCGCCAGAGTTCGAGAACGGCACAGGCTCCTACGGCGGTATGACGGCGGCCGGTTTGCTTAGCTTGTTGTTCGCCGGCGTCGAGAAGAGTGATCCGCGGGTGCAGGCCGCCTACAAATGGATGACCTCGAACTACACCCTCGAACTCAATCCGGGTACAAGCAAAAAGCACGGGATCTTCTACTTCTACAACGCCTTCGCCAAGGTGATGTCCGCGTACGGCGAGGACAGCTTCACCGACGCCAAGGGGCAAAAGCACAATTGGAAGAGCGAACTCGCGCAAAAGTTGGTCAGCATGCAGGCGGCGGATGGCAGTTGGGCCAACCCGGACTCGAAGGCTTGGTGGGAAGACAAACCCCAGCTCGTCACCGCTTGGTCGGTGATCGCGCTCGAGCATGCGCTTAGGTGACATCCGTTGGCACAGCCTGTTGCGGCCCTTGTTGCTGTCGGGGCTGGCTCTGTGCGGGCTCGCGCAGGCGGCGACGTCGCCGCGCCTTGAGCTGACGGCGACACCCGCCTGGCAGGGCTGGTCGCGCCCCGGGCGCTCAAGCGAAATCGATATCCGCATCAGCTCGGACAGCCCATTGCGGGCGAAGCTCGAGCTTAGGACTGAGCATCAAACCGTGCACAGTGAAATTGAACTGCAGCCTGGCCGCGTGGTGCGCTTGCATGTGCCGGTGAGTTCGGTCGGGACGGGCGCGGTCAGGGTTGCGCTGGCGGGCGCTCCGAGCGAAGCGCGGGCTGGCGGGGTGATCGAGCAGCGTGAGCTCGCCATCGCGCAATCCGAGTCGCCTTTGCTAGGCCTTGGACTGGCGGCGGGCGGGCCGGTCGAGCTCGAAGGCTTTCACAGCGTCGAACTGCTGGCCCAGGATCTGCCGCGCAATGCGTCGGCCTATTCAAGCATCGATGCCTTGATCCTGGACGAGCCGACGCTGGCCGCGCTCGATCGGCCTCAACTTGCGGCGCTGCTCGCGCATGGCGCGCTGTGTGGCCGCATTGTGCTGCTCAATCCCAACCCTGGCGTGCGCCAGGCGCTGGAGAGCGAGGGCGGCTGCGCTCGGCACACGCTGATGGTGGCAGACTCGCTAGGCCAAGCCAGGCAGTTGCTCAGCGCGTCGCTGGCCACGAGTCTGCCCCCGGCGATGGCAGCGACAAGCCTGGCCGAGTTGTCGCCTCCGGCTCAGACGATGTGGACACGATTGGCGGTGGCCCTGGCCGTGTATTTCGCTCTAGCGCTGCTGATGCTGCTGTACTTTACCCACTGGTCCGCGCCTTTGCTGGTTTCGGCGCTCGCTACGGCGGCGGTGCTGGCCTTGCTGCATATCCTGCCGCCGCCTTCCCAGTTGCGCGTTTGGAGCGAGGGCGAGTCGGGGGGACAGCTCGCGCAATACCAGGCTTGGCAACAGTTCTCCGGCCAAGTTCGCAAGCACGAGCGCGCGCCGATCCCGCCGCAGCTTGCGGCTGCCGTACAGCCCTGCGATCCGACCCAATCGATGCGTTTCGATTTCGATGCCAAACGCGGTCATTTGGCCTTTGCCGAGTTCGAGACGCGGCTGTTTCGCCAGGTTCGGTTGTGTTACTCAGGCAGCTTTCCGATGGTCAGGGCCCTCACCAGCAAGACGCTAGCTGATGGCTTGCGCGAAGTGCGCAATGTGGGGACGACGGCCTGGCCGGCAGGCTTGCTGCTTGCGCAGGGCCGGGTTCATGCCTTGCCTGCTGCCAGCGCCGGTGCTCGTGTGCTTGCCGGCGCGCCAGCCAGCTCGCCGCCCGGTGATGCCGTCAGGCGCACCGCCATGGCGCGAATCCGACCCGATCCTGCTGGCGTCGCCGCGCTGTGGCCGCTTGAACTTGTCGGGGTCGCCGATGCAGCCATAGATTCGCAGGGCTGGCTCTTGATGTCGGTGCTGCCGCGATGACTCAGACCGCCGGTTCCCGCCCACCGGCGATTGGCGGTCTGGTGCTGGCCGCCGCCGTCGCCCTGTGGTGGTTGGCCAGCACACGCTTGGCCCTGAATGATGGATCGGATGCCAGTCAGCGGGCAGTTGGCATGCTGCTTGCGCTGTGCTTGTTGCGCGGCATGGCCCTGGCGTTGCTGAGTCTGCGCGCCGGCGGCTTACATGGTTGGCGGGTCGGTATCGGTCATTCACTGGCCCTGATTGCGCCCGCATGGCCGCTGCTGGTGCTGGCTTGGAATGCCAGCTCTCTTCCATTGACGACGATGGCCTTGGCCGAGGGCTTGTTGCTGCTCGCAGGCGTAGTGCTGCCCCTGCTCGGGGCTGGCGTGGGCCGGCTACTGCGCCAGCCGGACCTTGCCGAAGCCACCGCCACCTTGCTGGGCACTGGGCTGGCGGCGGCGCTGTGGTGTTCGAGCGGCCTTGGCTTGCTTCCACTCGGTCTTTAGGACAAGCATGCCCACGCGCTCAGTCATGGACCTACTCGCCGCCGTGCGGCGCCGCTTGTGGTTGACTCAGATGGTTGCCGCGCTGCGCCAGGCACTCTGGGCTTCGGCCGGTTTGATGCTGGCCGCCGTGGCGGTGCACGTGGTCGCAATTCGTGTGCCCATTGCTGCCGTGCTGATGGCTGTAGCCTTGCTGTGCTTGGCCATGCTGGGCAGGGCCGGTGCGCGTCGCCCGGCCGTCGCAACCTGCGCACTCTGGGCCGATCGTCATCTTGGCGGTGCATCCGCGTTCACCACGCTGCTTGAGACCGGCGCAGGCTCGATAGCCATGCGAAATCCGCAGGCCGTTCAGTGGCTGGAACGCTGGGCAAGCGCGCGGGTCCCCGACGCCTTGCATAGGCTTGCGCAAGGGGCGCAAGCGACGCGCCTGGCGCGGCCCTTGCTGAGCATGATCGTGAGCGCGGGGCTGATGGCCATGGTGCTGTCCTTGCCGGACCTCGAACCGGCCCTTGGGCGCTCGAGTGCCGGGCGGTCGCCGTCCGGCCCCGCCGAACCCGCAGCAGCGCAGCTCCAAGCAGCTGCCCCGCAGGGTGCCGACAAGCTTGCCGCAGCGCTACGTTCGGCCTCGCTGCCGGCCTCGCCTGAACCGAAGCAGATGAGTCGCGCAAGTGGGCAGACTGAGGCACCTGCGCCCGACCAGCGTGATGGCCAAAAGCCTGCCGCACAGGCCGCCGCGATTTCGGCCGACGAAGCGGCAAGCCGCAGGCAGTCCTCATCCAACAGGGCCGTCTCGACCGAGACTGGTCCGGCCGCAACAGCATCATCGCGCGCAGTCGGCAGTACAGCCGGCAGTACCGCCGGCACCGGCGTAGGTGCTGGCAATGAGGCGGGCGATAGTCGTGATGCGCGCGCCGATACGCGCCCGCCACCGGCCGCGGCCCCGCAGGCTACGATGGCCAAAGCAGACGCTCGCTTGACGCCGCGGCCGGTCTCGGCCGAAAGGCAGGCAGACATGGCACGCCCGGGTGTGTACGCGCCTGAGCCTTCGATGCCTGCGGCGGCGCTGCAGGCGCTGCCTGCCCTGCCTGCCCTGCCTTTAGCGGCGGCCGCGACACCACCACCCGCGGCGAGTGAAACCACCCGGCTGAGCCCCACCGAAAGGAGTTTTGTACACGCATGGACGAAGCTCAAATCAACCAGACAATGAACACCTATCCCGCCACGGACAATAACTATGCCGACGCGCACGACCAGCTGCGGGCCTTGCGCACCCTGCTCGAGAGCGTGATCGTCGGGCAAGAAGCATTGATCACGCATCTGATCACCGCAGTATTCGCGGGTGGCCATGTGCTGATCGAAGGGCTGCCGGGTCTAGGCAAGACCCACCTGGCCAAGGCACTTGCGGCTGCACTTGGGCTGCAATGGGCACGCGTGCAATGCACGCCCGATTTGATGCCTGCCGATGTCACCGGCGCCGAAATCTATGCCACCTCGGCGGGGGGCGCATCGAACTTCGAGTTTCGCCCGGGGCCGGTCTTTGCACAGCTTGTACTGGTCGACGAGATCAACCGAGCAACCCCGCGTACCCAAGCCGCGCTGCTTGAGGCTATGCAGGAGCGGCAGGTTACGCATGCGCTTGTTAGCCACCGCCTGCCTAGCCCTTTCTGCGTGTTGGCGACGCAAAATCCGATCGAACTCGAAGGCACTTACCCGCTGCCCGAGGCGCAGTTGGATCGTTTCATGTTCAAGCTCACGGTGCCGTTCCCGGACCGGAGTGCGCTGCGCGAGCTGCTAGAGGTGTCGCTCGATGCCGAACCCTCGGACACCCTGCAAAGCGTCATCGGCCCCGCCGATGTACTCCACATCACGCAACTGTGCCGCTCCGTGCTGCTGGCCGAGCGTTGCAAGGATGCCGCGGTCGACCTGATCCTGGCGACCCAGCCGGACAACGGCGCCGGTTCACAACACCGGCGGCACATTCGCTATGGCGCCAGCCCACGCGCGCTGCAGGCGGTGGTGCGTGCGGCCCGCGTACGCGCCCTGATGGCTGGGCGCAGCCACGTCGATGTCGACGACCTCCAGGCGCTGGCTCTACCGGTGCTGCGCCACCGCATCTTGCTGCGCCTGGAGAGCGAACTTGACGGCCTGGATGCGGACTCCATTCTGACCTCGATCATCGAGCTATGGCGAGCGCGACTCTGATCCGCAACCTGCTGCCGAGTGAGCCGGAGCTCAGATGCTTTGCGTCGGCGGCCGCTCAACTTTTGATCGAGCGGCTACCGCGCGCGAGTGGTGCGCGGGCCGGCACCCGGCGTGCGGGTGTCGGCTTGCAATATTTTGATCACCGCGACTATGCGCCCGGCGATGAGGTCCGTCATATTGATTGGCGGCAGACGGCGCGGCGGCGGCGGCCTGTTCTGCGCCGCTTTGAGTCGGAATCCGTGTCCGACTGGACCTTGCTACTTGACGCCAGCTCATCGATGGCGGTGCAGGACGCCGCCAAGTGGCGCTCGGCGGTGCTGATGGCGGCGGCGTTGAGTTATGCGCTGCTGCAGCTCGGTCACCGCGTCGGCTTGCTGGCCTTTGGTGAGCGCGTTTTGGCAGAAGTAGCCGGAGGGCGCGGGCAACATCATTACGCGGCGATTGCCCGTGTGCTGGCCGTGCTACAGCCGGCGGGCTTTGGCGCACGCTCCGAGCTCGGTGTGTGCGAGCGCCACTTGCATGGTGGCACATCGGTATTCGTGATCGGCGACTGCCTGGCCGATGACGAGATGCGCCGTGATCTCGGCGCGCTGGCCCAGCATTGCAAGGCGCTCCATGTGGTGCAGCTGCGCGATGCCGCTGAGACTACTCTGCAGTTGGAGGGTGATTTTGATCTCATGGACGTCGAAACTGGCCTGCTGATGCCTGCCTGCGCAGGCCAAGCCGCCAACCGGCTCGCCGCCGATGAACGGGCGGCCATGACCCAGCGATTGCGCAGCTTTTGCAGTCGCAGCGGTGTGGCGTTTAGCGACTGGGACATCGCCCAAGCTTGGCAGCACACCTTGCTGCGGCATTTCGTTCAGGCGCGTTCACGTTGTTGAGCTGGGCCACACCGATTTACCTGCTTGGGCTGGTGCTGCTGCCGGCGATTCGCTGGCTGCACCGCGGTGGTCGCCAGCGGCGTGCTGTGCCGGTATCACACCTGGGTCTGTGGCGCGCAGCAGCCGCTAGCCCGGCCGGGGCGGGTGAGCGCCGCCCGCCCGACCCTGCATGGCGACGCCGTGCGCTGTTAACCGCCGTTTTCTTGATCGCGCTGGCCGAACCCCAACTGCCTCGGCAGCGCCCAGACATTACGCTATGGGTCGACGATTCACCCAGTATGCTGACGCGCGAAGTCAGCGGCACAAGGCTGGCTGAGGGTCTGACGCAAGCCCGCTCAATGCTTGATGGGATGGGCGGCGGCGATGTCGAAGTGCGCAGCCTGAGCGACCCATGGCGAGCGATTGCTCTTCTCGACGATGAGACCGCCGCAACACTGGCTAGCGGCATGCAAGGCCGGGCGCAGCATCCGCCAAGCATTCCGAGTCCGCACAGCCCGCCTCCGGAGGGCTTGCTAAGCAAGGACAGATTGCATTGGTTGCTCACCGATGGCGCTCATGGGGCGCTGCTCGCATGGCCCGGCCCCAGAGGCCCGGACCGCATCATCCAGGTCGGCAGCGTGACACGAAACCTTGCTGTGGAGCGCTTGTCGGCGCGTCGAAGTTTGGATCAGCCGCATCGCTTTGATCTGTTGATCAAGCTTACAAACGGTGGCAACCATTTGGAAACCCGTGCGCTCGGCGTCGCCAGCGAGCTCGGCGAGGTGGCCAGGTCGACCCATCGCATTGAGCCCGGGGCATCGCTTGTGGTGCAGCTGACGATCGCGGCGGCAACGCAGATCCGCACTACTTTGGATCCGCTTGACGCGCTGCCCGAAGACGATGAGATGGTCCTCGATCTCACGCCGCTGCGCGCGCGACGGGTGGCCATCGATGCGGCCTGCCCTCAGGCGCTGGCCGCAGCGGTGGGCGCCCACCCGGGTCTTGAATCGGCTGCCTACGATGCCAAGGACCTTGCCGCCGTGCTTGACTGTGGCTCGCGCCGCCAAGCCGACAAGCTGCCGACGATTCGGGTGCTGGCGCAGCGCACGCCAATATGGCCGGGCGGTGCGCCACTTTGGGCTAGCCATGTGGCACCCGCGATCCGCATTCAGTTTGGCGCCGCTCGTTTGCCACTGGCGGCGCGCATGCAGGCTGGGCCGGCGGATGAAGTGCTGCTTGCGGTCGGCGGCGAGCCGGCAATCATCGCTCGAGCGGCGGCGGGGGCGGGGGCGCAGAAATTTCTGGAAACTTCGATTGACTTCGCCACACTGGCCAATTCGGGCGGCCCACAGACCCCCTTGCTGGTGAATTTTTTGTTCGAGCAGTTGCTGGGAGCGAGTTTGCTGGACGGCATCGCCCTTCAGCAACGCAGTGCAGATGCGGCGCGGGTCGTACCGTCGCCGCCCGAGACTGGCGCGCATCAGGATGCAGGCGATGGCTTGCGGCCTGAGGCGCGCTTGCAGCGCGAGGCCACGCGCTTGCTGCTCGCTGTGGCAGCGCTGCTGCTGCTTTGGGAAATCGGCGCGCTGATCCGGCAAGGCTGGCGGCAGGCAAGCCCGGAGCGAGGGGTGCAAGCTGCTGTGCCCGCGAGCAAGCCGATGACGGGGGCGGTCGAGTGAGGCCAATGCGCGTCAGGACCTTGATCGCATTGGCCTTGCAGTCTGCCGCGCTGCTGCTGCTTTGCTGGTCCTTGCTTGGCGGCGCTTGGCTCGACCCGCGCAGCCAAGCTCGGCTCCTGGTGCTGCTCGATCGGTCTCAGAGTGTGCCGCGTGAGGCCGCCGACCGCGCGCTGACCGAAGTGATGAAGGCTGCCAAGGCGGCTCGGGTGGGTGACTTGCAATTGATCGAATTTGCCGGCCGGGCGATCGCTGCGGCGGCGCCGACCGCAGCGAACGATCCGGCTACCTTGAACGCGCTCGCGCCGGCTGCGACCAACATCCAAGCTGCGCTCGAAGCAGCCCTGGCCGCGCATGCGCAGTCGACCTTTGCCGGCGCTGTTGTCATCTCGGATGGCCTCGAGAACTCGGGTGATGCGGCCAGCGCGCTGGCTGCGGTGCGTGCGGCCCGGCTGCCCTTGCACTGGCTGGCGCTTGGGCGGCCGCCGCCGCCCATCCGCATCGCGCAGGTGCTGGCACCGCAAAAAGCGCAGCTCGGGCAAAGGATAGCCCTTTCGGTGCAACTGACCGGGAAGTCGGACCGGCGCCTGCACGTCAAGGCGAGCCTTCGCAGCCAAGGAGGGGAAACTTGGGAAGTTCGCGGCCCGGTGGACAGTGCCGGCCGGGCAAGCATAGAGCTCGATGCCAGTCGTTCTGGCGTCTTGCGGGTCGACTTGAGCCTGGAGGATTTCGCCACCGACCGGGTTCTCGATGCCTTGCCCGATGGGGCACTAATTGACGTTGCGCAACGTGCAGCCATCTTGTACGTCAATGGTTCGACCGGGCCGCTGGCACCTAGCCTGATCGCCGGCGGCTGGAACCTCAATGTCGTCGCCGCCGCGCAACTCGAAGCCCAGGCCGACGCGCTCGATGGCTACCAAGCGGTGGTGCTCGACGACGTGGCCATTTCCGCCGCCAGTCCTCGTTTCTGGCATTTGTTGACGACTGCCGTGCGGCAGCGCGGTCTGGGTTTGCTGGTGCTGGGTGGCGAGCATGCGTTTGGTCGCGGTGGTTATCGCGATTCCGAGCTCGAATCGGTACTGCCGGTGTTGTCGGAGCCGGCCGTCGTTGATCAACCGGCGGCCATTGTGTTTGCCGTAGACAAGTCGGGCAGCATGGGCCAGGGCAGCGGTGGCGTCGATCGTTTTGCGCTGGCGCAGCGCGCGGTGCTGGAGACCGCACGCGCTCTAAGCGAACGCGATTCGCTGGGCTTGGTGGTTTTCGATGTAGTGCCCGAGGTGCTGATCCCGCTCGGGCCTGCGCCGACGGGCACCTTGGTGCTTGAACGCAATTGGATGGCCAGCCCGAATGGCGGGACCAAACTCGCGCCGGCGCTCGACGCGGCGATCGACCAACTCGAGCACTCGGCCGCCGCCCGGCGCATGCTGGTCATTGTCACCGACGGCTTTGTCGATGACGCGCCGCTGGTCGGTCTGCGCGGGCGGCTGGAGCGTTCGCGTATTGAGATCATCGCCCTTGCCGTTGGCCCCGACGCTGACGTCGGCGCCTTGCAAGGCCTGGTCGCTGCGCGAGCGGACGCGGGTCTGGTGCTGCGCGTGGAGCAGGCCGCCGGCTTGCCGCTGGCGATGCGAACCGGCGTAGAGCGCCGCCGCTCACGGGTGGAGCGTGGCGCGATCATGGTCCAGCAACGCCAGCCGCTGCCATTCCCTCCGGGAACCTGGCGCGACTGGCCCAATCTTGCCGCCTATGCGGTGACCCGCTCGCGTCCCGAAGCCGTGGTGGCGGTGCAGAGCCAAAGCGGCGAACCGTTGATCGCGTTTCAAAACTTCGGCCTCGGCCGGGTGGTCGTGGTCAGCAGTGGACTAGGACCCTGGGCGCCGCTATGGTCGCAATGGAAACAATGGCCAGAGCTGGCGGGTGGGCTGGCCACCTGGATCGGCGGCTCGGACGGGGCGACTACATTGACGGTGTCGGACCTCGCCGGCGCGCTGCAGGTCGAGGCCGAAGTCCGCTCCGGCAAGGGACTGAGCGATGCCGCTGACGTGTCCATCAGGGTGGACACACCGGGGGCGCAAGGGCAACTGCTGAGCATGGAGAGGGTTGCACCGGGGCGACTGCGCGCGACACTACCGTCCCAAGGGTCAGGCCTGTACACCTTCGTAATCTCGGATTCTCACGGCATTCGCCGGCACCTGCATCTGCGGCGCGACCGGGCCGAGCACCAGGCCTGGGGCATTAATCCAGCCTTGGACGCGTGGGTGGCTGGCGGCCTCGTGCATCGATGGCATGCAAACGCCTTGGCAGGGCTGCGCGATGAGTCCCGTCGCCCGGTTGACCGCTCGTTGATTGCGTTAGCTCTTGCGCTCTTCTTGACCGGCGTGGTGCTCGAGCGGGCAAGCGGCAAGGCGTTCGGCAGGGCGTTCGGCGGACCTATTGTTCGGCGCTGGCGAAGGCGCGCCTGAGGCGCAACCGACCAGGCTGTCAGGTGAGCTGGGCCGTACACCGCATGCGGGAATACACCTGCCTTTGAGCGCCGCAGAGTGGGTTTTCGGCGCTAGCACAACTGCTACACTTTTTATCAAATTAGCGGTCGGGAAGGGGGAGTAGCTTGCATCAGGTATCCAACGCCACCTCGCCGGCTCGGCACGTGATGTCGCAGCCGGTCAGCGCCGCAGCAGACTCGGCTCGCACTCGAAATTTGAACCCGTCGCTTGACCGACGCCCAAGGGATGCCTGCCTGTGCGGGCTGGGCGCGATGGCAGTGCGGTGGATGCCGATATGACGCCGACCCTCGTCCTCAATGTCGTGGGTCTCACGCCCGCGTTGCTCGCGCATGCGCCCAATCTGCAGGCGCTGGCGCGCGCAGGCGCCATGCGCCCACTCACCACCGTGCTGCCGGCCGTCACCACCACGGTGCAGTCCACCATGCTGACCGGCTCGCTGCCCCGCGACCACGGCATCGTGGCCAATGGTTGGTACTTTCGTGAGTTGTCGGAGATCTGGTTGTGGCGCCAGTCGAACCGACTGGTGGCAGGCGAGAAAGTATGGGAGGCCGCAAAGAAGCGTGACCCGGCGTTCACCTGCGCCAAATTATTCTGGTGGTACAACATGTACTCAAGCGCGGATATCTCCGTCACGCCCAGGCCGATGTATTTAGCAGACGGCCGCAAGCTGCCGGACATCCACACCCACCCGGCCGAACTGCGCGATGAGTTGCAGGACAACTTGGGTCAGTTCCCGCTGTTTCGCTTCTGGGGCCCGGGCGCCGACATCGAATCGAGCCGATGGATTGCGCGCTGCGCCCTGCATGTTTTGGAGTCGCAGCAGCCGACGCTCACCTTGGTGTACCTGCCTCATCTGGACTATGACCTGCAGCGTTTCGGCCCTAATCATTCCGGTATCCCTGCCCAAGTCGCGGCGGTCGATGCGCTTTGTGCGCCCTTGATTGAAAAGGCCCGCTCGATGGGTGCTCACGTGGTGGTGCTGTCTGAATATGGCGTGACGGAGGTCTCCCGCCCGGTCCACATCAATCGCGCTCTGCGCAATGCCGGTTGGCTGAAGGTGCGGCTCGAACAAGGCCGCGAACAACTCGATGCCGGCGCCAGCCAGGCGTTTGCCGTGGCCGACCACCAACTCGCTCACGTCTATGTGGCCAGGCCGGAGCTGGTGAACGAGGTCGCGGACTGTTTACGGGCCTTGCCCGGCGTCGAAACGGTGCTGGATGAAAACGGCAAACGCGCAGCAGGCCTTGATCATGCGCGATCCGGCGAACTGGTGGTCATTGCCGAGGCCGACAGCTGGTTCACTTATTACCACTTCCTTGACGACGCACTTGCTCCGGACTTCGCGCGCACCGTCGATATCCATCGCAAGCCCGGGTACGACCCCGTTGAGTTGCTGATCGACCGCGAGATAAGGTTGCCGAAGCTTGCCGTGGCGTCGCGCCTTGCGCGTAAGGCACTTGGCATGCGCTATCTGATGGATGTGATCGGGCTGGACGCGACCGTGGTGCGTGGCTCACATGGGCGCCCCACCGACAAGGAGCAAGACGGCCCCTTGTTCATCACCACCGCGCCCGAACTGCTCGCGCCTGGGCCGGTGAACGCTGTATCGGTCAAGCAATTGCTGCTGGATCATCTTTTCCCTAGCGCGACCGAAAAAAGTGGATCAGTATGAGCGCAGACTTGGAACAGGATGAAGCTATGAACCCTGGGGACTTACTGAGGCGCTGGCTCGACGTAAGGCTTGATGAGACCGCTTCGCTGTGGTTGCGCGATGCCGTGTCGAGCCTGGCACAAGGGGCGACGGACCGCAATTTGTTCCGGTATGTCAGCTTGGTCTCGCGCCAGCTCGGCAAAGCGCCTCTCGCGCTGGATGCAAGGGCGCTGGACGATGCCGAGCAGGCGAGGCCCGGTTGGAATCCCTCGTCATGGACGATAGACCAAGCGGGGCGAGTGTTGCTGCTGCTGAGCAGCGCTGCCGACAGCGACACGTTTGTGCGGCGGCTCGACCAGCTCTGCGCTACCGCCGATGTCGACGAATTGGTGGCGTTCTACCGTGGCCTGCCTCTTTACCCCGATGCTCCACGCCATCGCATGCGCGCGGCCGAAGGCTTGCGCACGAACATGAAAGTGGTGTTCGAGGCCGTGGCGCACGGCAACCCTTACCCGGCCGAGCAGTTGGGGCCGGATGCTTGGAACCAGATGGTGCTCAAAGCGCTTTTTGTGGGCAGCGCACTCGACCCAATCGTCGGCTTGGACCAACGCGCCAACGCGACGCTGGCGCGGATGCTCAGCGACTATGCGCACGAGCGGTGGTCTGCCGCCAGGCCGGTCAGTCCGGAGTTGTGGCGCTGCGTCGGTCCGTTCGCGACCGGCCCGCTGCTGTCTGATCTGGCGCGCGTACTTGAGTCCGGCGCGGCGCCGGAGCGAGCCGCTGCGGTGCTCGCGCTGCGTAGCGCCAAGGATCCCGAGGCCGGCCGCCTGCTCGAGCGTCACGCGGGCTTGCGCGATGCTGTGGCGGCGACCGGCGTGGACTGGAGCGGCGTGCTCGATTTCAATTGACCCTATGGAGAAAATCATGCGTTTCATAGATCCCCACATTCACATGATGTCGCGCACCACGGACGATTACCAGCGCATGAAAGCGGCGGGCATCGTCGCCGTCATTGAGCCGGCCTTCTGGCTGGGCCAGCCGCGCACCAATGTAGGCAGCTTTGTTGACTACCTGTCGGGCATCGTCGGCTGGGAGCGCTTCCGGGCTTCGCAGTTCGGTATTCGTCACTACTGCACCATTGGTTTGAACAGCAAGGAAGCCAACAACGAGGCGCTGGCCGAGGCCGTGATGGATGTGCTGCCCCGCTACCTGTCGAAGGAAGGCGTGGTGGCGATTGGCGAGATTGGCTACGACGACATGAGCGCGCTCGAGGACAAATACTACCGAGCTCAGCTTGAGCTCGCGCTGGAATACGACATGCTGGTGATGGTGCACACGCCGCACCGCGACAAGAAGGCCGGCACCTCCCGCAGCATGGATGTTGCGCTCGAGATGGGGTTGTCGCCGGGCAAGGTGGTTATAGATCACAACAATGAGGAGACCGTTCGCGAGGTACTTGACCGGGGTTTCTGGGCCGGTTTCACGCTGTATCCCAATACGAAGATGGGCAACGAACGCATGGTCGAAATCGTGCGCCAGTACGGCAGCGACCGCATCTTTGTCAATTCCAGCGCCGATTGGGGCGTGTCCGATCCACTGGCCGTGCCGAAGACGGCGCGCCTGATGCTTGAGCGCGGCATTGCGGTGAAGGACGTGGAGGCGAGCTGTTATGGCAACGCATTGGCGGCCTATGGCCAGAGCGGCCAGATGCTTGAATCGCACTGGCTGGCCCCCGAGTCCGTCGATCAGCGCAATCTGTTTGAGGGTAATTCCGTGCTGCGCGGGCAGACACCGCAGGTGGGGGAATTGATCGACTCGCCTGCACCCGCCGAAACGATGGTGTTCAAGTAGGCGCGCCGTCTAGGAACCGACCGCTTTCAGGCCGCATAGGAGTCCGTTTCCATGAATGCCCAGATCACCCCCTTGCCGCGGCGCGAGGGCGCCAATTCGGCCGCCTTTGTGCAGTCGTTTTCGGTGAGCTACGAGTACCCGGTGCACTTCACCGAACACCTGTTCGCACGCGACAACCCGGTACTGCGCGACACCCTGTTGCGGCGTGAGCCAAATCGCCGCCATCGTTTCGTCGTATTCATCGATGCCAACGTTGCGGCCTCGTTCCCCTCGCTCGCCGACGATGTGGCCGGATATGCAAATTGTCACGCCGAGGCCATGGAACTACTGGCCCGTCCGCAGGTGGTGCCGGGCGGCGAGCATGTCAAGAACGATCCAGCGCTGCTCACACGCTTGCAACACCGTCTGGTTGAACTAGGCGTCGATCGACATGCCTTCATTTTGGGTATTGGCGGGGGCGCGTTTCTCGACCTGGTCGGCTATGTAGCTTCGTCCACACATCGCGGCATTCGTCATATCCGTGTTCCCACCACCGTGCTGGCGCAGAACGATTCCGGAGTGGGGGTGAAAAATGGCGTCAATGCCTTCGGCGTCAAGAACCTGCTGGGCAGTTTTGCGCCGCCTTTCGCGGTGCTCAACGATTTTGCCTTCCTGCGCACGCTGCAGCCGCGCGACAAGATCGCCGGCATCGCCGAAGCGGTCAAGGTGGCGCTGATCCGTGACCAGCAGTTCTTTGAATGGCTGGAAGCCAGCGCTGCTGCGCTACGGGCCTGCGAAGCCGGCGCGATGAGCTACATGATCCGGCATTGCGCCGAACTGCATATGCGGCAGATTGCGCAGGGCGGTGATCCCTTTGAAACCGGCAGCGCTCGTCCCTTGGACTATGGGCACTGGTCAGCGCACAAGCTCGAATCGCTCACCGATCATGAGCTGCGCCATGGCGAAGCGGTGGCAATTGGCCTGACCCTTGACGCGCGCTACTCGGTGCAGATTGGCATGTTGGCGGCAGGGCTCGAAGAGCGGGTGTACGCATTGCTTAAACGCCTGGGCTTTCACCTGTGGCATCCGGCGCTGGAGTCACGCGACGCCGCTGGGCAATTGCTGCTGCTGCGTGGCTTGCAGGAATTTCGCGAACATCTCGGTGGCGAGTTGACCATCACCTTGTTGCGGGAAATCGGTCAGGGGGAAGAAGTACATCAGATGGATGCAGACGAAATCATGCGCGCATTGGCCTGGCTGCGGCGGCAGGAGTATGGCGCGTGAACCTGGGCAACGGCGTTCACCTCAGCTACTGCAGCAATATTCATCCGGGAGAGTCGTGGCCCGAGGTGCGCGCAAACATTGAACGCTATGTGGTGGCGGTGCGCGATCGTTTGCTCAGCGAAGGCGATTTCGGCATCGGCTTGCGCCTGTCCGCACGCGCGGCCACCGAGCTCGCCGAACCGGCGGCGCTGGCTGAGTTTCGCGACTTCCTGCGGCACAGTCGGATGTATGTTTTCACCCTCAACGGTTTTCCTCATGGGACCTTTCATGGCACGCGAGTCAAGGAAGAGGTTTACCTGCCCGACTGGCGCGATGCCCAGCGTCTAAGTTACACCAACCTACTTGCCGACCTGTTGGCCGAGTTGCTGCCGCAGACACTGCCGGGCGCTACGCCGGTTGACGGCAGCATCAGCACGGTACCGGGCGCCTATAAGCCTGCGCTAGGCGGGCCGGATGATGTGGCCTTGATGGTCGAACACCTGTTGCGCCATGTGGCGCATCTTGTCGCGCTGCGCGGACGCACGGATCGGCTGATTGCGCTGGCGCTTGAACCCGAGCCGCATTGCTTCTTGGAGACCATCGATGAAACGGTCAGATTTTTTCAGGGTGAGCTGCATGGCCCGACAGCGGTTCGTCGCTTGACCGAACTCACCGGTCTAGCTCCGGCGGCGGCCGGCCGCGCGCTGCACGATCACCTGGGACTGTGTCTTGATCTTTGCCATGCAGCAGTGGAGTTCGAGCATCCTGTGGATTGCCTCCGAAAACTGGCAGCGGCGGGCATCCGCGTGCACAAGTTGCAGATCAGCGCCGGCCTGCAAATACCCGTACTCGATCCGGATGCGCTTGCGGCACTGAAGCGTTTCGACGACCCCGTCTATTTGCATCAGGTGGTGCAGCGCGGACCCGACGGGATAGCCCGTTTTGCCGATCTGCCTGAGGCCTTCGCCGCACTCCAAGAGCCGATCGCTGGGCGGGAATGGCGGGTGCACTTTCATGTGCCCGTCTTTCTCGACCGATTGGGGCCATTTGACTCGACGCAATGGTTCATCCGCGAAGTGTTGGCGATCCATCGTGAGCAAGCGGTGTCAGCGCATCTCGAGGTTGAGACCTATACCTGGGCCGTACTGCCTGAGCCGTTTTGCAGCGGTACGGTTGACGCCGCAATTGCTCGTGAACTGGCATGGGTACGTAAGGAGCTTGTCGATTGAACCTGAAGCTTGCGTTGCGGCTCGGCCGCATTTCCAACCTTCCGACGGTCTGGACCAATGTGCTGGTGGGCGCGCTGCTCGCCGGGGGCAGCTTGACCGATCCGCGCTTGATACTGCTGATGGTGGCGCTGTCGCTGTTCTATGTGGGCGGCATGTTCCTCAACGATGCCTTCGATCGCGATTTCGACGCGCAGCACCGCCCACAGCGGCCAATCCCATCGGGCCAGGTATCGGCTCGGCAGGTCTTCGCGTTTGGTTTTGGCTTGCTGGTGCTGGGCATGGCGTTCGTCGCGCAGGCCGCTTTTGCTTTGAACGAGCAAGGTGCTTGGCGCGCGATTGCGTCGGGCGTCGCACTGGCCGCTGCGATCGTGTTTTACAACGTGCATCACAAGCACAACCAACTGAGTCCCCTAGTTATGGGCTTGTGCCGGGTCTTGGTGGTGGTCACGGCTGCGTTTGGCGTGGCGACCGTGCTACCGGGCGTGGTGGTGCTGGCGGCGCTCGCGCTGCTGTGCCACCTGATCGGTCTGACCTATATCGCCAAGCAGGAGCACCTGGATCGGATCGGGAGCCTATGGCCACTGGGTTTCTTGGCGATGCCGCTGATCTACGGAATCGTGCTGGCATTTTCCACGCCGGTGGTCTGGTTGCTGCTGGCCTTGTACGCGGCTGTGCTGGTGTTTGCCTTGAGTCGCTTGCGGCGTCGCGCGCAAGGCGATGTGCCTCGCGCCGTCGTGACCTTGATCGCCGGCATGTCGGTGCTCGACGGCGTCCTGCTGGCGGGAGCCGGCCATCTGCTGCCAAGTCTGTTGGCGATCGGTGCGTTCTTGCTGACTCTTGCGCTGCAACGATGGGTGCCGGGTACATGACGGGCGCACCTATCAAGCCAAGCGGCGCCGAGCCGCAAAGCAAGAGAGTTGCCGGTCAAGTTGTGCCGTTGATTGATCGCAATCGATGTGAGGCGAAAGCCGGCTGCGTTCAAGTGTGTCCATTTGGCGTGTTCGAGATCCGCGGGCTCGAACCCTCGGATCGTGTCGCGCTGTCCTTGATCGGGAGGCTGAAAGCGTGGGCGCATGGTAATCGCCAAGCCTATGTGGTTCGACCGGACGACTGTCAAGCCTGCCGCTTGTGTGTCGAGGCTTGCCCGGAAGAGGCTATCCGTCTGATTCCTGCTCGACGTAAGTCCGTCGAACCTGCCAGTTGAACTAAGGGACAAGTCCAAGCAGCCGAGCGTCATACGCTAGGGCGCAGGCGCGGACCCAAATTGACGCCGAGATGGGCGAGTTTCTTTGTAGCACCCAATGTTGAGCAAGGTATGGCGTGGATGCCATCGAAGTACCAAAAACCAGGTTCAGATCGACTGTTGCAGGGCCTGCGGCTGCAGCCTAGCCACCAAAGCTTGTCGGTTTTCTTTACACCGCTGCCGAGCTTTCTGCAGAAGAATTTGCTACGTCCTTGAAAATAAAGGGGATTCAATTTATGGTACGCAACTTGCGTACTCTGGGCGAATTAGGTTTTATCTCACGGATGGCGCGTTGCGTTTGAAGTACCTGTGTAGCTGATGACGCGGATCCGATAGGTGCTTGGAGTCTTGCGATGGCTGCCCCCATATTGGGGGCTACTGTGTTTGGTACACCAACGAAAGGACGATGTTATGTCGCCTACATCTATGTTGAATGTGGACTTTTCTCCCGGCGCCGCAATGGTGTCCCGTGCCTCTGGTTTCGCGAAATCCCTTTTCAAGGTCCCTGCGCTCGCGGCGATCTCGCTTGCAATGTCGGCCTCGGCCGCATCTGCTGAGACCCTGCTCATGCCTACGCGCGATGCGCGTACCACCGCACCGGTGGTGGTATGGGGGATCACGACACAAGTGCAAGGCGCAGCCCTTCCTTGCGCGTTGGACTTTGGCGATTTGACGCCGGTCTTCAATTGCACCGGTGTTGACCGGTCCTACATTGCGCAGGCCCACACATACGCCAATCAGGGCACCTACACGGTAAGACTGACCGTTGGGCTGGAGACAACGACTTCCACCATCCAGGTGTTCAACCCAGCCTTGTTGATCGGTGGTGTCGCCGGCGACAACAACCGCAGCCTCGGCATCAACATGGCCATCCAAGATGGCCTGCGCTTTCTTTGGACCAGCCAAGTCAACCGGGCGGCCAGTTTCCCGGGCAGCACAACGACCAGTTGGAATGACACATTTAGTTTTCCCTATGCCGACACTTCATTGGTCGTCCTGGCCTTCGAGAATCAGGGCTACAAGATCACAGCCAATGTGGCGCCGACGGGCATCTATGAGAAGTACGTTGTGCGCCGCGGGCTCAATTTTGTGCTCAGCAACCTCAATGAGGTGGGTCTGAGCCTCACGCCGGGTGGCAACAATCCCTGCGTAGGGGTGCCGGCCGCCACTTTTGCCGACTGCAAGGGCCTCGCTCCTCCCGCTGACACCGGCTACACCACGGCTGTGGCCATTCTTAGCTTGGCCGGTAGTGGTGCTCTCGCGCAGGTCAATACCGAGGTTGCAGGCGTCACAAATGGCAAAACCTATGGCGAAATCCTGCAACGCATGAGCAACGCGCTGGCCTGGGGCCAGAACGATGCAGGCGGCAACGGCCGAGGGGGTTGGGACTACAACTTCAACAGTCCCGGACGTGCCGACGGCTCGACGATCGGTTGGGACGTACTCGCCTTGCTGGACGCATCCGCGGCTGGCGTGATCGTGCCGGCCTGGGTCCAGACAGAATTTCAAGTGCTGCTCAATACCGGCGGTATCCTGAATACCAACGGCTCGTTTGACTACGTGGCCGATGCCAATGCCAATGGCAACAGCAATCCAGGACCACAAAAGGCGGGTATTGGCCTGCAAGGGCTGTTCATGATCGGTGAGATGGCGGGTCCCCGGGTCAATGCGGTCAGGGACAATATCAACAGTTGGTGGAATGGCGCCGCAGGCGGCATTGGTGCCAACGATTGGGGTTGTAATGTTCCCGGCATCAGCTATCCGAACGATACGAACAAGGGTTGCGCGTACTCCATGTTCAACAACTTCAAAGGCCTGAAGCTGCAGAACATCGTCACCCTGCCCAGCGTAGTGCGGCCCGCCGGACCGGGGGCTCAGCCAGCCAATGATTGGTACGCCGACTATCAGGATTGGTTCGTCACCAACCAGACCGCTCCTACCACCACCGCAGGCGGCAATTGGCCCATGGGTTTTTCTTGCTGCGCCAGTGGCAGTTCGCTCACAGCGGCGATCGCTGAGTTGATACTGTCGCCGGTGGCGCTAGTGGCGCCTGATCCGGTGCTGTTCTCGACTGTGGGCCTGAGCCCGCTGACGGCGACCAACCCGGTAGGTACCAACCACACCGTCACCGCCTTTACGCAGGCGGCCAATAACGCGCCGGTTCCCGGCGTGACCATCGTCTTCAAGGTCAACACCGGGCCCAACGCCGGCAAGACGGGCACCGGAACGACCGGCGCCGACGGCAAGACCAGTTACACCTATCACGATGACGGTGGTGCCGGCACCGACGAGATCCAGGCATTCATTGGCACGACACTCAGTTCTAACAAGGTGCTGAAGATCTGGGGTTTGGCCTGCGACATCAACAACGACGGCAAGGTGAGCCCGGCCGACATCCTGCTGATCAGGGCTCGCTTGAACACTGTTTCCACAGGCCCAACCGACCCGTATGACGCCAACCGTGACGGCGTCGTCAATGTCGCTGACATGCGTTACTGCCAACTCAGGCAGACCGCGACGGCGCCCTGAGCGTCGAGGCATCGAAGTTACTCAAGTTCCTAGCGTTTCGACGCCGGAGACTTGACCGGGTGGGAGTCCCGGCATCTTGTCAGCAGTCTTTATCGCGTCTCGTTCTAGTCCAACTGTGAAGGGAAACTTAGGTATGAAACACAACTTCCGGGCGCTCGGCGCCTTAGCGTGTATTGCGGTGGCTGCTGCCACTTTTTCGTCGCAGGCCCAGGCCGCGCCGGTTTTGAGTATCAGTCTTACCCCTGCGACAAGTGTCGGCTTTGGTGGGGCAGTTGGGGCGGATATCTTTGTCAGTGGCTTGACTGGGGCGGTAGGCGGCTATTACTTCGATTTGAACTTTGACATCAGTCGCATGACATTCAACTCATTCTCGGTTGATCCGGACGCAGTGATGGGTCTGTCCCCATTTGACCTGAGCCTCGGCCTTGCCGGTGGCAAAGTCGGAATCGGCATGCTTGCTGACCTAGCGGCAGATGAGTTGACGCTCGCAGGTCAGCAGGGATCTGGTTTTAAGCTTGGTCATGTCGACTTCACGGCACTCAACAATGCTGGCTTTGCCAACTTCAGCCTATCCGGCTTTTCACTGAGCACCTACGACGGATCAGACCTCCCCGTAACGGCAACCGGCGCCAAGTTGTGCGTGGGTACGGCCCTTTGCGACAACAACAATGTTCCGGAGCCCACGTCGGCGCTCTTGGTGGCCGCTGCGCTTGGCGGGCTTGCGCTGACGCGTAGGAAACCATCGCTAGCCTGAGGCGAGTTTTGGTTTTTTTGGTGTCGGGCTTCGCGCCTGCCACCATCAAGGCGGTGCATGATTGTGTGGCTGTTGCCGCCCATGTTGCGCCGCCTTTTTGCATCCGGCGTGCGTTTCGGTGATGCGCGATGCGCCCCACTGATTTTGTGTTGAGGCCGCATGTGCTCCGACATGAAGCCATTTCGCGTGGATGTTGCTAGCTCAATCTGACCACCGTCAGGTGGCTATTTGGCCTGTCTTCAGCTTGTGCCCAGGCTTCAACTCTACGCCGCGTCAAGCCTTGGGGCTGAATCACTCCCACAGCCTTACTGCTGCCCGGGAGGCCTCCATCTGCCATCGTCTACGGGGGCAACCATCCCATTTGCTGGATTTTTTTGTTCTGCAACGGGATGTGTGGTTAGTGGCGCGTACTTCGAACCGTTCTGACGCAAAATCTGCTGAGCGTGTGCGGATTTGTCCGCTAGTGGGGCTCGGGGCGCAGCCAGCGCTGCAGGTTCGGGCGCAGATACTGTTGGCGGAATCGCCTGCGACAAGCCGAGTGAGATGGCTGTGCCGCCCTCCCGTGATCCAATGCTTGCGCCGCGTTCTGACACATCGCGCAGCACGACGTTGCCGTCGATCGTGTCACCCACGCGCAACATCCGTGCGGGCTGACCGTCCACGCTGATGAGCGCGATGCGTTGGGCCCCAGAGTTCATCATGCCGACCACTTTGAATCTATCGGTTGCGGTCTTGGCACTAAGCATGCCTGCTGTTGAGTGGGGCGCGACTGCTGGGGCAGCATTGTGCTTAGTTAAACCTGTACCGGCAGAACCCGTGTCGGTCGGGTCATTGCTCTGCGGCATGAACACGAGTACCGCCCACGCGGCAACTCCAATCGCAGCCCAGATCCAGACAGTGCGTACACTAATTTTCATCGTTTGATTATCGACAGATTCTATTCATTTGCGCCAGAAAGCCATCTCGCCGCGTTGGGGTAGTGCGGCTTTTTTGCCTCTCGTGAAGTGCAGCAATAGCGACACTTTTGGTCGCGTCAAAAGTTCCCTGCAAATCAACAACTTGACGCTTTTGAATGATTTCGAATTGTCAGTACTACTTCAATTTTTGCGATAGTGAGGTTGCCACTAACTGACTTGATTGCATCTATGCCAAGTTCCAACAATCTCATGCGTCACCGAAAAGCTGCGCTACCACCCTAGTTTATGGGGAGTAGTCGCTCCCCCTTAAGATGAAGAGCGGGAGCATCAAGTTCATTGCCCAGCAACGCTGATGCGAAGCATTTCCCACCTTGATTTATGCCACCTTGCTCACTATTTGTAGTCGCCCGGAGGCAATGCCTTGGCCCGCCGCCGCTCTAGGCGTCAACCTATCCGCCTATACCTTGATTGCACACCAGCTAAGCCAGTTGCAGCAAAGGCATGGCCAGATTGACAGTAGCGCAGCATCTTGAACTATTCGAGCGCAATCGGTGTGGCTCGAAAACCCCGCGCCTAGCACATCAGGCGCAGCTTGAAAGTTGAGTTAGGGACGAACTGCATGTTGACTCGCGGCATGCACAGACGCCGCCTCGGGCGCCGGCAGCTATGTATCTTTTTCCAATAGCTTCGGCTACTGGCAGCAAACTTTGCCTTGCAGGCAGTCCAGATCCGCGCAGTACTCGACTGCGCTATTCGCTTCGAGTTGTACAGAGCATCCTCAACTGGAGTATCTAAAGCGGCAACTCGGTGTAATAGCGTCCACCGTGAAAGATCAGCGGCTGGGCACCTTCGCGCCAGCTGCAGCTTTCGACCTCGCCTACGAAGATGACATGATCGCCCTCTTCGTACTGGCTGCGGTTAGCACATTCAAAGACGGCCGCCACGCCTTCCAGCACCGGGGCTCCGCCGGCCCCCTCATGCCAGGAAACGCCGGCAAAGCGGTCAATATCGCGGGTGGCAAAACGCTGAGCCAGCTCCTTTTGATCGGCCGCCAGGATGTTGATCGCGTAGTGAGAGCCGCGGCTAAAGACGGGCATTGAGCCGGCCTTTTGACCCAAACTCCACAGCACCAGAGGCGGAGTGAGCGAGACGGAATTGAAGGAGTTGGCGGTCAGGCCGACCAGGCTGCCATCCGGAGCCCGTGCGGTGACGATGGTGACGCCGGTGGCAAACATGCCCAGGGCCGAGCGAAAGCCCATCGCTTGAAGTGCGGGGGCGGCAGCGGACGAGATGGGGCTGAGAGGGGAAATCGATTTCGGCATGCGTGCATTGTTGACCAAAAGAGTGGGTCTCTGCCCTTGATGCGAAATATGCCCTTCGTCAACAAGCCTCAGAATAGGCACCGACAGCAGAAAAATGTTCCAGCCCTTTGCGCCTCATGCCTCAAGACTTCGCCTACAGATCAGACCTTCACGTGCTTGCCGAACCGAGCTTTGGCCTTTGCGCCTGCCATAACGAGGGTGCCGCCGACAGCAACTTCAAACGCTCACGTCGACTTTTCACTGGCCTGCTGGGAGCTTCGTCTCTGCTGCCCGCCTGGGCGCGCGAGGGCGTTGAAGTCGGCAAAACAAGTGCCTTGACCAAGCTGGTGCCGGCCGAGCAAGTGGAGCAGGCCGGTGCCCAGCAATACCAGCAGATGATGGGCCAGGCCAACCAGCAACGCGCGCTGGCGCCGGCCAATCATCCGCAACTGATACGACTGCGCGCGATTGCCAAGCGCATCATCCCGCAAGCAATGGACTGGAACCCGCGCGCCAAGGAATGGCGCTGGGAAGTCAACCTGGTCGCCGATCCGCAGCTCAATGCCTTTGCGATGCCGGGCGGCAAGATCGCCTTCTATTACGGCATCCTTGAGAAACTCAAGCTCACCGACGATGAAGTCGCCGCCATCATGGGCCATGAAATTGCCCATGCCTTGCGCGAACATGCGCGCGAGCGTATGGCCAAGACGCAAGCGACCCGGCTCGGCGCCTCGGTGCTGTCCAGCCTGCTGGGTCTGGGCAATGTCGGCGATGCGGTACTGGGCATGGGCGGGCAGTTGCTGACGCTGACCTTCAGCCGCGAGGATGAGAGTGAGGCCGATCTGGTCGGCATGGAGCTGGCCGCACGGGCCGGCTATGACCCGGCGGCGGGCATCAGCCTGTGGAAAAAAATGGGTGCGGCGGGCAAGGGTGCGCCGCCGCAATGGCTGTCCACCCACCCGGCCGGGCCGACCCGCATCCGCGACATCGAGGCCAATCTACCCAAGGTGCAAGGTCTTTATGAGCGAGCCGACAAACCCAGCCAGCGCTTTGAGGTTGCGCCGCCCTTGCAAAGGCGCGCCACCCAGGGCTGAAACGCCAGTACCCAAGAAAAAAAGCCCCCAGGCATTGCGTCCCGGGGGCTTTTCTTATGTGCGGCAAGACTAGTTCTGCACGCCCAACTGCTTGTTGATCATCCACTGTTGCGCGATCGACAAGATGTTATTGGTCAACCAGTACAGCACCAGACCGGCCGGGAAGACGAAGAACATGAAGCTGAAGGCCAGCGGCATGAACCACATCATCTTGGCCTGCATTGGATCTGGTGGTTTCGGATTCAGCCAGACTTGGAACAGACTGGACGCCGTCATCAGCAGCGGCAAGATGAAATAAGGGTCCTTGACCGAGAGGTCAACAATCCAGCCAATCCAAGGGGCGCCGCGCATCTCGACCGAGGACAAGAGCACCCAGTACAGGCCCATGAAGAAAGGCATCTGCAACAGAATCGGCAGGCAGCCGCCGACCGGGTTAACCTTTTCTTCGCGGTAGATGCGCATCATCTCCTGCTGCATCTCGGCCGGCTTGTCCTTCAGGCGCTCGCGCATCGCTTGCACCTTGGGGCCGACGGCCTTCATCTTCGCCATGCTCTTGTAGGCGCTGGCATTGAGCCAGTAGAAGGCAATCTTCAGCAGCACCACCAAGGCAATGATGGCCCAGCCCCAGTTGCCCAAGACGCCGTAGAGCTTTTCCAACAACCAGAACAGCGGCTTGGCCAAGATGGCGAAGATGCCGTAGTCCTTGATCAGCTCGAAGCCGGGTGCCAATTCGGCCAGTTTCACTTCTTCCTGCGGGCCGACGAAGAGTTTGTCGGCGTGCGTCGCAGTAGCTCCAGGCGCCAGCGCAGGCAAGGTGAACACCATGCCAACCGCATATTGATCGGGCGCAGCGCCCTTGACCTTGGTGACGAAGAACTCGCGCGGCGCGCTGTCGTTGTGCAGCCAAGCACTGGCGAAGTAATGCTGAACCATCGCAACCCAGCCGTCATTGGCGTTCTTTTGCACGTCGACCAGTCCGTTGTTCTGAGCTGCCTTGTCAATGTCCTTGAACTCGACCTTCTGGAACTTGGCCTTGTCGGTGTAGAGCGCCGGGCCGGTGAAGGTCGGGGCAAAAGCCATGCCGCCGGGGCCGGCCACATTATTGCGCACCAGTTGCACATAGACCTGCGGCGTGACGGCAGCACTGCCGACGTTGACGATCTCGTGCTTGACGCCGATCACATGTTCACCACGCTTGAAGGTGAAGGTCTTGATGTACTTGACGCCGCCCTGCTCGGCCGACTCCATACGCACCACCAACTCATTGGCGGCGTCTTTCAACACGCGCTCGCCGGGCGCCACCGTCATCATGGTGTTATGTGTGGGCAATGGCTCGCCTTGCGCGCCGATCAGGCCGGTCTGCGCTTTATAGCTCTGGCCCACGCTGTCGAGCAGCACGATAGGCGTTTGCGGCACGGTCGACTTGGCCTTGATGCCCACCGCTTGCAGAATCGGGTCGAACAGACCCGGCTCGGGGCCAGTCAGATAGGTCGGCAATTCCACGCGGGTGACATCGCCACCCAGGGTGTCTAGCGTGACATCCAGCACATCGGTCTTGATGTGAACTTTTTCGCTCGCCACGGCAGCTGCTGTAGCTGTCGGGGCGGCCAAGCCCGGCTGGCGAGCAGTTGAGGCTGTCGCGCTCGGCACACCGGTCGCGCCATTTGACGCGGCCGGCCCAACGGTGGCGACCTTGGGCGCCGTAGGGCTGAACATGGACGGATGCCCATTGTGTTTTTGCCAGCCGTCCCAAAGCAGGACGAGAGACATGGTGAACACCACCCACAGCACGGTGCGGCGTATATCAGTCATGAGGAGGCTTCTGAATTGGAGTTTCGAGGAGGGGACGCCGACGCACACCCAAGTCGGGTGAACAGGCCGGGCGCATTGTCAGGCACGCCGTCATGGCCGCCTTCGCAAAACGGGTTGCAACGCAAAATTCGGTGCACGGTCAGATAACTGCCTACGCCAGCGCCGTGGCGCTGCAAGGCTTCAATCGCATAGACCGAGCAGGTCGGCTCAAAGCGACAGGATGCACCCAGCCACGGGCTCAGCAGCAGACGGTAGCCACGCACCAAACCAATCAACGCCCGCTGAGGGATCGAAGCAAGTTGGGTGAACATGGTGTGAGAAGCCTCGCGCTCAGTCAAGGCTTGGCGCGGGCCAAAACCCGACCGACCAACTGCGCCAATTCGGCACGCACGGCCGCCCGCAACGCATCCGACGCAGCGCTGGGGAACAGTTTGCGATCGAATGGCGTGCGCAAGCGCACCACCCACAAACCAGGCGGCAAAGTCGGCTGGTCAGCGAAGGCGGCACGGATTTGGCGTTTCATCAGCGAGCGAGTCACCGAGCGCTTGGCATGGCGTTTGGGCACGATGGCACCCAACCAGCTAGCGTCAGGCGGCACTTCATCCACAGGGCTGTGGATGACTTGTGGCTGAGCTGTTGATAACTTGGCTGCCGCGGTGGATAAAACCTTGGCAGGCTTGCTCGGACAGGCAGCCAAATGATGCACCGCAAAGTGACTGCTACGCACGCGGCTGGAGCTGGCCAGCACGCGCTCAAAGTCGGCCGATCGCACGATGCGGCCGATCATGACTTCAGCGGTCTGAACTTAGACAGCCAGGCGTTTACGACCCTTGGCGCGGCGCGCGGCGATGACGGCGCGGCC
>CAUPEV010000049.1:0-26703 GCA_963510335.1 uncultured Roseateles sp.
ATCTCGGCCCACCACTCCAGCTTGCGTACCGAGGCGGCCGCCGCGCCCCGCTTGAACGCCGAGTTAGGCGACCAAACAATCCCTCTATGGGTGGCGGCCAGGTCATAGGCGGCCTGAGCCGTGGTGAATCCGCCACTACTCTGGGCGATGTCGGCGCCGTCACTGGAGCTCGGTCCATCATTGAACAGAGTCACATCGCAGGCTTTGATCAAGGTCGCCCGCCCGCCCTTGGCGCGGTCGAAGGTCTTGGGGTAAAGGGTAAAGGTGTAGTCCGTCAGCACATAGCATTTGGCTGGGCCGCTGCTGCGCTGGAAGAACTCACGCCGCAAAACCGACCCCGGGCAGGTGGCCAGGGCTTCGTCTTCGCTGAAGCTCTGGCTGCGGTGGATGGCGTATTCGACAAAGGTTGGGTCGCCATAGGTCTTCATTGAACGTCGCAGCGCAGCGGGGAAGTCGCGCACCGCGGTGCCGTCCTCGGCCGAGCCGTCTTCAAGCGCCATCACATCGGGCGCCATCAACTCGTACCAAATCTTGCGCCAGTTGGTGAAGGTCAGGCTGGCGTCCCCGCAGGTGGCGGTGCTGCCAATGCTGATCTCACAGCTGTCTCCACCGGCCAAGCCCAGTTGCAGCTTGAACTTGCCGACGCCACCGGCCTCGGCCAGTTCAACCCGGCCGGTAAATTCCCACTGTGTATCGGTCACCGCTTCTTTGACCGCGACTCGGTCGATCAAGTTGAGCCCGGCGAGCAACTCGGTCTTGGGGCTGTTGCGCAGGCTTTTGCGGGCGTCAGGCCCACTGAACTTGAGCTTGATGTAGACATACATGCCGGCCTGGCCCAAGGGAGTTGGGATGCTTACACCGGTCGGGGATCGGTCGCCTTGCACGCCCACGGTCACTTCAACTTCGGCGCCCAGACCATCGCAGCCCTTTTTGGCCGGGTCCGGGATCAAGTTGACCCATTGCTTGATTTGGCCGTCGGCCGGCTTTGCTGGGCTGACGAACTCGGAAGTGAAGTTGATCTTGTTCTTGGATTTGAGATCGCGCAGCTTGCCGCCCTGAGGCTCAGGGTCGCCGACGATCTCGTAGGGCGCCACACCCACCAGCGCAAACGGCGCGCCGGCTGCTAGGCGGAACTCGGTCTGGGCCGCACCGCCAACGCTGGCCGCCTCGGCCTTGAAGTTATCGGTGCTGGAGGTACCGTTTTGTACCACCTTGAACAGAAAGTTCGGCAGCGGCTTGCTGTCGGCCTCGTTGCGGCTGTTCAGCTTGCCCTTGCGTGGCCAGACATGGATCTCGTCCCCGCCGAGATAAGTCTCTCCGTCAGCCAAAGCCCTGTAGCTGATGACGTAATGGGTTTTGTCATCGGCCACCGGCGGCGGGGTGTACTTCACGGTCGCCGCCTTGCCGGCTCGTGCACCGACATCGCCGACAACAGCGCCCGCCAACTCTGCCGCTTTGACATTGTCATGCAGCACGATGAAGGTCACCGACGATCCCGCCGGCTTGCCCTCTGTCAGCAGGCAGATCAGCCCAACCTCAGTCTGTTCGTGGATATGCCGCGCCATAAATACTCCAGCGCTTCGTCGTCAAGGCGAGCGCTCCAGGTTCATTGCCAAGCCAAAGTTTGAACAAAGGCCGCGCATGTTTGCACAACCCGGCCCTCAAAACGACGCGGTCAGCGCGCTTCAGGAAAATTAGTTTGCTCTCCATGGCTAGTCGACCTTTAGCGCCGTCGCCGGTTCTGACACCGACTGCATCCGCATCACCGTGACCGCATTCCGGTGCCTATTGCTCATCACCGGCATCAGCCCCGCCGCCAGCATGGATAAACCCGCTTCTTCACCAAGATAGCGCTCCGCACAGGCTTGCAGTTCACGCTCGCCATCAAGCAGATAAGTGAAGGCCGGCAGGTCGCCGATCTCGCGTTCATCGCCGGGCTCAAAGTCCCAGCCACGCGCATTGAACGAACGCCCAAGCAACAGCGCCACGGCCAAAGCGCCATTGCCCCACAAGAACTCCTCGTGCACAGGCGTGGCATCGAACTCTTCAAAAGCAAAGCCCTCGACCGGGTCGCTCTTTTTGCCATACGGCAGGCGCAGCAAGACGCGCGGCCCGGCCAGGCCTATCCAGGTCGCAGCCTCGCTGTGGCGCACGGCATGCCAGTTGGCTTGTTCGGCTGGCGCCAAAGTGGCCAAGCCAGGGTCGCCGCCGGCAAGAAAAGGGCCACCCGCTTGCGCGGCGAGCAGCCCCAGTGCCGCCAGCAAACCTACATCTGTGTCCGAAGCCCCAAATTGATACAAACCCACCAGCGCCGACCAGCTTTGGCCGCCCGGCAGATTGCGCCAGCGGTCGGCCAATGCGCGGTGCACGCCAGTCTGAGCCAATTGGCCGCTTGACGCGACGATGTCAGCCAGCAGTTCTTCGCGTGAGACATCAAACAGGTGCAACTCCAGCTGCTCATCCAATTCAAGATTGGCAATCAGCCATTGCACGCCGCGCCATGCGGCTTCCAGCTGTTGGAACGCCGGCTCATGCAGCAGCTGGCGCATTTGCTCGGTGACGGCGGAGTCAACGGCCGCGTGCTGGGCCTGCAGGCTGGCTGTTTGATCGGGCACGATGTGCGGAGCCACCTGATTGCGAATCAGATTGTCCAGGCCCGACGCGTCTTTCGAAGCGAGCGCGGCCGAACTGGCCTCAGGTCTTGTTGCACTCGATTTACCCAGCAATTGATCCAATAGCCCAGGCGAGCTGGCACTGCCAGCAGTGATTGGCCGGCTGCGCGCCTGTCGCAATTCTTGAAACAGAGGCAGTCGGGCGTAGAGCTGTTCGGGGTGAAAGTCATCGAGGGACTCAAAATCGATAGTCCCTGTCGCAAATACGAGTTGCGGCGCCAGTCGGCCAATGACCTTGTCAAGCGTGTCCAAATCGACCCGGTGGCTGGGCCGCTCGGCCAGTGGCGGCTTTTGACTCGCCGGTTTGGCGCTGAAATCTCCCAGCAGCAAGAGACGCATAGGGCCATGCCGCTTGGCTGGCGGCGCGCCGCTAGGGCCGAACGAGAAGCCTAACTCCATTCGCTGAGGCATTTTCTGGACTCCGAAATTTCTAAAAGTTGCGGCCTAACGAGACATGCCTGCTGATCACAGACTTGTGTACTTTGCTTCAGAGTATGCCTTTAGTGCAATACCAAAAAGTACCCAGCCCTTTGCGCAGCTTGCTTCGGAAATTCAGTACCAAGGCCGTTATAGTCTGCGGACTTGACAACAGCCTTGGCCTGTTGATTGCTTGAAGTCTCGCAGCGGGTTCAGGTCAGCAGTGTTTTCAGCTTGAGGGTTTATGGCAGCATCGGCGGCGTTTCAAATGGGCATGGTCAGTGTGGCTGGAGAGGCCTTGGCCTTTCGGTCTATGCAGGCCTTCGAGGAGGTGTCGCGCCCGTTCGAGTTTCAGATCATCGCCGTATCTGATGACGCTACGCTCTCGTCCGATGATTTGCTGGGCAGCAATGCGGCAGTTTGGGTCGCCACCGGTGACGCCGGCCCGCGTTGGTTCAATGGCATCGTCAGCGCCTTCGGCTTCGAGGGTATGGACGGGCGCCAATACAAATACCGCTTGTGCCTGCGGCCTTCGCTGTGGCTGCTGACCCGGTCGGCCAATCTGCGGGTGTTCCAGGAAATGTCTGTGCCGGACATCCTCACGCAGGTGTTTTCAAGCTACACCGGCACCGTGACGCAAAAACTCAGCGGCAGCTACAGGGCGCGCACCTTCTGCGTCCAATACCGCGAGACCGACTTCAATTTCGTCAGTCGCTTGATGGAAGAGGAAGGGATCTTCTACTTCTTCCGCCACACCGAGGACCAGCATGAACTGCTGATTGCCGATGCGGCCGGCGCCCATGTCACCAGCGAGGGCTTCGAAACCGTCAAGTATTTGGCCGCAGGCAATGCCAAAGTCAGCCAGGCCGCCATCAATGAATGGCAAATGCGCCATGAGGTGCAAACCGGCAAAGTGGTGCTGAGGGATTACAACTTTCTCACTCCCGATACCGACCTTACCAGCGCCCCGGCCGCAGGCGACCGCGCACACGCCGAGGCCGCTCTCGAGGTCTACGACTATCCTGGGCGTTATGCCGCCAAGGCCGACGGTGACGCATTGGCCACCATCAGGCTAGAGGAGGCGCAGGCGCGCTTTGGCCGCTTTACCGGCCAGGGCAATACCCAGGGTTTGGCGGCTGGTGCGCGCTTCACGCTGGCGGCTCACCCCCGCGAAGACCAGAATGCCGAGTACATCGTCTTGGCCACCCGTATCGAGATGAGTTTGTCTGCTTATGAGTCGGGCAGTGATGAAACGACATTCGGTTGTAGCTTCACGCTGCAGCGCTACGACGAGCCTTTGCGGCCGGCCCGCAATACCCGCAAACCAACGGTGGCCGGGCCACAGACGGCCGTCGTGGTTGGCGACGCCGATCCTGGCGACATCGTCACCGATGAGCATGGCCGGGTGAAGATTCAATTCCACTGGGACCGTGTCGGCACCAAGACGGCGGCCAGCAGTTGCTGGGTGCGTGTGGCCAGTCCCTCGGCCGGCAATGGCTTTGGCATGATTTCTCTGCCGCGCTTGGGCCAGGAGGTGGTGGTCGACTTTTTGGAAGGCGACCCGGATCAACCATTGATCACCGGCCGGGTCTACAACGCCGCTCAAAAGCCGCCTTATGAGTTGCCCGTCAACGCCACCGTCAGCACCATGAAAAGCCGCAGCAAACTCGGCGGCGCCGCTGACTTCAACGAGCTGCGCTTCGAGGACAAGAAGGGCAGCGAGTATTTGCTTTTCCATGCCCAGAAAGATCGCTTCGAATTTGTCGAAGAGACGCTCAAAAGCGAGATCGGCAAGGAAGAGCACCGCACCGTCAAGGCCGACCGCAAGGAGAAAGTCGAGGGGGAGTATCACCTCGGTGTGGTCAAGGACTTGAAGCAAAAGGTCGACGGCAAGTTCAATCTCGATGTCGGCAAAGACATGCTGCTCAAGGGCGGCGGCGTCTACAGTTTGAAAACGGCCCAGGACATCACCGCGCAGTCAGGCGCCGCCATTTCTTTCAAGTCCGCGACCGATTTGCACCTGAAAATCGGCAGCAATATCGGCGCCGATGCGGGGCAGAATGTGCATATCAAGGGCGGCATGAATGTGGTCATCGAGGCCGGCATGCAGATCAGCATCAAGGCGGGTGCCTCCTCCATTGTTCTTGGGCCGGACGGCGTGTCCATCACCGGTTCAATGGTCAAGATCAACTCGGGCGGATCTCCCGGATCCGGTGCGGGTGCCAGCCCCGTTGCACCGACCGACCCGGATGCGCCAGATGCGCCCGAGGTGCCCGAAGATCCCTTGACCCATCGCTAGCGCGCCTATGCAGCCATTGGATACTGAGGCCTTAGAGCAAGCCGCTTGGCACGATTTTGTGCGGCGGCTTTCTCTTCAATTGGCTGGCCTGTGGCCCGCCATGGAAGCCTTGCTGGGTGAGCGCTACGAAGCTTTTGTCCAGCTGGCGGTCGAGCAAGCCGGCAAACTTGGCCTGAGTCACGCCGCCGGTGTGGCTCGTTACGTCAATCTTTGCTTTGTGTGGGGCCCGACTTTTCAAGACAAGCCCGGCTTCGAGTGGGCGCTTGCGGCCATCGCCAGAGCCGAAAAAAATGAGCTGCTGTGCGTGCATCAACTGGTGCAGGGCTCATTGGCTGAATTGCAGCGCTTGCCTGGCAGCAAGGTCGAGCCACAGGCCCTGAATGCGGCCGACGCGGCTTTGGTGACTGCGTTTGAGGGTCTGGGTCGGCAAGGGGCGATGCGGATCAAGCCGACCGAACCCCAAAGTTTGCCGCGCCTCGCTTGTGACCTTGAGGCCATTGACTTGCGTTTGCTGGAGAACGAGGGCGATGACTCCGCGGCGCCTCAAGAGTACAGCCTGGAGAGCCATGGCTGGCAGCGCGTCAAACTTGCTTCGCCGCCAGCCTTGCGTATCGACGCTGGCCGGCCGCTGCCGGCTTTGCTGGCGGTGTTGTCACCATTGAAGGATCAGGGCCGCGCGGCCAAGCTGCAATTGCGTGCGCGCAGCCATGCGGTTTGCAATGGGGACGTGCACCCGGCCTTGGCTTTCAGCGGCCCGCTGGAGCGCTGGGACTGGGCCGGCCATGAGACACGGGCGGTCAGCTGGCCGCTGCGCGCGCGCGAGCAAACTGTGAGCAAACCCGGGCCTGCTTGTGTCATCGCTGAGGAGACATCTCCCGAGTTGTACAAGCTCGAATTGACGGTGTGCGGTCTGCGCGACACAGGGGACCCGCTTGGGGCCATGCAGACGCTGGTCTATGTTTGGCCAGCAGCTCAGTGGTGGCTGGAGATTCAGCGTGCACGGCCAGAGCCGGGTCAATTGCAGTCTTTGTTGCCCGGCGCCAAGACCTGGCATCGAGCAGTCAGCCGCTGCCGCGTCGAGCGCGATGGCTTGGCGCAAGACAGCAGTGCCTTGCAGCAGCAGTTCGAGCTTGGACTGGACCGCGCAGCCGCAGATGGGCTGCAAAAACTGGCGGCCATGTGGGCACAGACGCCCGGCCTGAGTGATGCGCGCTTCGAGGCTAGCCTGGGACTTCTGGTCGGAAAAATGGCCTGCACTTGGGGTTGGCGGCTCGGGCCTGGGGGACTGGATGGCCGCGCCTTGATGCGTTTGGTCGCCCAGCTCGACATGGATGCCTGCTTGGCTGAGTTGTCCTTCGGGGCTGAGCTGGCTTTGGCCGGCACCAACACGCGCATCAACTTGCGCTGTAGCGGGCAAGCCCCTATGCGTCAGCAGATTCGGCATGAAGGGCAGGGTGGCCCATCATTGAGCGAACTGCTGCAAGCTAGCATAGTGAGCTGGCGCTTTCCCTTCGATTTGACTTTGGAGCCTATCGCCAATGATGCGGCCTGCCTGCTGGAGCAGGCCGGGCCGCTCACCGGGGCGATAGTCGGGGAGGCCGGTTTGCGGCCGAATTCCAAAGGCGGCAGCGGTTGGGAATGGTTTGTCGGGTTGCGCACCGAAGCGGTTGGCGCCCCGTTGAAATGGATTGATCCCTTATTGGGCCAAGGCCAGCAAAGCCTGCCTTTGCTGCCCGCCATGGTTTTGCTTGACTGGAGCATGGGCTGATGGAGCGCTTGCTGGTTCTGAGGCTGGAGGCTCTTGGTTGCAGCGCCGAGGCGCTGCTCAATGGCGTGCCCTTGCTGCGTGTCGGTGGCGAGCAAATGGTGGCGAGCATGCCGGTGCACGAATTTACGCTGGCCGGTGCTAACGAAATCGAGCTGATCATCAACCCGCAGCCGGTGAGCGAGAGCGTGTTGCAGGGGACTGAACTTGCCGGCGAGCCTCGGCTATCGGATGGCAAGCTTGGCGCGAGTCTGCGCTTATTGCTGCCGCGCGTCGGTGGCATTGCGCATCCGGCCAATGCGCGAACATTGGCGACCCTGGATTGGGCGCCCGCGCTCGACGAGGTCTACCGCGCACCGACGCGTTTGCGCCAAGCTGTCGAACTGCCGATCGCTTTCCCGCGTTGGCGCTGGCTGGATGCGCCGGTGATCGCTGTCACCCCAGCGCTGAAGGATCAACTGGCCGACTATCTGCTCAATATTGCTTTGGGCTTGGCCAAGGGCAATCCCGAGCCCCTGATTCAGGCCTCGCGTTTGCGGCTGGAAGAGCTGGCACAGGCCTATCAGCGCAAGCTGGCCGACGATGTGGGCCGCCTGCGCGGGCACTTGCTGCAAATGCATGCGAGCCAGGCGCTCAAGCCTAGCTTGCCGGTCAGCAGCAAGATGCTGCTGCGGCCCGTGGCCGGCGGGCGCTTGCTGGAATGTTTGGCGCCAGACGGTGGCCCGCTGCTGCGCAGCGCTTGCGCAGGCGGCGGGCAGATGATGTGGCCGCTCAGAGTTTCGGCCATTGGAGGTGAGTTTTATGTGCTGCGGTGACTTGGGCGGCACTTGTCGCCGCTATGCTGTGCGACTCAAGTGCGCCCCCAAACCCCTTGCCTCGCGGCGTGGGCACTCCCATGTGGGACGGGTGTCAACTTGGCAGCGGCCGGGCGTTTTGTTTCTGAAGAATTTGGGAGTTTTCGCATGATCTTGCTGACCGTGCTCAGCTTCAATGGGGCACCGAGCTCTGGCCTGTCGGCAAGCTTTGATGAACTTGGCGGCACGATTGGCCGGGCCGATAGCAACCAACTGGTTCTGCCCGACCCGGAGCGCAGTATTTCCAGGGTCCATGCACGCATCGTGTTTCGCTCTGGCTCCTATGCGGTGATTGACAGCGGCAGCAACCCGATCTCGGTGAATGGCCGCACGCTGGGCACCGCTGCCGAGCAAGTGCTCAAGCCTGGTGACCAGCTGCAAATTGGCGGTTATGTGCTGGCGGTTTCTGCGGGGCCTGCGGCTGCCGCTGCGCGCGCGAGCAACGACCCGTTTGCGGATTTGTTTGGCGACATCGGCAGCGGCTTGGCCGCGCCGCAGCCGGCAGCCTTTGCACCTGTCTCCGCGCCCGCACCGGCGGCATACTTCTCGCCCAGTCCAGCGCCGGCGGCGCCTTTTGCATCAGCTCCGGCGGCTTGGCCAGCCCCGCCGGCCAGTTTGGCCGCCGGGCAAATTCCCGATGACTGGGACCCATTCGCCAGCCACAGCGAAGCCGCGCCGGCGCCGGCCGCTCAAGTTGCCGCTAGAGCTGACGGTTTTGGCGACTTGCAGTTCGGGCCGGCGGCGGTCGATTCCCTGGATGCCATGTTCGGTCTGGGTGCCGGCTCGAGCGGCGCCGATCCTTTTGGCGCCTCGCCGGCCGCAGCTTTGCCGGCCAATATGGCGGCGCATAGCGACCCGCTGCAATCACTGTCGCGGCCGCCCGCCGCCGGCCATGCGTCGGTCGCCAATCATGGCTCGGAGCTCAATGCGGCAATGCCCAAGATGCGAGCCCAAGCGCCGGCCTCTGCTCAGGCTTCTGCCGCCGCTCCCGCCACTTCAGCCCCGCCTTCGCCGGCAACTTCGCAAGCGCCTTTGGGCGCGGTGTTCTCTTGGCAGGATTCAGCGGGCGAAGTGCCCCATACCGTGCCCAGCTTCATCAGCCGAACGGAAGCTGTGGCCGCGCCGGCAAGCTCTTCAATAGCGGTGCAGATATCGGCATCAAACCCTGTGCCGATATCTCAACCGATTCATGCGCCCGCGCCAGCACTTGCTGCTGCGCCGGCTGTCACACCCGCTACTGGCTTGGCGCAGGCCAGCTCAGGCGAGGCCGCTTTGTTGAGCGCGCTCTTGGACGGGCTTGGCTCGCCTGGCTTGCGCATCGAGGCACTGACCCCGGACTTGATGCGCTTGATCGGCAGCTTGTTGCGCGAGTCGACCCGTGGCTCGGTCGAACTGCTGGTCGCGCGTGCTGCCTTGAAGCGGGAGATGCGCGCCGAGATGACGATGATCGTGGCGCGCGAGAACAATCCGCTGAAATTCTCGCCCTCCGCCGAGGTGGCCTTGCAGTATTTGCTGTCACCGCCAATGCCTGGTTTTATGGCCGCCGAGCCGGCCATGCGGGATGCTTTTGATGACTTGCGTGCGCACCAATTGGCGGTGATGGCGGGCATGCGTTCGGCCCTTGAGGGCGTGCTGCAGCGTTTCAATCCCCAGCAACTCGAGGGTGAGTTGACTCAGCGCTCGGCCATCAGCGCCTTGCTGCCCGCTTTGCGAAAAGCGCGCCTGTGGGATCTGTTCCAAGACTTGTTTGCGCAATTGTCAAACGAGGCGCAGGATCAGTTCGAAGATCTGTTTGGCCAGGCTTTTCTGGACGCCTACGAAGATCAGCTGGATCGCTTGGCCGCCGAGCCGAGGTCGAAATGAGCGCCGGGCTGAAATACAAGGTCGCATTGCTGACCGACCGAGGTGGTCGCAGCTATAACGAAGATGCCTGCGGCCACTGGCACTCGGACAGTCAGCTGTGCTGTGTCTTGGCCGATGGCGCGGGAGGCCATGGCGGGGGCGATATCGCGTCCAAGCTGGTGGTGCAGGAATTGGTGGGTCTGTTTGCCCAACAGCCTTCGCACAACGGCGCCGCATTGGCCGATTTACTGCGCCAGACCAACGAGTTGCTGCGCGCGCAGCGCGCTCCCGGCACCGAGCGCCAAGACATGCACAGCACGGCGGTCTGTCTGGTGCTTGATTTGGAAGGCGCTCAAGCGCACTGGGCCCATGTGGGTGACTCGCGCATGTATTGGTTCCGTGGCGGGCGTTTGCTGCAACGCACGCAAGACCATAGCGTGGTGCAGGCCTTGGTGGACGCCGGTATCTTGAGTGTTGAACAAATGAGTAGCCATCCCAAACGCAGCGAATTGCGCTCGGCGCTGGGCCTGCCGGCCGATGCGCTGGAGCTCAGCAGCGGCGACGGACAGCAGCCTGTGCAGGCACAAGATGTGTTCTTGCTCTGCACCGACGGCATTTGGGAGTATCTGGATGAATCTTTGCTGGAGCGCACGCTGGCCGAAGCCACGACGCAAAAGGCTTGGCTAGATACCTTGGGTGAGGAAGTACGGCGCCTGGCCAAGCACAAAGTCAGTCACGATAATTTCACCGCCCTGACCGTCTGGGTCAGCGCGATTTGAACAGCCTGGAGAAAGATCATGCCTATTCATACGTGTAGCGGCGCGCAAATGATGTGCACGATGGGTATGGCGCCGTCGGTGTTCAACGCGACGCCCAAGAATGTGCTGACGAGCTTTATGCCGGCCGGCAACATCACGGACAACAAGCCCATCATGAACATCCCGCCTTTTGGCATGTGCCAAAGCCCGTCCAATCCCACGGTGGCGGCGGCCACAGCGGCAGCGCTCGGCGTGCTAACGCCTATGCCTTGCGTGCCGATGACGCCGGCACCTTGGGCTCCTGGCTCCGCGACGCTGCTGGTGGCGGGCATGCCCGCGCTCAACAAGACCTCGAGCGGGGCTTGCGTCTGGGGCGGGGTGATCAAGATTGCCAACCCGGGTCAGACCACCGAGATGATTCCATGACAGGCCCAATGATTGAGCCAACAACCCCAACTGATCGAGCGTTTGTATGACATGGCATAACAAGGTTATGTGGACGGAGGGCATGTTCCTTCAGCCACAGCATTTCCAGCAACAAGATCGCTATGTCTCTCGGCAAGTCGATGGACGCACGGCTGCACTTGTGGCCTGGGCCTGGGGCTTTTCTTCGCTACAGCTCGATGACGCGGCGCTTTTGCAAGGGCGTGTTGCGCTCACCAGCGCGCGCGGGGTGTTGCCCGATGGCTTGGTGTTTTCGGTGCCTGGCGATGACCCTGCGCCGCTGGCCTTTGAAGTGCCGGCCGATGCTCGCGACCAAGTCATCGTCTTGGCCCTGCCGTTCGCACGCCCGGGTGTGGCCGAGAGCGATGTGGAGGTCAGCGAGGCTGCCATGCCGCCGCGCTTTCGCGCCATTGACATTGAGGCGGCCGATTGCCATGCCGCCAGCTTGCGTGAGGCGCCGCTTCAAATTGGCCGCTTGAATTTGCGCCTGATGCTGGAGCGCGATGCGGCTGAAGGTTATGCGACTTTGGGCGTGGCCCGCATCATCGAGCGACGCGCCGACGGGCGTGTCACCTTGGATCCACACTATGTAGCGCCGATGCTGCATGCGCCAGCACATTTAGTGCTGGACGGCTACCTGCGCGAAGTGCACGGCATGCTGCATCAGCGCGGCGAGGCTTTGGCGGCCAGATTGGTGCAACCCGGGCGGGCCGGCGTGGGCGAAATCGCCGACTTTTTGTTGCTGCAGACGGTCAATCGGCAGCAGCCCTTGTTTGCCCATTTGCAACGTCTGCCGGTTTTGCACCCGGAACGCTTGTATCGGCAATGTCTGGAATTGGCCGGTGATTTGTCCACCTTTCGGGAGCAACGCCGGCCAGCGGCCTATCCCGAGTATCGGCATGATGACCTGGCCAGCTGCTTTCGCGTCGTGATGGCCGATTTGCGCCAGTCGCTGTCCATGGTGCTGGAGCAAACCGCCATTCCTATTGAGCTGCAGGATCGCAAGTTCGGCATTCGCGTGGCCATCATCCCGGATCTGGAGTTGCAGCGCACGGCCAGCTTTGTCTTGGCGGTCAATGCGCAAATGCCGGGCGAAGTCTTGCGTGCCCGCTTCCCGACGCAGGTCAAGATCGGCCCCGCTGAACGGATCCGCGATTTGGTCAATTTGCAACTTCCCGGTGTCATGCTGCGGCCTATGCCGGTGGCACCCAGGCAGATTCCATACAACGCCGGCTTTACCTATTTCGAGCTGGAAACACGCGGCAACGAGTTGTGGAAGCAACTCGAAAATTCGGGCGGTTTGGCCATGCATATTGCCGGCGACTTCCCGGGCCTGGCCTTGGAGTTCTGGGCTATTCGAGCCTAAGGAGCAATGATGAGCGAACCAGAACACGACCCTTTTGCCGCCTTCGAATCCGATCGCACCATCATCAAGCCCAGTGGCAACCGGGCTCGGGCAGAACCTGCCGCTGCGACCCCAGTGGGTACAGCAGCCTCGGCGCCCGCAGTGTCGTATCCGAATGCCAACCCGCAACGCCCAGCGAGTTTTGATGCTGCACCGCTTGGGCAGATGGATGTGCCTGAACACGCCAGCTTGAACCCCTTGGTCCAAGCCGCGGCGCCTTTGCTGGCGGCCGCGCCGCGCTTGCGTGCGATGGCGCGTCACCCCAACCCACAAGCTTTGCGGGCTTCCTTGACGGAGGCGATCAAACGCTTTGAAGCGGTGGCGCGGGCGCAGAACTTGCCCAATGAACAGGTCGTGGCGGCGCGCTATATTTTGTGCACCTTGCTGGATGAGGCTGCGTCCAGCACACCCTGGGGCGGCGCCGGCGCATGGGGCGCGCAAAGCCTGTTGGTGCAGTTTCACAATGAGAGCTGGGGCGGCGAAAAGGTTTTCCAATTGCTGACCCGCTTGGCCGAGAGCCCGGCCCAACATCGCAATTTGTTGGAACTGGTGTATATGGCTTTGTCGCTTGGCTTTGAAGGGCGTTACAAGGTCTTGGACAACGGCCGCAGCCAACTTGACTCGGTGCGCGAGCGCTTGGCACAGATGCTGCGCCAATTGGCGGGGCCCGCTGAGAAGACGCTGTCCACGCAGTGGCAAGGCGTTCAAGCCGCGCCGCAGCGTTTGCGTGATGGCATTGCACCTTGGGTCGTGGCGGTAGGGGCGGCCTTGCTCTTGTTGACGGTGTTCATCGCCATGCGTTTGAGCCTGAGTGCGCAAACAGATCAGGCCTTCAGCGCTTTGCACGGCTTGGACGCCAACACCGTGGTGGCGGCCGCCGCGCCATTGCCGGTCGCAGCCCCAGCGCCGCCGCGTTTGGCTCAGCTTTTGCAGTCAGATATCGATGCCGGCGCGGTGCAGGTGAAAGATTTGGCCGACCGCTCGGTTGTGACCGTGCTGGGCGACACCATGTTCGAGCCCGGCAGTGCCGAGGTCGCGGGCCGAGCCACGCCCTTGTTCGCTCGCATTGCAGCGGCCTTGAACCAAGTGCCGGGCCGGGTGCTGATCACCGGGCATTCGGACAATCAGCCGATTCGTTCTTTGCGCTTCCAATCGAATTGGCATTTGTCGATGGCGCGCGCGCAGAGTGCGCGCAATTTACTGGCGAACACCGTGGCGGCGGAGCGCATGACGGCTGAAGGCCGCGCCG
Source organism: uncultured Roseateles sp. (assembly GCA_963510335.1). GTDB lineage: Bacteria > Pseudomonadota > Gammaproteobacteria > Burkholderiales > Burkholderiaceae_C > Paucibacter_A. Next base: position 13,706 of record CAUPEV010000049.1, read on the forward strand.
ACACCGAACCGGTGGCTGACAACGCAAGTGCCGAAGGCCGTGCGCGCAATCGTCGGGTCGAGATCGCGCTGACCGTGGCGGCCCCGGAGTAGGGCGCCGCCGCTTCAATATTTTGCTGCTCATCATGACATTTACCGATTGCCCGCACGCCGCTGGTTCAAGGCAAGGAATCCATTTATGAAACGTTTCTTCCAATGGCTGTTGAGCCCTGCGGTGCTTGGCACGCTGGCTCTTCTGCTCTTGTCGGCCATGATTTGGTGGCTGGGGCCTGTATTGTCTTTTGCGCAGGCCACGCCCCTTGCTGGCCTGTGGCCTCGCTTGATCTTGCTGCTGTTGATTTGGTCGGTTTGGATTGGCCGGCTCGCTTTCCTGGCATGGCAGCGGCGCAAGACCAATGCCGCTTTGTTGGCGGGTTTGGGCGGCGGACCATCGGCGAGCGATAAAGAAGCACAGGTACTGGCGCAGCGCTTTGCCGATGCCGGACAGCGTTTGAAGGCGACGGCCGGGCGCTCATGGTGGGGTGGCGAACAATATCTGTATGAGCTGCCCTGGTATATGTTTGTTGGCGCACCGGGTTCCGGCAAGACCACGGCCTTGATGAATGCGGGCTTGCAGTTCTTGCTGGAGGACGCTGGCAAGGGAGGTAGTCAGGCCAGCGTCAAAGGCGTCGGCGGCACCCGCAATTGCGATTGGTGGTTCACCCAAGATGCCGTGTTGATTGACACCGCAGGGCGCTACGCGACACAGGAAAGCGACCGCGATGTTGACGCCAGCGCTTGGGATAACTTCTTATCTCTGCTGAAACAGACTCGCCCGCGCCAGCCCATCAATGGGGTGTTGCTCACCATCAATATTCAGGATTTGCTGCAGCAAGGCCCGACCGAGCGCCAAGAGCATGCCGCCAAGTTGCGTGCCCGTTTGCAGGAATTGCAGACCAAGCTCGGCGTGCGTGCGCCGGTCTATGTGATGGTGACCAAGGCCGATCTGATCGGCGGTTTTAACGAGAGCTTTGAGGGCTTGAGCAAGGACGAGCGCGAGCAGGTCTGGGGTTTCACCTTTGACAAGGCGAGCGCCGACCAAGATGACCCGCTGCGCGACTTCGCGCCGCTTTACCAGCAGTTGCAAAAGCGCTTGGTCGAGCAGTTGCTTGATCGCCTCGAGGGGGAACGTGATGTTCTCCGGCGCAATGCGATGTTTGCCTTTCCGCAAGAATTTGCTGCGCTTCAAGGGGTGCTGGCTGACTTTTTGCGCTTGGTCGTCTCCGGCGGCGGCAAGCTTGAGGCCGCGCCGCTGCTGCGCGGCGTTTACTTCACCAGCGGCACCCAAGAAGGCTCGCCGATCGACCGGGTGATGGGCGCACTCGGCCGATCCTTCGGTATAGACGCCAGAGCCGCCGCGCCGGGTGCGCGGGGCAAGAGCTTTTTCCTGCACCGTTTGCTGCGCGATCTGGTGTTTGCCGAGCGTGGCCTTGGCGCACTTAACGCGGGAGCAGTTCGGCGCCGGCAACTGATGCGCGGCCTGGCTTTTGGCGTGATTGGCCTGAGTTCGCTGGCAATGCTGGCCGGTTGGATGATCAGTCGCTCGCGCAATCTGGACTATGCGGCTCAGGTGGTGGACCGTCTGCCCGCGCTGCAGGCCTCTTTGGCGGCGCTGCCGCCCGCCAACACGGCCGACGTGAGCCCATTGCCGGAGCTGTTGACGCAGGTTCAAAACGTCGCTCACAGCGACAGCTTTGATCATGCCAACCCTCCGCTATTGCTAGGCCTGGGGCTCTACCAAGGCGACAAGCTCGACGCTGCGGCGCAACTGGCCTATGCACGATTGCTTGAAAAGTCTTTGATGCCGCGCCTGGCTCGCCGGCTTGAAGAGCGGCTTCGTTCAGCTTCCAAAGACAATTTGGAGCAGGCCTACGAGGCACTCAAAACCTATCTGATGCTGCATCAGCCCGAGCACTTTGACGCGGGCACCTTGCGGGCCTGGATCACGGTCGACTGGGATCAGAACTACGCCCGCATGGCGCCTGAGCAGCGCCAAGCGCTTGATGGCCATTTGGACGCATTGCTGGCTCTGGGTCCGCTGCGGCCGGCTCTCGCCAAGGACGAGAGCTTGGTCGCCAATGTGCGTGATATGTTGGTCGCTTACCCCTTGGAGTACCGGGTCTACAGCCGTATCAAGCGCCAGTACCGGCCCGGCGAGATCCCCGAGTTCAGTGCTGCTGCGGCCGGTGGGCCCAACGCCGCTCAGGTGTTCATGCGGGTCAGTGGCGAGCCGCTGACCAAGGGCGTGTCGGGGCTTTACACCAAACAAGGTTACGAGAAATTGATCAAGCCGGCGGTGCTGAAGACCACATTGAAGCTGGCGCAAGAGGAGCCTTGGGTCTTGGGGGTCAAGAGCGATACGGCTCGCCTCAAAGACCTTGCGGTCGGCAGTCAACTCACCGACAAAGTAAGCAGGCTCTATTTCGAGGACTACATCAAGACCTGGGACAAGTTCCTGGCCGATGTCAAATTGGTCAAGTTGGCCGGACTTGAGCGCAGCATTGCGGTGGCTCGAATCCTGTCGGCGGTCGATTCTCCCTTGGCCGCATATATGCGCGGCGTCACCGCCGAAACAAGGCTGGTGCCGGCGCCCGGAGCCGCCAATGCTTTGGATAAATTGGCGGCTCAAGCCAAAGCCGAGGCCGCCAATTTGGCCGGCGCCGCGCCTGATGCAGCAGCGGCTGGCGGTGCTGGCGGGCCACTAGAGCGCATGGTCGACGATCATTTTGCGAATATCCATCGACAGGTAAGCGGTCAGCCGGCGCCGATTGATGACACGCTGAAGATGTTCAATGAGCTTTACACCCAGCTCAGCGCTGTCGACGCGGCGCAAAAAAGCAAATCGCCTCCGCCGCCCGGCGGGGCTGCCGAGCGGGTCAAGGCGGCGGCTGGTCAGCAGCCAGAGCCGATACGTGCAATGTTGGAGCAACTGGCCGATGCCGGTGCCAATCAGAGTCGCGGGGCCGAGATTCAGGGCCTTTCGGCCGAGCTCAAGCCGATCTCCGACATCTGCAAGCGTGCAATCAATGGCAGGTATCCCTTTGCCAGCGGCTCGCGCGCCGATGTCTTGCCGGAAGACTTTGGTCAGTTGTTTGGCGGCGGCGGCTTGATGGATGACTTCTTCCAGCGCCGACTCTTGAACCTGGTCGACACTTCGGCCGCCTCTTGGGCCTACAAGCCGCTTGCTGATGGCAGCAAGCCCGTGGCCGCGGCAGCCTTGCTGGAGTTCCAACGCGCGGCACGCATTCGCGAAGTGTTTTTCCGCAGCGGCGGCAAGCAACCCTCATTGAAGATCGAGCTGCGTGTGGCCGAGATGGACCCCAGTTTGAAAGAGCTGCTGCTTGATGTGGACGGCCAAGTTCAAAAGCTCGTGGCGGGCGGTCAATCGATCAGCGTCAGCTGGCCCAGCCAGCGGGTGGCCGCGCAAATCAAGCTGAGCAGCGGCGCAGCCGGCGCGGCCGCACCGCTCTTGTTCGAGGGGCCTTGGGCCTTGTTCCGCCTGTTCGATCGATTCGGCGTCGAGCCTTCTGCCGTGCCGGAGAAGTTCAGCATTCCAATCATTGTGGATGGCAAGAAGGCGAGGGTGGATGTGATTGCGGCCAGCGTGTTCAACCCCTTCCAGCTGAAGGAAGTGAAGCAATTCCGTTGCCCGGCGGCGCTTTGAGCATGACTGCAGCACTGCCCGCTTGGTATGGCAAATTGCCAGCTTTGGGTGACTTTGCCTCGCGGCGCCTTGACCCGGCCTTCGTAGAGCTCTGGGATAACTGGTTAGCCGATGGCATGCAGGCCCTGCGCGAGCGCGACCCGGTCGGATGGCTTGATGCCTATTTGGTCAGCCCGACTTGGCGCTTTTTGCTGACTCCAGGCTGTTTGCCCGGCGCCCTTGCCGAGCAGGCATGGGCGGGCGTGCTGATGCCGTCGGTCGACCGGGTGGGGCGCTATTTCCCCTTCACCATCGTGCAGCCCTTGGCGCAGTTGCCTGTGTCCTTGCCGGCCTTGCTATCACTCTGGCAAGGGCTGGGGCGCTTGGATGACTTGGCCGCCGATGCATTGCAAGACGATTGGGGACTGGATCGTTTGGAGGCCGAGCTTGCCGCTTTTGCTTTGGAAAAGGAGGCAAATTCGCAAACTGATCGCAGCGCAGCTTTGTCCCTCAATCCCGGTGAGTTGTTGGAGTTGCCCGTGGGGTTGGACGGCATTGCTCAAATTGCCGGCGAAGCCTTGCAGCTCTGGGAGCCCGTTGGGCGAGGCCGTTCATATTGGTTCGCCGCCGGCGCTCAAATGGCCACTTGTATGCAGGTCTGCCAGGGCTTGCCGACTTCATCATCTGCATTGCTTTCAAACCTCTGCCCCCCATCCAAGTCTGTTTGAGGGTTTGCTGCGCTTGAAGGGCCGTATGGCTTTGACGCCTAAAGTCTGCCGCCTGCGAGTCAGCGGCTGCGCTCAAAGCGTTGCCTGAGTTCTTGCAACTGGCTTGGCGTGACGCCCAAATTGCTCGCATCAAAGGCCCGCCTGTCGGGTGTGTGCATCAGAATGGCCTGTGTCTCATTGACCATCAGCAGCTCATTCTCGGCGTCATAGTCCATGCCGGCCAACATACGGCGGAACAGAGCGCGTTCGGTCTTGTTGAGGCTGTTTTGCCAAAACGCCCAGCTTTGCTTTTGGTAGGCGGGCCGCGTAAAGAACTCACCGTGGCTCAACTCATGGCGCAGCGTCGATTCGCGCCGCAAGGCATCTACCCCTTCGTCCACTTTGGTGGCGGGATCATCGCGCTGCAGTGCACTGAAGCTGATGACGGCTTGCTGGCCCGGCGCCATCAAGCTTGTTGTGCGAGGCTCGCCGGGCACCTCTTCTTGCAGCAAGGCAGCGTCCACCAGGATCTGACGAAGACGTAGCTCTTGTGCGTTCAGTGCAATGTTCTGCGTGTTGGACTGAGCGAAGAACTGCCGCATCTGCTCAGCCGAGTAGTCATGTCCGTAGTAGAAGGTTTCGGCGGTATCCCCTGACTGCTTGACCAAGGCCGCCAAGTCAGCATCACTCAGCACCTGGTCTCGCCGGCTGTTCTTCTTTTCGATGTAAGCGGCCGCTCGATTGAAGGCCAAGCCTTGTTCCTTCAGGTTGGGGAATTCAATCACCAGCACCGCTTCATTGCTGTCCAAGCGGGCGATACGCCAGTCGGCTGACTCGCTCTTGCCCGCAAGCAAACTTTCAATCGAGGCCGTTTCAATGACTGGCTTTTGCGCGGCTTCAGGCTGCAGTTTTGGCAATAGTGCTGCCTTGGCTTGAAGGGCAGTCTTCTCGACTTGCGGCATCGCTGGCTCGGCAATATGAGCCGGCGTGGCGCTAGAGCCTTGCCTGGCCGAGCTCATCCAAAATATGGCGCTCACGAGCAAGGCGCCGGACCCCAGAATCACCCACAAGATGCGGCGCGTCGGAGCTGCCGTGCGCTTGGCAGGATTTGTGAATTGCACGTTGCTGCTACTACTCTCGCTACTGCGCCGACGGCGCGCGCCTCGCCGCCGGCGAGGTGCAGTGGGAAGTCCTGCAAGGTCTTCGTCATTTGGGCCGATAGGCATCTTGGGCTGGCCTTTGTTTTGTAGGAAATATTAGCTGCCGGCGTTCGCCTTTGCTTGGAAGCGCAATGCCCCTCAACTTCCTATTGCAGTTTGCATTCAACAATCTTTTGCGCGCCTCGGTGATTTTGGACCAAGCTTGTCTGTTGTAGCCTTGTCCTGGACCGCGCAACTGAATAAATTTTCTATTCGCGTGCTCGGGTTTGGATCGGGAAATTCGTAGAGAATCCGCCCACGGTAGAAGTCGCCTCAAAACGGGCAAACTATGTCTGTGCAGGAACTGACCAGATTTGTTTCCTGGTCCCGCCCATGCTGCTTCAGTTGGGCCCAATTGAGCACCGGTGGTGGCGCGAGAACTGGGCTGAGTATTCCTGCCATCATTCACTGACGATTTCGCCGCAGGCCCGCAATCACACAAGGATCATCAAGCACGCCATGAGCAGCCAGACGCCTGACGACGATCGCACCGTCATTCGCCCTTCGAACAGCGAGCGTACAGTGACCGCTGCGCACAATGCGGGGGGATCAGTTCCGCCTCAGGCCACAGTCATGCCCTCGGCCAGTTCTGTCGCAGCAGCCGCAGCGTCCGCCTCGGCCGGGCATAGCGCGGCCTCCAGTGCGGGCGAAAGCGGCAACGCCTTGCCTATGGGCACCTATGTCGGCGAATTCGAGTTGACCAGCGTGCTGGGTGAGGGCGGTTTTGGCATCGTCTATCTGGCCTGGGATCATTCACTTGAGCGCAAGGTGGCACTGAAAGAGTACATGCCAGCGGCCTTGTCAGCGCGAGCTGGCAGTACCCAGGTGCAAGTCAAGTCGGCACGCCACCGGGACACTTTCGAGGCTGGACTCAAGAGTTTCGTGAATGAGGCCAAGTTGCTGGCTTCGTTTGATCATCCATCGCTGGTCAAGGTTTACCGCTTCTGGGAGGCCAATGGCACCGCTTATATGGTGATGCCGTTTTACGAAGGCATTACCTTGAAGGATAAGCTGCGGGAAATGGGCGCGCCACCGGATGAGCAGTGGTTGATGGGCTTGCTGGCGCCGCTCACCGAGGCGCTGGCCGTGATTCATTCAGCGAGCTGCTTCCACCGGGACATCGCACCGGATAACGTTATTTTGCTGGGCATCAGCCAAAAACCTTTGCTGCTTGACTTTGGCGCCGCTCGCCGAGTGATCGGTGACATGACGCAGGCATTGACCGTTATTCTCAAGCCAGGCTATGCGCCGGTAGAGCAGTACGCTGAAGCGCCCAATATGAAGCAGGGGGCTTGGACCGACGTTTACGCTTTGGCAGCGTCGGTGCATTTCGCCATCATGGGGCGCACACCGCCGACATCGGTGGGCCGCTTGATGAGCGATAGCTATGTGCCGCTGGAACAATCGGCGGCAGGCAAGTACAGCGCTCAATTCTTGCGGGCAATTGATCGCGCGCTGCGCGTGCGGCCCGAAGAGCGCACGGCTTCGATCGCGGATTTGCGTGCGGATTTGGGGCTGAGTGGATCAACAAGTGCTGTGGGCATGCCGGCGCAAACTGTGTTCGACGGGCCAACCCAGATTTTTGGTCAAGCAGCTAGCCCAGCGCCCCGCACGCCGGTGCAGTCAGCAGTTGCCTCAACATCCCAGCTTGCATCGGCTAAGGGCAGCAGCAAAGGGCTGTGGTTGGGCCTGGGCGCACTGCTACTTGTGGCAGCTGGAGGCGGCATTTTTATGCTCACAGCCCCAAGCAAGACGATTGAGCCGGCGCCTGTCAATCAATCCTCAGTCGTTTTGCCGCCAGAGTCCAAGCCTGTGGCTGCGACTCCGGCCGCTGTCGTCGCGGCGCCAGCCAGTTGGGATGCGCGGGAAGAGTTCAGCAAGATTGTTCAAAGCCAAACGAGCGGCTTCACCGTCGAGGCTGCGAGTGCCAAGCAGCAGTTTCATATTGGCAAGGATTCGCTGGCATTTAACGTCAAATCCACACGGGACGGCTTTGTCAACGTGCTGATGCTTGAGCAAGACGGCTCATTGGTGGTCTTGTTTCCTAACGAGCAAGCGCCCAGCATCGGCCGGATCAAGGCCGGGCAGACGCTTTCATTGCCGCCGCGCAGTTGGCCACTGGAAACGTCAGAGCCACCAGGGCCACAGCATTTCCTGGTCATCATCAGCGCACATCCGCGCGACTTCAGTTCGGTCAGTCAAGGGCGTAACGAGTTTTCTCTATTGAAGCTGCCGACCGGGGAAAAGGCCGCATCTGTGTCCAATGCATTGAAGGCCAATGGAAGTTCCCTGCCTTCAATCTTGCTCGGCAGGGCCAATCAATGTGGCGCCAATGACTGTGACGAGTATGGTGCAGCGCAGTTCAATGTAGAAGTTGTGCGATGAAACGCATCACTAGCGAGTCGTTTTAGCGGCGCTCGCCGTGATTCGTGAGCTTTCCTGCAGGGCTTTTGTCTTACTCGGGAGGTCGGTGGCCGCACCTGTGCTGCCCGATGTATTGGGTCTGTCACTATCGCCTGTTATGTTCGCGGATTCCCAAACATTGGCGCACTGTATTTTTTGCTCGCACATCCTTAGGATTTTTTTAGAAACACTTGAGTCTCTTCAACTGAATCCTGGCTTAAAGTCCGTATGCCCTGAGTCGAGCCCGGCTTTATTGACCCAGCGCAAAGCATCACCCGACAAATCAAGTGAGTGCGTCATTAATGAGCGATTTTGAAGCGAACGAGAGCAAGGTTGCCGAGTGGCTCAAGCCGATGGGCGATGACTCTGCGCCGTGTGGGCCTGATCTTGAGTACGACAACGACTTCCTGGCTTTGAATCAGGCAGCCGCTGGCAAGCCGGAATCTCAGTTTGGCCCGGCTGAATTGCCTGTGTGGCGCAATGTGGTGTCAATGGCCGAAGCGCTCATGGAGCGCAGCCGCGATTTGAGAATAGTCATCGTTTGGCTTCGCGCTGCCGTTCACACACAGGGTTATGTCGCTTTGCCGGCGGGTTTGAAGTTGCTGCATGGTCTGATCAGCAGCCAATGGGCCCATGTTCACCCGCTGCCCGACCCGGACGATGGGGATCCATATGCCCGCGTCAACGCCCTGACATTGCTGCGCGAGAACGAAGGTTTGTTGGGGGACTTGCGTGCGGCTCTTCTGATTGACGATCGCAGCATAGGACGATTGGATGTGCGGGCCGTAGAGTTGGCCCTGGGGCTCGCGCCAGCCCGCGCTGACGAAGAGACCATCAGTCAAGGGCAGATCAATCAGATGTTGGGAGCTGCCCTTGCCAAAGACGGCAGCCTGAAGTCGAGCTGCGAAGAAGCGCTGACGCAGGTTCGGCAACTGACATCGTTGCTCAATGAGTCTTTGGGCAGCGAGTTGGCGCCCGATCTGCGCCCGCTCTACAACCTGGTCAACGGCGTTTACGGCTGCCTGCCCGGCGAGGCTGACCAGGAAGTTGCAGGCGAGGATTCCGAGGCCGAGTTGGCTGGCGATCAAACAGGTGCTTCCGGATCTGTGCCGAACAAAAAGGGCTTGTCCGGCAATGTCAACTCGCGTGAAGACGCGATTCGCGCCATTGCCATGGTCTGTGAGTATCTTGAACGCGTCGAGCCTGCCAATCCCGCGCCGCTCTTTTTGCGCAGGGGCAGCCAATTGATCAACCAGAATTTCTTGCAGTTGATGAAGATGCTCGCGCCCGATGCCTTGTCCGGGGTCGCCGGCTTGGTAGGTATTGACCCTTACAGCCTTGACGGCTCGGAGCAGTGATGATGCTCAGCGTTTTGCTCGTTATGCCGTTTTTCTTTATTTGTAGTTCTTCACCGTCGCACAGGAGCTTGAAATGAGTAGCAGCCAAAAATTCATCGCGCGCAATCGCGCGCCTCGCGTTCAGATTGAATATGACGTCGAGGTCTATGGCGCCGAAAAGAAAGTTCAACTCCCATTCGTGATGGGCGTGATGGCCGATTTGTCCGGCAATCCGGCCGACCCCTTGGCGCCGGTAGCGGATCGCAAATTTCTGGAGGTTGACGTCGATAACTTCGATGCCCGCATGAAGGCAATGAAGCCGCGTGTGGCGATGCAAGTGCCCAATTCGCTGACGGGTGAAGGCAATCTGAGCGTCGACATTACTTTTGAAAACATGGATGACTTCACGCCCGATGCCGTGGCTCGCAAAGTTGACTCCTTGAGCAAGCTGCTCGATGCGCGCCAGCAATTGCAAAACCTCGTGACCTATATGGACGGCAAGGGCGGCGCCGAGGAATTGATTGGCAAGTTGATCAATGATCCCGCTTTGCTCGGCGCGCTGGCGTCATCGGCCAAGCCACCGGACGCTTGAGTTCTTGCTTGGTTGAATTCGCCCCGAACACCCCCTAAAAGTACTGGAGAAATAGATGGCCGACTCTCAAGCCTCCCAATCATCGGCAGCGCTGGCCAGCGTTGCGATGGAAGGCAGTGACCTCGCTTCGCTGCTGCAAAAAGAATTCAAGCCCAAGTCCGACGAAGCAAAAAGCGCGGTCGAGCAGGCAGTACAAACCTTGGCCCAGCAGGCCCTGAGCCAGACTGCGCTGATCGGGAGCGACACGGTCGCGTCCATCGAGGCGATGATTGCCGCGATCGACAAAAAGCTGTCTGAGCAGATCAATCTGATCTTGCACCACCAAGACTTTCAAAAGCTCGAAGGCGCTTGGCGCGGTCTGCATTACATGGTGAACAACACCGAGACCGATGAATCACTGAAGATCCGGGTGATGAACGTCTCCAAGGCCGAGCTGGGCAAGACACTCAAGCGCTACAAGGGCACCAGCTGGGATCAAAGCCCGATCTTCAAGAAGATCTATGCTGAGGAATTCAGCCAGTTTGGCGGCGAGCCTTTCGGTTGCCTGGTGGGTGACTATCACTTCGACCAAAGCGCGCCCGATGTGGAATTGCTGTCCGAGATGGCCAAGATTGCCGCAGCGTCACATGCACCCTTCATCACCGGCGGCTCGCCGACTCTGATGCAGATGGACTCGTGGCAAGAGCTGGCCAATCCGCGCGATCTGACCAAGATTTTCACCACGCCCGAATATGCGGCTTGGCGTTCGCTGCGGGAGTCCGAGGACTCCAAGTATGTGGGCCTGGCGATGCCAAGGTTCCTCTCGCGTATGCCTTATGGTGCCAAGACCAATCCGGTGGAAGCCTTCAATTTCGAAGAAGACACCGGCTCGGCCGATCACGGCAAATACACCTGGGCGAATGCTGCCTACGCCATGGCCACCAATATCAACCGCTCCTTCAAGGAGAACGGTTGGTGCACGCGGATTCGCGGCATCGAGTCCGGTGGCGCTGTTCAGAACCTGCCCACTCACAGCTTCCCCACCGATGACGGCGGCGTGGACATGAAGTGCCCGACCGAAATCGCCATTGAAGATCGCCGCGAAGCCGAGCTCGCCAAGAACGGTTTCATGCCCTTGGTGCACCGCAAGAACAGCGATTTTGCGGCCTTCATCGGCGCACAATCGCTGCACAAGCCGGCCGAGTACGACGACCCTGACGCGACAGCCAACGCCAATCTGGCTGCCCGCCTGCCTTACTTGTTCGCCACTTGCCGCTTCGCGCATTACCTGAAGTGCATCGTGCGCGACAAGATCGGCTCGTTCAAGGAGCGTGCTGAAGTCGAAGCCTGGTTGACCAAGTGGGTCATGCAGTACGTCGACGGTGATCCCGCCAACTCTTCCGAGCAGACCAAGGCGAAGAAGCCATTGGCAGCAGCCGAGGTCGTGGTTGAAGAAGATCCGGCCAATCCGGGCTATTACAGCTCCAAGTTTTTCTTGCGGCCCCATTACCAATTGGAAGGCCTGACCGTTTCCTTGCGTTTGGTCTCCAAACTGCCGTCGGTCAAGGGCTAAGTACGTCGATTCGTTTCAACCTTCCCCAGTCGGCTGCATGGCTGGGGGCCCCCTCAAGCAGGGCGCTTTTTGCAGTATCTAACGCCCAATTTGGGTAGCATTTCAGGAGAGCATCATGGCATTAGACATGTTCATCAATTTGGGCGCCAAGATCAAGGGTGAGAGCCGTGACAAGGTTCAGGGACCCAAGGGCGATGTTGACATTTTGGCTTGGAGCTGGGGCATGTCCCAGTCCGGCACGACCCATTCCGGCGGTGGCGGCGGCGCCGGCAAAGCCAATTTCCAGGACCTTTCGTTTACAAAATATGTGGATTCCGCCTCGTCGGCCTTGATGGTTGCCCTCGCCAAGGGCAGTCACATCGACGAAGTGAAGTTGCTGGTGCGCAAGGCCGGTGAAGGCCAGCAAAAGTACATCCACATCACGATGAAGGAAGTTATCGTGACCTCCGTGAGCACGGGTGGGTCGGGCGGCGAAGACCGCTTGACCGAAAACGTCACTTTGAACTTCGCCGAGGTCAAGTACGACTACACGCCGCAAGATTCCAAGGGCACAGTGGCAGGCGACAAGACCTTTGCCTGGAACATTGCCGAGAACGTCGCTGTCGGTTGATTCTTGTCCAGCCCTGGTGCCGACGGCCGCTTGGGTCAAGTCGGCGCCACGGAAAAGTTGGAGGCAAGCGGCCGGCTGCCCCGGTCGCTTGATCCGCTCCATTTCCATTTCCATTCACGCAGACTCGTTGCCTTGGTGTTTGCGGGAGTGCCGTATTTGCCGGAGTTCCCATGTCCAATCCCGGCGCTGCCGAACAAGCCCTCAAAGATGGCGACGCAAAGCTCGCTCTGAAGCTCTTGACCGAACAAATTCGGTCTAAGCCGCAAGACGCCAAGCTGCGCGTATTCCTGTTCCAGTTGCTGTGCATCACTGGGCAGTGGGAGCGCGCGCTGAATCAACTCAATGTCGCGCTCGAACTTGATGCCGGCATGCTCCCTATGGTGCAAACCTACCGTGAGGCCATCGCTTGCGAGACCTTGCGCATGAAGGTGTTCGCGGGGCAGAAGGTGCCGATGTTGTTCGGTGAGCCCGAGCCCTGGGTCGCCTTGCTGATCGAGGCGCTGCTGCGCGAGGGTCGCGGCGAAGCCGAGGCCGGCCGGCAATTGCGGATCGAGGCACTGGAGCAGGCGCCGGCCACATCGGGCTCGGTAGACGGCCAAGCGTTTGACTGGATTGCCGACGCCGACAGCCGACTAGGCCCGGTGATCGAAGCCATCATCAATGGCAAATACTACTGGCTGCCCTGGAACCGGGTGGCCCAAGTCGATATCGATCCACCGCAAGATCTGCGCGATGCGGTCTGGATGCCGGCGCATTTTCAGTTCAGCAACGGCGGCGAGGTCGTCGGCCTGATTCCGACCCGCTATCCGGACACAGATTTGGCCTCGGGCGATTTATTGGCCCTGTCTCGCTGCACCGAATGGCGCTCGTGTGGGGAGGATGAATACGTCGGCCTTGGCCAGCGCTTGTTGGCAACC